>NZ_QTQN01000013.1:0-164863 GCF_003853755.1 Burkholderia sp. Bp8984
ATGAACGCCATGATTTCCAGGTCGTGCCCCGACAGCGCCGGCAGCCGGAACGGACTCGACAGCACGTTCAGCCCCCGTCGAGGTCGAGGTGGACAGCGAGCTGATCGAGCTGGTCGCCGACGAGAGGCCCGTCGACGTGGACGTCGACAGCGAAGCGACCGAGCTATCGGTCGAGCTGAGGCCGGTCGACAGCGAGCTGATACCCGTCGAGGTCGAGGTGGACAGCGAGCTGATCGAGCTGGTCGCCGACGAGAGGCCAGTCGACGTGGAGGTCGACAGCGAAGCAACCGAGCTGTCGGTCGAGCTGAGGCCCGTCGACAACGAGCTGATGCCCGTCGAGGTCGAAGTCGAGAGCGACGAAATCGAGCTGTTAGCCGACGAGAGGCCAGTCGACGTCGACGTCGACAGCGAGGCCACCGAGCTATCGGTCGAGCTGAGGCCCGTCGACAACGAGCTGATCCCCGTCGAAGTCGAGGTGGACAGCGACGAAATCGAGCTGTTAGCCGACGAGAGGCCCGTCGACGTGGAAGTCGACAGCGAAGCGACCGAACTATCGGTCGAGCTCAGCCCCGTCGACAACGAAGTGATGCCGGTCGACAGCGACGAGATTGCGCTGCTGGACGACGACACCGTCGTCGACAGCGAATCCACGATGGAATTGGTCGCGAAGAGTTGGGAGCCGTTGATCGCGTCCGTGCTGGTCGGCGTGATTTGACCTGCTGCGACGTTGGTGATCTGACGCGTGGTGCCCGTACTCGCGTTGCCGACGCTCACCACGCTGCTCGGGTTGCCGCCCGCGAACGTGGTGGTTACGCCGCCGACGGTACCCGTTGGCGTTGCGTGGGGCGTGTCGGTGACGGAGCCGCTGCCGAGTGCGACGTCGCCGGTGTTGTTGGCGATGGCATTCGGGCCGATCGCGACCGAGTCGGTGCCGAGCGCCTGGCTGTCGGCTGCCGTCGACTTCGCGTGGAAGTACTTGATGCCCTGGCTGTTGATGCTGTCGATCGCCGAGCCGACGCTGCTGGCGGTCGACGTCGTGCCATTCGCGTTGTACGTCGTGTACGCCGGAGCGGAAACCGTTCCGGTCGTCGGATCATACTTCGCACCGCCGCCGAGGGCGGAGGCCGTGCTGGTGCCGAGATTGTCGGTCTTGGTCGTGACCGTGCTGAGGCCGGTGGACAGTGAGTTGATGCCGGTCGAGGTCGACGTGGACAGCGAGCCGATCGAGCTATTGGCCGACGAGAGGCCGGTCGACGTGGAAGTCGACAGCGAAGCGACCGAGCTGTTGGTCGAGCTGAGGCCGGTGGACAGCGAGCTGATACCGGTCGAAGTCGAGGTGGACAGCGAGCCGATCGAGCTGTTCGCCGACGACAGGCCGGTCGACGTGGACGACGACAGCGAAGCCACCGAGCTATTGGTCGAACTCAGGCCCGTGGACAGCGAGCTGATACCGGTCGAGGTCGAGGTGGACAGCGAGCCGATCGAGCTGTTCGCCGACGAGAGGCCGGTCGACGTGGAAGTCGACAGCGATGCAACCGAGCTATTGGTCGAGCTCAGGCCCGTGGACAGCGAACTGATGCCAGTCGAAGTCGACGTCGACAGACTGGTGATGTTCGACATAGTCGTGGTTGCGACCGCGTACAGTTGGCTGCCGTTGATCGCGTCCGTGCTCCCTGCGCTGACCAGGCCGGCGCCGACGTTCTGAATGCGGCGTTCGGCGTTGATGGCGCCGACGCTGACCACGCCGCCCGCCGATCCGGCGCCTGCGTACGGACCGAAGCTCTGGCCGCCGATCGTCGAGCTGCTGACCAGGCCGGTGCCGCCGGTCGTGGTGCCTGCCGTCGCGATCGTCGTCGAGTTGCTACCGAGCGCGACCGAGTTCGCGATGGTCACGCTCGACGCGGTGCCGATTGCGATGGCATTTGTGGCCGATGCATTAGCGTTTTGGGAGAGTGCGATCGAGTTTGAACCCGATGCGGTCGCGTTCGCTCCCAAGGCCGTCGCATAGGTGCCCGATGCGACGGCTGCCGCGCCGACGGCGACCGAGCCGGCGGTGCCGCTGGCTGTCGAGCCGTTCCCGAGCGCCAATGCGTCCGAGCCAGTGGCCAGCGACTTGGCCCCGAAGCTGCCGATGGTGCCGAGCGAGATCGCGCCGGTGCCGGTTGCGGTCGCGGCATTGCCGATGGCCACCGCTCCATTGGTGCCCGTGGCCGTCGCCGAGCTGCCAAGCGCGACGGAGCTGTTGGTCGCAGTGGTGCTGTTACCCAGTGCGACGGCGCCCGTACCGCTTGCGGAGGTGCTGTTGCCGAGCGCGACGGCGCCGGAACCGCTCGACGTGTTGTTTGCACCGATCGCCAGTGCACCCGTGCCGGTTGCGCTGTTCGGATCGCCGATCGCGACCGCGCCGTCGCCCGTCGCCACCTGGCCTCGGCCGATTGCGACGGCACCGCCCGCTGACGTGGCGCTGTTGGCCGTCGTGCCGCTCGAACCGATCGCGACGTTCTGGCCTGTCGCGCCCGAGACGACGCTATCGCCTTGTGCAATACCGTACGCGCCATTGACAGTCGCGTTGCGGCCGACCGCGACGCCGGACGTGGCGCCCGATGCAACGGAAGACTGACCGCCGATCGCGATCGAGTCCGAAGCGGCTGCTTGCGCGCCCTTGGTTGCGTTACTGCCGATCGCGATTGCACCCGCACCCGATGCGATGGTCGAGTTTGCCTGGGACAGCGGCGTCGTGCCGTTACCGCCCGCGCCGCCGATCGCGACCGAGTTCAGCGCGTTCGCGGTCGAGCCGAAGCCGAGCGCGGTGGACCCGGCGCCGCTGGCGGTGGTTTCGAGGCCGGCGGCCGTGCCCCACAACGCAGCCGAGCTGAGGAAGCCCATGGCGGTGCCGCCCTTGCCGGTGACCTGAGAGTAGGTGCCGTAGACCGTCGCGGCGAGATTGTTGTTGCCGGATGCGTTACAGCCGGTCACGGTCGACCACGTACCCGAGCCGTCGGTCGGATACGAGTTGGTGTCGCCCATGGTTATGCGCCCGGCTGCCGTGCTGCCGCTGGAGGACGTACAGCTCGATGGCGAAAACTGTCCGAATCCGTTGACTGTCCCGGGGATGTAAGTCGCCGCGCTGGCGAACGATGGCAGACCGATCGTCAGCGCCGCGAGGGCCGCGACCACAACGGCGGACTTGTTCGGCTTGCCCCGTGCCGAATCGTGTTCGGATGCCGCGACCCAGGCGCCAAGGGCTTCGTTCCAGATCGAGCGGTATGTGCGGTTCATGTCCTACTACCTCCAAATATGCACGCCACACACCGGTCTCTTTCGTTAGAGGAATCTGCCGTGCGCTCGCGCGAATCTTAAAATTGATGGGCGGAGTTTATTTGAGGCGATATTTTGAGATTGACAAACAGTGATAAATCGAAGGTTTTTGAAGTTAAAAGATGGTTAATAGATCGTGTTTTGATCTGTTGGTGTGTAAGAAAGTTGAAAATGACTGGAAGGTGGAGTGAAGGTCTCGTGCGGATGCGGTGATGGATGAAAAAAAACCATAAAAATCAACGTTGTGACGTAGTTTTGTGTGTGTTGCCGCACATTGGGTAACCAAAAAAGTAAGACAAATGAAACGACAAACGTTTGCGGCAAACGTTTGCCTTTCTGAGTTGTAATGTCAGGCGGGACGCTGGCTCGTATGCATTCGAGGCTCTTGTTAATTTATTAATACGAGATTTGATGTGGATTTTTAATTGTATTTATTGGTTTGCCGGTAAATCAAAAAAAACATGAGCCACGGATTGTCTGATTATGCTGGTTTGCGCATCTCATCGGCCGCGCGCGCCCGTGGGGCGGGCCTTCCCCGGCGCCGGTTTCTCAAAGTTGTAAAAAAGTGCTACAGGTGCATTGGTACGGCGATTGGGATTCCAGTTCGGAATCTGTTCAATTGACGTACTTCATATGACGGGTTGGGGCAGGGGGAGACGAGGTGCCAGATCGCCCGCGCCGGGCAGTCTTGCAACCGGAGTCGTTGCGATGATGTGGCGGGGCGCCCACGATGACGGCCGAAGACGCGAACGATGGGGGCAACGGGGAGCCGCGAGCAGAAACCCGCATCTGCTTCGCGGTGACTCTACCGTGCTGGCAAGGGGGGCATTCCGCTGGAGAGAAAGACGATACGCAAGCGCGTCGGATGAGCATCGTCAGGCTGACGAGCGTTCGTTGGCTGGCGTGATGCCGCACCCAAATCGCCGGATGCGAGCCGGGGTGTGGTTCGTTCTCGTCCGGAAGGGTGAACCGCGATGAGGATGGCGGCCGCGGCAACGCGACCCGGTTCTGCCACCCGGTCGGGGCGGCGCAGTACATCGTCCCGGACAAGGCGCCGACGGCCGGCCTGCGTGCGTCGCCGGCAATCCGCCGCAGCAGCCTTATTTCCGCATGAATCGCAGCGCGAGGCGCGCCATGCGCGGCACGAACATCGGGCGCAGCAGCCGTTTGTCGTACCCGGCCATGCGCCGGTCGTTCTCGCTGACGCACAGTTCGATCAGTTCGCGCGGATTTAGCGCATCGCCGATGTCGGCAGTGCTCGTCGCCGGAAAGTTCGCGTCGTGCGCGACGCCGTCCGCATCGATCCCGCGCGCGATGCCGATGCGTTCCCGGATCAGGAATGCCCACACGGCCGCCACCCGCGCGAAGAACCACGGCCGGCGCCACCACGGCAAACTCCGCCAGTACCATGCATACCAGTTCACGAAGAACAGGATGTGCCGGCCTTCCTCCTGGATCACGGGCTCGAAGGTGTCGACGAGTTCGGGCGGGAAATAGCCGGAGCGTTGCGCGGAGCGGAACAGGCCGAACGCGAAGAAGCTGTCGATGCATTCGCTGAAGCCGGTCACCATCCACGACCACTCGGGGTCCTTCGGTGCCGGATAGGCCGGTTCGGGGGCGAGCTTGATGCCGTATGCCTGGACCAGCTTCGACAGCACGACCTTGTGCCGAGCTTCCTCGGCGCCGTCCATCTCGAGCGCCCGGCGCAGCAGCGGATCGCCGACGGTTGCGGCGAAGGTGGCGACGCGGATCGACGCGCGGCCTTCGGTCTGCACGGCGATGTCCCAGATCGGCAGCGACGTGAGCCGCTTGAGTTCGTCGGGCTTGAGCGGCGGCCAGTCGATGACGGCCGGTTTGTACGGGTTGTGCGTATCGAGCAGCATGCGGCAGAACATTTGCCTGTGCGCATCGGAACCGATCCTGACCGGACCTTGACGTTCGAAGGTCCAGTTGCGCATGGCGTGATCTGCCGCTGCATGGTCTTCCTGCAGCGTGTCGGACATGGCTGTTGTTATGCGATTACGAGACGAAAGATTCTTGCATAGCTTCCGTAATCGCGCATTTTCGAGCAGCCCTGCTGCTGCCGGGTGCCGCGCTCAGGCCTGTGTATCGACCCAGAGGCGTCCCCAGCGGGACGCATACGCGAGCGCGTGTTCCTCTTCGAAGAAGAAATCGATTGCGTCGAACGATACGGCGCGCGGCGACGGGCCGCCGCTTGCCTTCTCGATCGTCAGGTTCGCGGCGAACAGCCCGTTCGGCAGCCGGGCGGCGGCGGGGGCGACTTCGTAGCCCTTGTAACGGATCGTGCGGTTCATGGCGTGCGCATGGAAGGTTCGGGCTTTCAGCGTACGAAAACCCGCGGCCCGCGTGAACCAATCTTTCGGCCAATGCAAATCACGTGGTGGGCCGGATCGTTATCGGGGTGGGGAGCCGGCATGAAGCAGGCGGCAGCGCTGCGATGCGCGCCGGACTGCCAGACGCGCGCAGCCCGCGCGCGGCGAACGTCGTCGGCCGGGCGCGGGCTGCGGGGAGGCGGGGATTACTGGTTGGCGATCTTCAGCACGGGCGCGAGCGCGTCGACCGACGCGGCATGCGTGGCCGCGCGATGCGATGCGAACGCGAGCGCGAATTCGGCTGCCTGCGAGCCGACGGTCTCGAGCTGTGCGACGACCTTCGGATCCGAGCAGCTGTCGGCGCTCTCGAAGCGCGTTTCGAGCGTGTTCACGGTGGCGCCGAACGGGGTCGGCCAGCCGCGCAGCGCGTGGACGATCGAGCGCAGCGACGTCAGCACGGTGCCGGCGGCCTGCCATCCGTAGGCCGTGACGATCAGGCCGACCGCGCGACCGTCGAGGTACGGGCGCTCGTCGGCGCGCAGTTCCTCGAGCGTGTCGAGCGCGTTCTTCACGAGGCCGGACACGCCGCCGTGATAGCCGGGCGTCGCGATGATGATCGCGTCGGCTTCGCGCACGGTGTCGATCAGTTCTCGCTGCGCGTCGGTCAGCGTCTTGTGTTCGGGGGCGTAGTGCGGCAGCGTATGCAGGAACGGGCCGTCGAACAGGCGCGTGCGTGCGCCGGCGGCTTGCGCGCCGCGCAGCGCGAACGACAGCGCGCGCTCGGTCGACGACGCGGCCCGGGTGGTGCCGCCGATGCCGACCACGAACGGGCGGCGGTGTTGATCGAATGCAGTCAAAGGGCGCTCCTTGGGGATGGCTTGCCCGGCTAAGCACAGGCTTAAAACCAGATGGTAACGACCCCGCCGCCACTCTGAAAACGACTTTTCGTTCTATCGATATGCCAGGCACGCGGGGCGCGCGTGCGCGCGGCGACGCAGATGGATAGCAGAAATGCTTGGTTGGGACGGCGAGCCGCGCTCGATAAGATGGGCCCGTCTCCTCCATGAATGTCTCTACTGACATGGGTTGGCCCCGCCGCGCGGATGCAGGCGGGGCGTTTTTTCGTCCGGCGCCGGAAAGGGGGCGCGATGCGCGGGGTTACTCGAACACCGGCCGGAAGAAGCTGCGCTCGTAGCTGACGATGCAGCGTGTTTCCTCTGCATACCGGAACGCGGCCTGGCACGCGGGATCGGCCTTCGAGCGTTCGCGATAGCGCTCGTACTCGGCGAGACTCGGGAACGAGAACATCGCGAGCGCGATGTTGCTCGCGCCCTCGGAAGGCAGGAAGTAGCCGTGGTGCGTGCCGCCGAATTGCTCGACGAGCGGAATCCACATCTTGCCGTAGGTTTCGAACTGCTCGAGTTTGTACGGATCGATGACGTAGCGAAGGAAGCAGGTGACCATGTGCGCTCGCGGTGCGGTGGAGGATCAGCGAGTCTGGAGCGCGTCGCCGGGTGTGTCAACGACGATGCGGGGCGCTCGCGCGGGGCATCGCAAGTCCGGAATCGCGCGGCATGGGGTCGGCGACGCAGTGTGCGTCACGCATTGCTTGCAGGCACAACGATCGGTGTGTTCGACCACGTGACCGAAGGCGTCGGACGCATGAAAATGCACACCGTCGCGCCATCGCCTCGCTTCGAATTCTCGTCTTTTTTACGACATTTTTTCTTGCGACGCCTCGCGGCGCGCTCCTAGACTTCGGTCATCCTGACCACGGAGCGCTGCCATGTCGATATCCCGGAACACGATCGCCGAACGTTCACCCGCCGCGCCGCCTGCCGTGCGCGCCGACCGGGTCATCGTGCGGCGCTTCGATCCGGCAGTCGACAGCTACACGCAGCTCACCGCGCTGCTGCATCGTGCGTTCGCGCGACTCGGCGCGATGGGGCTCAACTGTACGTGTGTCGACCAGGCCGAGGAGGTCACGCGTCGCCGCGCGGAAGCGGGTGAATGTCATGTCGCGGTGTCTGGTGGTCGCGTCGTCGGCACGATGACGCTCTACGCCACCGATCCGGCGTCGCCGTGTTCGCTGTACCGTCGCGACGGCGTCGCGAGCGTGCGCCAGGTGGCCGTCGATCCCGGCTGGCAAGGCGGCGGGATCGGTGCGACGCTGCTCGCGTTTGCCGGGCAGTGGGCCGCGTTGCGCGGTTATTCGCTGCTCGCGCTCGATACGCCGCATCCCGCGTCGCATCTGCTGGCGTTCTACCGGGCCCAGGGTTTCGACGTCGTCGATATCGTGCGCTTCGCCGGCAAGCGCTATGACAGCGCGATCCTGTGCAGGCGTCCCGTCGCATGCGTCGCGCGTCGCATGCCGCCGGCATCGCGGCGGGGCGTGCGGCCTGTCGTGATGGCGCAATCATGGGCGCTTCGCGCGATCGCGGCGATCCGGGCCGACTGGCGTGCGCGTCGCGGTACGCGCTCGCCGGCGATGGGGGCGGCCGGCGCGGCCAGCTGCCGCTCGTCACCGTGGCGTCCGCGTCCGCACGGCCGCGTCGCGGCGCGAACGGTGTGAACGGTGGGAACTGCGCGAACGGTGCGAGCGGCACCGGCCTGATTCGGCGTGCCGGTGTGCCGGCGTGGTGGCGTGGTCCTACTCGTCGCGAGCAGGCGTGTCGCCGCCGCCGCGTGCGAGGCGCCATGCGATCGTGCCGAGCACGCCGACCGCGACGACCAGCGCACCCCACAGCACGTAACGGCGGGCCGCATCCGTATCGGCTGCCGGCCCGGGCGGGACCGCCGAGGCCGGCAGCGCCGCACCGACGCGCGCGGGCCGTACCTCCGGCGCCATTCCGACCAGCAGCGCATCGCGGCTCACGGCCGACGACGGCAGCGACGCATTGCCGACACCGAGCGTGAACGGCGGCATGCCGCGCGCGACGAAGGTCAGGGCGGCCGGATGCCAGCCGACCGCGACGGCCGGCTGGCCGCCGCCGAGCCCGCCGTTGCGCATGTCGACGATGATTCGCCACGCGCGATCGGGATTCGATGCAAACGCCAGCGGCGGGTTGCGCTGTTCGCCGCCCTTGCCCTGCAGCCGGAACAGCACGGCATTGGCGACCTCGCGCCACGGCGCCTGCGCGTCGGGGCGACTCTGCAGCGTTGCGCGCGCAACCGTATTCGGTTGCGGCAGGTCGATGCGCACGCGGTCGACCGGATAGGCGCCATCGGTATCGAACAGATACTCGCCGGGCGCGCCGCCGGCCCGCACGTGTACGGCTTCGCGCCATTGACGCGGCACGGCAGCGGAGTCCGCCGTGCGCGCATCGTGCGGTTGCGTTTCGATCTCGATCGATCCGATCGCGGGCGCGCCGTCGAGCCAGTCGAGCCGCAGGTAGCGCGGCCCCGCGCCCTCGAGCGCGATGCGTTCCTGCACCAGCAGGTCGCCGCCGCGGCCGACCTTCAGCAGTTGCGTGCTGCCGAGCGAGCGCCAGCTGCGCAGGTCGTCGCTGGCTTCGACGGCGACACGGCCCTGGTAGCTGTCGTCGCTCACATGCACGAGCAGCGCGTCGACCTCGCCGTCCGCATGCGACAGGTCGACGAGATCTGCCGCATGTTTCGCGCGAGCCGGTGCGGTGACGGCCGCGCGCAGCGAGCCGTCCGGCGCGACCGACACGCCGAGCGGCGCCTGACCGTCGTCGGCGCGCGCGGGTGGCAGCGGGAACCAGTGCACCGGCGTGCGCGCCGGCGGCACGGCGGCCGCCGCAGGCGCATCGAGCGAATACGGCACGGGCTCGCCGGCGCCGTTGAACACGCGCACGTCGCCGAGATCGTCGCGCCGGCTGGCCGCATAGACGGCCTGCGGCACGGTGAGCTGGTAATACGCGGCGCTGCCGTCGAGATCGAGCGAGAAGCGCCGCGCGACGCGTTCCGCGCCGGGGGCGCCGTCGGCCGTCGCGAACGACGTCAGCAGGCTCAGGCCGAGCAGGGCTGCGAGTCGTTTCATGGTTGGGTGTCGCCCGGTTGGGCCGCGGCCTTCGGCGGCAGCGGCGAGAAATAGCCGATCAACAGCAGCAGGATGCCGATGCCGATGAACGACACGATGCGTTCGATGCCGGTGACGTGCGACAGGTCGAACAGGAACAGCTTGATCACCGTGAGCGCGAGGAGTGCGGCGCCGACGAACCACAGCGGACGCAAGCCGCGGCGCGTGGCCCCGATCATCGTCGCGAGCGCGCAGAGCGTCCAGTACACGGAGACCGACGCCTGCACGAGCGTCGATTCCGCCATCGCGTCGAATGCGTACGGCACGCCGGTCCAGTGATGCAGCGTGCGCAGCAGGATCGCGTTCAGCCACAGGAAGGCCGTTGCGCCGGCCGCGCCGAGCAGTTCGACGCGATAGTTGCCGAACGGCCAGCCGAGCGTGCGCGCACGCACGAACCACGACGCGGCGAGCGCATAGACCACCACCAGCACGAGGTCGAGCGGATTGAGCAGAGGAATGCGCGCCCAGCTGCCGCCGTCCTGCGTGAAGTTCGCGTAGAAGGTCCAGGCCCACATCACGACGATCAGCGGCAGCGACGCCAGCGCGCACACGCGCGCGATGCCGTTGCGGCGCGTCAGCCACATGCCGGCGAACGCGAACAGGCTCCAGCCGACCATGAACACCTGCTGGATGCCGAACGAGGACAGCACGGCGTCGATGTCGTAGGCCAGGTGGAAACGCTGATGCAGCGTGCGCAGCAGCAGCGCGTTGAACCACAGGAACACGGTCGCGAGCGCGGCGAGGTCGGCCGCCAGCGGATGCCAGGTGACCCCGAGCGTCTTCAGGCGGCGCAGCCAGGTGGCGAACGCGACGAAGATCAGCAGTTGCGCGACGTCGAGCGGATTGAGCAGCGGCAGCCAGAACAGCGGCGACGCATCGCCGTCGCTCGTCACGCTGGCGATGCTCCACAGCCACAGCAGCGCGGCGAGCGGCGCAGCCCCCCATACCTGATACGCGCGCGGGAACGCGGCGACCGGCCAGCGCAGGCGCGAGCCGGGGCCCGACACCAGCAGAAGCAGCGCGCCGAAGCCGTAGGCCCACGCGCTCCAGCTCCACGCGCCTTCGGGGACGAACGCGCGCAGGCGCCAGAAGCCCTCGAGCGAGAACAGCCCGCACAACGTCCAGAACATCAGCGTGTGCAACGGCGCGATCACGGGAACGGGGATGGCCGCCACGGCCAACGTGCCCGCCGCGCCCGCCGCGCCCGCCGCGCTCGCCGCCGGACCGGCTGCCGCCGTGCCGCGCGACTGCCGCAGCAGCAGCGCATAGCATGCGATGACGGCGATCGGCCACGCGAAGGCGCCCATGCCCGACAGCGGCGCCTCGTGCGAATCGAACGCGCGCAACGCGAGGAGCGCGAGCACCGGCGTCAGCGCGAGTGCCGGCCATTCGGCGATCGGCCACGCGAGCTTGCGGCGCGCGACGTGCGCGAGCCACGCGGTGCCGGCGGCGAACAGCGCGGTCGCGTCGACGACGAACCGGTCCGCATGCAGGTCGACGTGACGGCCCGCGTAGACGAGGATCTCGTGCAGTCCGCCGCTCAGCCACCACAACAGCCCCCACGCCGCGGCGGCCGCGCCGACGTCCGGCATCCACGCGTGCCACGCGCGCGCTTCGTCGCGTCCGTGCAGCCACCAGCCCGTGAACAGCCCGGCGAGCGCGATCAGCAGCATCGCGATGTATGCGCTGTTGAGCACCGGCAGCGCGTTCGTGTCGGCCGGGCCGAGCAGGCTCGTGAAGAATGCGCCGGCCGCGGCGATCTGCATCAGCAGGCCGAAGCCGAACGGCGCAAGGCGTTTCTCGCGCACGCCGACCCACACGATCGCCGCGCCTTCGATCGCCCACGCGGCACTGGTCGTCGGGCCCGAGAACGCGAGCGGCACCGCGAGCGTCGCGAAGATCACCGCGAGCGCGAGCATCGCTTCGAACAGCAGCGCGAGACGATCGCGGCGCCGCGCGAGCCAGGCGGCGATCGCGACATAGAACGCCGACAGCGCGACCGCGCTCCATGCGAGCCCGAACGGCATGTCCTTCACGAGCGACGCCTGCAGCGCGGTCGCGACGATCGGCGTGCCGAACACGAGCGTGCCGTCGACATAGTGACGCAGCGCCAGTTCGCGTTTCACCGCGTACAGCAGCGCGATGCCGACATACATCAGGAAGAACAGGATCAGGAACGGCTCGGTGGTCGCGAACAGCGCGGGGCGGTACGCCGTCACGCCCCACGCCGAGCCGATCGTGAACGTGAACACGAAGCCGAGCAGGTTCAGCGGACGCCAGGCCTTGAACCACGCGATCGCGAAGATGCCTGCGTTCAGCAGTGCGTAGTAGCTGAACAGCGCGACATGGCTGCCGTGGCCGGTCGACAGCAGCACCGGCGCGAGAAAGCCGCCCGCGCTGCCCATGAACGCGAGCGGCAGCGCGTTCTGCTTCACCGCGAGGAACGCGCTCAGCGCGCACACCGCGACCATCAGCGGGAACGCCGCGCCGACCGGCAGCAGCGCGTAGAGCTTGGTCGCGGCGAAGATCGTCAGGTACAGGATGCCGATGCCGCCACCCTGCAGCACGAGACCGTACGCCGCGCGGCGCGCACGCACGCGCCAGCCGATCGCGAGCAGCGCGGCCGCGGCGAGCGCCGTGCCGGCCAGGCGGAATTCGATCGGCAGCATGTCGTTGTCGGCCGCGTACTTGAGCAGGAATGCGACGCCGAAGAACAGCACGATGATGCCGACGCGCACGACCGTGTTGCCGCCGAGCAGCCAGTCGCGCGCCGCGCGGAGCGCGCGTTCGGCGATACCGGGTTCGCGGGGTTCGGGCGGGGCGGGTGGGGCGGGCGGCGTGGTCGTTGCGGGCGCACTCGTCGGTGCGCCGGCGGCAGCAGGTGCGGCGCTCGTCCGCGTGGCGACTGCCGGCGCGGGCGCGGGCGCGGACGTCGACGACGGCACGCCGGCGCTCGCGACCGCAGGCTGCACGGATGGTCGAGGCGGGATCGCGGCGGGCGCAGGCGTGATGGCGGAGGGAGGCGTCGACGGCACCTGCGCGGCGCTGCCGGTCGCTGCGGCACCGGCCTTCGCGCCGGCGAGCTGGCCGCGCAGCACGTCGAGCTCGCGCGTGAGCGCGTCGACCGTCGCTTCGAGGCGCGCGACGCGATCGGCGAGCGGCACGGGAGCGGGTTGCGGCGTCGCGGAAATCGCGAACGCGTCGGGGGGCGTACCGCCGTGCGTGTGCTTGCGTTGCTGCAGCGCGTAGCCGATGCAGAACCCGGCCGCCGCACCGAGCAGCGCGCCGTTGGCGGCGGAGAAATCCCCGAACAATGCGGCGATACCGCCCACGATGAAACCGATTGCGGCAAAAGCCCAATTCATCGCCTTGCTCCCTCTCTCATTTCGTTATCGTCCTTCGATCGTCGCGCGGCGCGATCGAGGCTGTTTCCGTATGGCCGGCAGGCGAACCGGCGTGCGCGGACTGCCGGCGCAGCGCCATGCGCAAGGCGCGCGGCGACGTCGCGATCGGCGTGTTTGCCGGAATGTATCACAATGGCCATGGGGGATTTTCTGGGTTGCGGGCGGGCCGCGAAGCATGGCTGCCGCGCGTTCGCGGCGCCCGTTTTCGTACGACCATTCTTTTTGCCGGCGCCGGGCAGGCGAACGGTCCGATCGGACGTGGAATTGTCGTAAAGCGACGCGCGGTTTTTGCGGGTTGTCGTAAAACGCCGCCGCTCGCGCGTCGCGCTGCTGCGCACAAGTCACGCCCGCGATGCCCGCCGGTGCTGGCTGTGCGCGTATTGCGTCGCCGCAATCGGGGGCCGCCGAGCGCCGCGCCCCGCCGGGCGGGCCTGCGGGGTGTGTCGTATTTGCGCAAGCGTTTGTCGTAATTCGTCGGCAGGTCGGGGTTTTTTCTGGCAACTATGTAGGCACGTTGAGTCACACGCGTGAGTCCCCGCTACACGAGGAGAAGGTTTCGATGGATGCCCCCAAGGTCGTAGTCGAAGGTCTGTGCAAGGTATTTGGAAGCAACCCGCAGCAGGCGCTCGACATGCTCGCCGCCGGCGCAACGAAAGACGATGTGCTCAAGCGTACCGGTCAGGTCGTCGGTGTGCACAACGTTTCGTTCGACGTGCAGGAAGGCGAAATATTCGTGCTGATGGGCCTGTCCGGCTCCGGCAAATCCACGCTGATCCGCCTCGTGAACCGGCTGGTCGATCCGAGCGCCGGCAAGGTGCTGATCGACGGGCTCGACGTCGCGTCGGCACGCCGCTCGGCGCTGACCGCGCTGCGCCGCAAGGACATGAGCATGGTGTTCCAGTCGTTCGCGCTGATGCCGCATCGCACCGTGGTGTCGAATGCCGCGTTCGGCCTCGAGGTCGCGGGCGTCGGCAAGAAGGAACGCGAACGCCGTGCGATGGAGGTGCTCGAGCAGGTCGGCCTCGCACCGTTCGCGCACAAGCTGCCGTCCGAGCTGTCGGGCGGCATGCAGCAGCGCGTCGGCCTGGCCCGCGCGCTGGCCGTGAACCCGTCGCTGATGATCATGGACGAGGCGTTCTCCGCGCTCGATCCGCTCAAGCGCCGCGAAATGCAGGACGTGCTGCTGCAACTGCAGAAGGAACAGCGCCGCACGATCATGTTCGTGTCGCACGATCTGGAAGAGGCGCTGCGCATCGGCAACCGCATCGCGATCATGGAAGGCGGCCGGCTCGTGCAGGTCGGCACGCCGCAGGACATCATCGCGAACCCGGCCGACGACTACGTGCGCGCGTTCTTCGACGGCATCGACACGAGCCGCTATCTGACGGCGGGCGACCTGATGCAGACGGGGGCCGTGCCGACCATGTCGAAGTGCGACGCCGCGAACGTCGCGGCGACGCTGAACGGCAGTGCCGAATATGCGTTCGTGCTCGACGCCGCACGCAAGATCCGCGGCTTCGTCACGCGCGAGGCGATCGGTCAGGACACGCCGTCGGTGCGGCCGATCGAAAGCATCCGGCGCGATGCGTCGCTCGAACATGTCGTCGCGCGCGTCGTCGCGAGCCCGAATGCACTGCCCGTCGTCGACGACGACGGCTGCTACTGCGGCTCGGTCGACCGCGCTCTTATCCTGAAGGCCATCACGCGTTCGCGAGGCTCCCATGTCTGAAATGATTCCGCTCGGTACCTGGGTCGACCAGTCCGTTCACTACCTGCTCGATCATGACGCGGCGACGTTCGATGCGATCGGCCGCGCGATCGAGGGGCTCGCCGCCTTCGTCGAGCACAGCCTGCAGGCGATCCCGATGTGGCTGATGATGGCGATCTTCATCGGCGTCGGCTTGTGGCGCGTGGGCTGGCGCTTCGCGCTGTTCACCACCGCGTCGCTGCTGCTGATCTTCGCGACGGGCTTCTGGGATCAGACGGTCATCACGCTCGGCCTCACGCTGTCGTCGACGATCATCAGCCTCGTGCTCGGCATTCCGCTCGGCATCTGGGCCGCGAAGAGCAAGTGGGTCGCCGCGATCGTGCGTCCGATCCTCGACCTGATGCAGACGATGCCCGCGTTCGTCTACCTGATTCCTGCCGCGATGCTGTTCGGTCTCGGCCGCGTGCCGGGGATCCTGTCGACGGTGATCTTCGCGATGCCGCCGGCCGTGCGCCTGACGAGCCTCGGCATCCGTCACGTGAACCGCGAGATCGTCGAAGCCGGCCAGGCATTCGGCTGCACGCCGTGGCAGCTGCTGTACAAGGTGCAGTTCCCGAACGCGCTGCCGTCGATCATGCAGGGCGTGAACCAGACCATCATGATGGCGCTGTCGATGGTGATCATCGCGTCGATGGTCGGCGCGGGTGGCCTCGGCAACGACGTGCTCGCAAGTATCCAGCGCCTCGACATCGGCCTCGGCTTCGAAAGCGGTCTGTCGGTCGTGCTGCTCGCGATCATTCTCGACCGCATCACCGAGAGCTTCGGCCGCGCGCCGGGCACCGCGAAAGCACCGCTGTTCTCGGGCCTGAAGCAGCTGTTCCGCGCGAAGGCCGCGCCCGCGCAAGCGTAAGCAACCGGCGGCCGGTTCGACTTCCGGCCGCCTCTTCCGATTCGATACCGGCTTCCGTGGCGTTTGCCACGGGGCTGGCTGCGTGCAACCTGCTCAACCGTTCGCCAGGAGCTCGATGTGACGTCCGCCGCCGCTGCCGCCGTGCCCGCCGCTCGCGTTTCACCGGTTTCGTCCCTTGCCCATTTCGGCTTCCTGACGCTGCCGCACTTCTCGATGATCGCGTTCTCGAGCGCGGTCGAAGTGCTTCGGATGGCGAACTACGTCGGGCGTGCCGATCACTACCAGTGGTCGATCTATTCGCTCGACGGTGCCCCCGTGCGGGCCAGCAACGGCATCGCGGTGCGGCCGACCCAGGCGCTCGACTACACGAACCTGCCCGACGTGATGATCGTGTGCGGCGGGATTCACATCCGCGAGGTGGTCGACGACGGCGCGCGCGACACGCTCGCGGCGCTCGCCGAACGCGGGCTGCCGCTGGGCGGCATCTGCACCGGCGCGTATGCGCTGATGTCGGGCGGCCTGCTCGACGGCTATCGCTGCACCGTGCACTGGGAGAACCTGTCCGCGCTGCATGCGGAGTTTCCGCAGGTGGGGTTCGCCGACGAGCTGTTCGTCGTCGATCGCGACCGGCTCACCTGCACCGGCGGCACCGCGCCGCTCGACCTGATGCTGAATCTCGTCGGCATGCGTTTCGGCCAGCAGCTCGCCGCGCAGGTGTCCGAGCAGTTCATCCTCGAACGCATCCGCAGCTCGACCGATACGCAGCCGATCCCCGTCGATGCGCGCGTCGGCTTCTCGCGCGCGGAACTGATCGAAGTGGTGCGGCTGATGGAAGCGAACATCGAGGAGCCGCTGTCGCTCGAGGAACTCGCGCGGCTCGTGCGGCTGTCGCAGCGTCACCTGCAGCGGATGTTCAAGGTGTACCTGAACGTGTCGCCCACTCACTATTACCTCACGCTTCGGCTGAAACGCGCGCGCGACCTGCTGCGCACTACGGATGCGTCGATCGCGCGCGTGACGACGACGTGCGGATTCCATTCGCCGTGTCACTTCAGCAAGGCGTATCGCGCGCAGTTCGGTCACGCGCCGAGCTACGAGCGACGGTTGCCGGGGCGCTGACGCAACCCGCGCGAACCATTCGGTCCGCGACGCCGCCGGGATCGCGGCGCGCGGCTTCAACCATCGATCCCGCCCCCATGAAAAACGACGTCACTTTGAGGAGAAGACAGATGAAGCGCCAATTGATCGCAGCGGTATGCGGGATCGGGATGGCCGCGCCGATGTCGGCGGTTTATGCGGCCGACCCGCCCGTATGCAAGAACGTGCGCTTCGCGGACGTCGGCTGGACCGACATCGCTGCCACCACCGGTCTTGCAGCGACGATGCTGCAGGGGCTCGGCTACGCGCCGACCAAGACGATCGCGTCGGTGCCGATCACGTTCGCGGGCATCAAGAGCAAGCAGATCGACGTGTTCCTCGGCTACTGGTCGCCGACGATGGACCCGATCATCCAGCCGTTCACGAAGGCCGGCACGATCAAGGTGCTCGCCACGCCCAACCTGACCGGCGCGAAATACACGCTCGCGGTGCCCGACTACGTGTACCAGGGCGGCCTGAAGTCGTTCGCCGACATCCAGAAGTACGCCGACAAGCTCAACGGCAAGATCTACGGGATCGAACCGGGCAACGACGGCAACCTGCTGATCAAGAAGATGATCGACGGCAACCAGTTCGGCCTCGGCAAGTTCAAGATGGTCGAGTCGAGCGAGGCCGGGATGCTGGTCGAGGTGAACCGCGCGATCCGCGACAAGCAGTGGATCGTGTTCCTCGGCTGGGAACCGCATCCGATGAACGTGCAGATGAAGATCGACTACCTGAGCGGCGGCGACGACGTGTTCGGCCCGAACTACGGCGAGGCGAAGGTGCTGACGGCCACGCCGCCGGACTACGCGCAGCGTTGCCCGAACGTCGCGAAGTTCGTGTCGAACCTGCAGTTCACGACGTCGATCGAGAACCACGTGATGTTGCCGATCATGAACAAGGAAGACCCGAACAAGGCCGCCGCCGAGTGGCTGAAGGCGAATCCGCAGGCGCTCGACAAGTGGCTGGCCGGCGTGACGACGCTCGACGGCAAGCCGGGCCTGCCGGCGGTGAAGGCGTATCTCGGCGTGCATTGAGCGTCGACGTGACCGACGCGCTCGCCGAAGGCGGCGCGCCGGCGTGATGAAACGCGGCCCTCCCGTATCGTGCGGGCGGGCCGCGTTGCTTTCGGGCTGCGCGTCGATCGGCGCGAAGCCGGCCCGCGAACACCTCGTCACGATTCCTTCGTCGCCGCCGGCACATCGAACACGCGATCGAACGCCCACTGGAACACGAACGCGTAGCAGAAGAAGAACGCGAACAGCCCGATGTCGACGACGAACGCGTCGAACCACGAGATGTCGAGCCACCACGATACGACCGGCACGAGGATGAAGATGAGCCCGCCCTCGAAGCCGGTCGCATGCAGGATCCGTCGCGCGAGCGTGCGCGCGGGCTGCCGGCGCGACGCTTCCCAGCGCTCGAACAGCGCGTTGAAGATCATGTTCCACAGCAGCGCGATCGCCGACATCGTCGCGGACAGCGCGCCCGAATAGACCAGACCCTGCTTGAAGAGCGCCGCGATCGCGGGCGAGATGCAGGAAATGGCGATCGCTTCGTAGAGCACCGCCTGCGTGATCCTGCGCGGTAGGCCTTGCACGTTGGTTCTCCGGTTCGACGGTTGCTGGTGCGTCGATGGTTGGGCGGTGGGTTGGCCGCTACTGCGTGCCGCGGCCGCCGTGCCGCGACGTCCCGGAAGGCTACCCGCGTTGCGCGCGCGCCTCAATTCACCTAATCTCACGCGGATTGAATCGAATTCAACCTGGCCGGATCCGGCCCGCGAGGCCTCGTGTTCTCGAAAATTCCCCTGACTGCATTGCGTGTATTCGAGTCGTGCGCGCGGCTCGGCACGTTCAAGGCGGCCGCCGACGAACTTTCCGTGACGCCGGCGGCCGTGTCGCATCAGATCAAGTCGCTCGAAAGCCGGCTCGGCGTGCTGCTGTTCGAGCGTGGCGCGAGCGGCGTGCGGTTGACGGACGAGGGCGGGCAACTGTTTCGCGCGTGTCACGACGCGCTGCTCGGCATGAGCCGCGGGCTCGATGCGCTGCGGCCCGCGGCGGCCGATACGCGCACGCTGGTGCTGACCACCACGCCCGCGTTCGCCGCGATGTGGCTGATTCCGCGGCTCGGCCGGTTCCGGCGCGTCGATCCGCAGTTGCACATCAAGGTGGAAACCGGCAACGCGCTCGTCGATCTCGAACGCGACGCGCGGGTCGATCTCGCGATCCGCGCGACGTCGCGCACATTTCCCGCGCTGCACGAGATCGCGCTGATCGACGAGTATTTCGGCGCGTATGCGGCGCGCGGCCTCGACGTCGGGCGCGCGAACGAGCGTATCGAGCTGATCGAGACCACCTGGGATACGCCGCTTCCCGTGTCGGTCGACTGGGCATCGTGGTGCCGTGCGGCCGGTCGCGAAGCATGGCTCGAGCGCGCGGTGTTCCGCCATTACGACGACGAGCATTACGCGCTGCAGGCCGTGCTGCATGGGCAGGGTGTCGGGCTGCTCAGTTCGGTGCTGGCCGCCGAGCACGTCGAACGCGACGCGCTGACGCCGATCGATGCATCGGTGCGGCTCGCCGGCGCGCGTTTCGTCGCGCTGTGCCGGCCCGGGCGAGAGCGCGAGCCGCGGGTCCGGCGGTTTCTCGACTGGCTTGAAGCGGAAATCGTGCAGACGCGCGACGCGGTCGCGCGGATCGCGCCGCCGACGTAAAGCAACGGGCGGGCGCTTGCCGTCGGCACGCGCTGCGTGTGAGTCGTTCGTTATCCGAAGCGCACGCAATACACCGGTGGCAAATGCGCGGAGACCTGCCGCCAGTTTTCGCCGCCGTCCGCGGAGGTCCATAACCCGCCCGTCGTCGACGCCATCGCGAGACGCGTGCCGGAGTCGTCCACCGCGAGCCCGTGCCGATAGACGAGATCGTAGGCCGGCGCAGGCGGCAACCCGTTCGACAGGCTCTCGAAGCTGCGGCCGCCGTCGCGCGTGCGCGTGACGACGAAGCGGCCGTTCACCGGAATCCGGCACGCATCCTTCACGGCGGGGACGAACCACGCAGTGTCGGGGTCTGCCGGATGCACGGCGACCGCGAAGCCGAAGCTCGATGGCTGCGCTTCGATCCGCTGCCAGTGCGCGGCACCGTCGGTCGAGCGGAAGATCGCGCAGTGATGCTGGGTCCACAGCACATCGGGGTTGGCCGCGCACTGGACGACGCGATGCGGGTCCTGCACGTTGGGTTCGCCGCGCCGCTCGGGCGGCATGTAGTCGGCCTCCATGCCGTCGGCGCTGACGCGCCAGGTCGCGCCGCCGTCGAAGGTCTGCCAGACGCCGCCGCACGAGATGCCGATCGTCACGTGCCGGCTGTCGCGCGGATCGACCATCACCGAATGGATGCCCGGCGCATCGTAGCCGCCACCGAACCACTCGGGGCGCTCCGGGCGATCCCACAGCGGGCGGTTGAGCGCCCACGAATCGCCGCCGTCATCGGAGCGGAAGAGGCCGCCCGGTATCGTGCCGGCCCACAATACGCCCGGTTCGTCCGCGCCGCCGGTTTCGAGCGACCAGATCTGCTGAAGCGTCCACGGCGGGCGGGGCGGGGTGGGCGCTTCGTCGTGCGCGTCGCCGGTGCCGGCATGGGCGCTGACGTCGGCGCGCAGTTCATCGGCGGGCTGCGGCGGATAGACGGGGACCGCACATTCTTCCCATGCGGCGGCACCGGCACGCCTGCGGTGCAGCTTGACCCCGAAATGGCCGAGATTGAGCGCCGCGTACAGCGTGCCGTCGCGCGGGTCGGCCAGTGCCATGCTGACCGGTTCGCCGACGAAGTGCGGCTCGCCGAGCGCCCAGCCGCCGTTGCCGTCGGCGTGCAGCACGAACAGGCCCTTGCGGGTCGCGACGAGCAGTCGATCGTTCATGTCGGATGTCTCCTGTGGGCGCGGCCGCGCGCTCGTTTGGATGGCGATGCGTCCCTTTATCCGCCGGACAGCGCCTGCACGACGTACACGCGGCTGCCGTTGCCGAGCGGATCGGACAGATGTTGCCGGTCGCGTACCGGCTGGCCGTCGATGAACACCGACAGGTGCTTTCGCAGCGCGCCCTGGTCGTCGACGATATAGCCGCGCAGCCGCGGCTGTTCACCGAAGACGGTTTCAAGCGCTTCGCCGAGCGTCCGTGCGTCGATGTCGCGCTCGGGCGTGTCGATATGGCGCTGGATCGACGCCGCGAAGAAGAGGTGTGCCATGGCGGTGGCTGGCAGGAGCCGTGCGGGGGGACGGTCTGTAGTGTAGGCGATCGATCGGGCCGGCAGCGACATTGCCGTACGGCCGGCGGCGCGGCGACGTTGCTGCGCCGCGCAACGGCCGTGGTGCCTGATCCCCGTCGATGCGCTATGCGTACTTGTCGCCGACCGTGCTGCGGATCTGATAGGTGTCGTAGACGATGATCATGCGCTCGATGCGCGCGTCGTCGTCGAATTCGAAGACGTCGACACACTCGAATTGCACCGCGGTGCCGTCCTTCAGTCCCCAGTCGTAGACGAAATAGCCGGTGGCCCGACGTGCGCCCGTGGCGCTGACGCAGATGTCGATCGGCGTGATCCGGCTTTGTCCGGAGGCCGCCGCGACTTTTTCGAAGAAGGGCAGTGGCGACATCCAGCCGAGGAACGGCGAAAATATCTGCGCATCCGGCGTGAACAATGCGCAGATCGCGGCGACGTTGCCGCTCTCGAGCGCTTTGAGGTAGGTATCGACCTGCCGCGTGTATAGTGCGTCGGACGACGAGACCATGGTATTTCTCCGCTGATTGTTGACGAGCCAGCCACGACAGCCGTCGCGAACCGGTTCAACCACGATAGCGATGCAGCGATGACCGAACAAACGAATAATCCGCAACCCGGGTATGCCGCCCGCGCATATCCGCTCGCGGATCTCACCCGTGCGCTGCCGCCGCTGACGGCATTCCAGGCGTTCGTCGCCGCCGCCGAACTCGGCAGCTTCAACCGCGCGGCCGAGCATCTGTGCCGGACCCAGGGTGCGGTGAGCCGTCAGGTGCAGCAACTCGAAGCGCATTACCGGTGTGCGTTGTTCGTCCGTCATGCGTCGGGATTGACGTTGACCGCGGAAGGCGGCGCGCTGCTGACGGTGGCCGTCGACGTACTCTCGCAACTGGCGCAACACGCGCGCGCGCATGCGCATGCCGCGTCGACTCTCACATTGCGCTTGCCCTCCACGTTCGCGATTCGCTGGCTGCTGCCGCGGCTGTCGGCGCTCAATCATGCGTTGCCGCGCACGGAGTTGCGCATTCACACGTCGGCGGACGACACGCCGGATTTCACCGACGCCGGTTTCGATGCGATCGTCGTGCGCGGCAGCGGAAGCTGGGCGGGCATGGTGGCCGTGCCGCTGTTCGACGAGTGCCTCACGCCGATGTGTACGCGCGAGGCGGGCGCGGTGCTGAAGTCGATCGCCGATCTCGCGCACGCGACACTGCTGCATCCCGCCAGCAATCGCGACGAATGGCGATGCTGGCTGGACGCCGTCGGCGCAACGCAGGTCGACCCGGGCACCGGGCTCGTGTTCGATACGCTCGAGCTGACATTGACGGCCGCGTCGGACGGGCACGGCGTCGCGATCGGCGATCCGCGCATGGCGGCGGATCGGCTGGAAGCCGGCGCGCTGGTCGCGCCGTTTCCGGAGGTGGTGCGCAACGGTCTGGGCTACTACCTCGTGTACCCGGTGCAGCGCGCCGCTCAACCCGCGATTCAAGCGCTCACGGAGGTGCTGACGCGGCTTGCGCGCGAGGATTGACCGCAAGGCGCGTGCGCCGGGCGGGTTGCTAAACCGGAATCGACCGCCCCCGCACCCTGATCCCGAGCCGCACGACGCCGATCACCGCATTCGACAGCCACATCAGCAAGCGCGGCATGCCGCGCCGGCGGATATCGAGCAGCAGCACGATCCGCACTTCGTCGCTGTCGTTCCACACTTCGTGCACGAAGGTGTCGTCCCACAGCAGGAAGCAGCCTTCGTCGAGCCGGTAGTCGCGGCCGTCGACCTTCAGCACGGCGGCCGGCGTACCATCCGCGCGCTTCGGCATCGACAGCACCAGATAACCGCGCAGGATGCCGCGGAACGGCCCGCGATGCGGCGGGATGTGCTTGCCGGGCGCGAGGAACGACAGCGACGCGGACAGCACGTCCGGCGACGCCGCGACGATCGATTCGACGGTCGGGCAGCGCGACAGGTTGCGCGGGAACGGCTGGCCGTAAGCCTGCATGATGAACATCCGCCAGTCGCGCGCATCGTTGGCCGAGATGTCGTGCTGCTCGCGCATGATCTCGTGGAAGCGCGGGATGCGCGGCAGGTCGCGCGCGACGGCCAGCGCTTCCGCGCGAATGGCCGGCCACGCACGAACGAATCGCTCGGCGTCGGGAAACGCGGCCGTATCGAGCACGGCGCCGCCGTCGAGATGGCGATCGTACAGCGTGCGAAGCAGGCCGGCTGCATAGTCGTAAGCGACGGACATGATCGAGGGGCGATCCACAAGGTGTCGTCAGTCTGCCCCACGTGCGGTGGGGCCTGCGTTACGTCAGGTTACGCCGGCTGACGAAAGAATGACAGATCGGTGAAGGTCCGGTGCGAGCGCTCCGGCATTCCGGGAATAAACGTATGCCCCGCGTCGTCATACGGGTGTAGCACCTCGTTTCGTTGACTTCCGAAGGAGTGGAGCATGAATACGCATTGGCTGGTGGCCGCCACGGTGGCGGCGATGTCCGTCGCGAGTGTCGCGACGCCTGCGTCGGCACAGGCACTGACGCGCGCGCAGGTCAGGCAGCAACTGATCGACGCCGAAACCAACGGGCTGCGCTTCGTGACCGATACGTCGTATCCGGACGTAAGTCCGCTGTTCCAGCAGCAGGCCGGGCAACTTCCTCGGCATCAGGCCGAAACCGCGGTCGGCGGCGATCCGGCGGGGACGTCCGATGCGGGCAGGCCGGCGGCGCAACCGACCCGTCCGCGCCCGGCCGCATGCGTCGGCCCCGAGAGCTTTTGCACGCCGTATTTCGGAAGCTGACGCAGCGGACCGCCGCGGCGGGTTCGACATTCACGAAGGTTGATCGGCACGCAACATTGAAGGAGTTGATGATGAAAACTTATATCGCACTACTGATGATGATCGGCGCAATCTCCGGTCAGTCCGCATTCGCGCAATCGAATGCGCCGCTCACGCGTGCCCAGGTTCGCGAGGAGCTGATTCGTCTGGAAGCGGCCGGGTACGATCCGTCGAAGGGGGACGACGGCGAATATCCGGCGGACATTCAGGCCGCGCAGGCGAAGCTCGCCGAGCAGGATCGCGCGAGGATGGCGGCTTCGGCTTCGGCTTCGGCTGCCGCGCCTGCGCCGGCCTCCGTCATGCCGGCGCAGGCCGGCAACTAGGAGCCGACATGTACGTGTGTGTCTTCAGGCCGTCGTGTTCGCGGTGCGGCGATACGCATGCCGTTCGCGGCACGCGGCCCGGTCGAACGGCACGGACGGCCAGGCCGTCGATCGCGCGCCGCTTCGCGCGGCGCCGAGACCGTCTCGTTGCCCGATTCCGTTGGGCGCGCAGGTGGATCGCGGGATGAGCGGCGATGCGGGCGAGATGCGATCCGCGATCGGCGGACTGCTGTCCGCGATGGCGCGCAAGGATGCCGGCGGCGGGATTACCAGGGCATCATCCGCTGCATGACCTGGTCGCGCAGGATGAAACGATGCGCGACCGCGGCCGCGACGTGAAGGCAGATGCCGCCGAACAGCACCCACGCGAGGATGCCGTGCACGTCGCCCATCGCATGCCCGAATCCCGATCCGGCCGCCGACAGCGCAGGCAGCGGCACGATGCCGAGCAGCGTCACGGCCCAGGCACGCGACGACGCATTGATCCAGCCGAGCAACGGCACCGCGATCAGCAGCGCATAGAGCCCGAAGTGCGTCGCGCCGGACACGGCGCGCATCGCGGGCGACAGCTGGTCGGCGGGCGGACGATGCGTCACGCGCCAGAGTACGCGGCAAGCCATCGCGGCGAGCAGCGCGGTGCCCACGATCAGGTGCGCGGCGATCAAGCCGACCGGTTGCGTATCGCGATGCACGTCGGGCATCGTCCAGCCGATTGCATACTGCGCGACGACGAGCGCCACGATCAGCCAGTGGAGAAGGCGTGCGACTGCATCGTATCGGGCGGAGGTAGACATGAAAGCTCCTGGCAAGCGGGTGGGGACCGTATCTTCCGGAGGATTCTACGGCCGAATCCTTAACAAAACGTTAAGCGTGCGGCCGCGCATCGGATTCGCCCCGTGACGCATGCGCGCTCTCGACCCGGGCGGCGTCGGCCGACGGCAACACGATCGCGACGCCGGTGCCGTATCCGCCGATGCCGGGCCCGAACCGCACGCGGCCGCCGAACCATCGCGCGATGCGCCGGATGATCGACAGCACGGACCCGCTGCCGGGCTGCTTGTGCGCCGGATCGTCGGTTACGAGCGCCACCAGGGAGTGTGTCGTGCCAGCCGGACTGTTTGCGCCGAGCGTACCCGAAGCGTCTTTCACGGCGATGACATTCCGCATCCGGACCGTCATCGCGACCGCGATCCTGTCGGCCCGTAAGGTGGCCCACGCGGCGTTCAGGGCCGCGGACGTTCGCGGCTGTGCGCGCGTGACCGGAATCGATCGCCGCACGGTAGTCGTGTCATCTGATTGCGCGTACCGTCGGTTGGTCGTCCTTGATATCCGGCTCAACGGGAATCGACACGGCGGCGTGTCCGGGCGAGCGCGCGTTCGCGCGTGCCGGCCGGGGCGTCGCGGTCATTGGGTCACCACTGGGGAGAAGCATGATCCTGTTGCATCTGCTGCACGCGCTGGCCGGCGCGATGTCGATCGCCTGCGGACTGGGCGTGTTGCTCGGCATTGCCTACACGGTCACGGCCAGCGTGCTGGTCGGCCGGTTCTTTTCCCGCGCGCGGGCGGTGCCGTGCGATTATCCGGGCGTGACCGTCGCGAAGCCGCTGCACGGCGACGAATGGAATCTCGTACAGCATCTCGAAAGCTTCTTCGTGCAGGATTATCCGGGGCCGGTACAGCATCTGTTCGGCGTGCACGATGCGGGCGACGCGGCGCTCGCGGCCGTCGAAACGTTGCGCAGGCGCCATCCGGACGCGAACATCAAGGTCGTCGCCGACGCGCGACTGTACGGGCCGAACCGCAAGATCGCGAACCTCGTCAACATGCTCGAACACGCGGAACATTCAGTGCTGTGTCTTGCCGACAGCGACGTGCTGGTCGAGCGCGATTATCTGCGTGCCGTCGTCGGCGCGCTGCAGCAGCCGGAAGTCGGCATCGTGACGAGCGTGTATCGCGGCATCGCGTCGCCGGGCTTCTGGCCTGGTGTCGCCGTCGCGATGACGAACTACCATTTCCTGCCGGGCGTCATCACGGGGCTTTTCATCGGGCGCGCCCGTCCGTGCTTTGGCCAGACGATTGCGATCACGCGCGCGACGCTCGAACGCATCGGCGGGCTCGCGCGTTTCGCGCATCACCTGGCCGAGGATCACGCGCTCGGCGAAGCAGTGCGGCAGGTCGGCGCGCAGGTCGTCGTCCCGCCGTTGGTCGTCGGGCACGCCTGTGTCGAAGAGACGTTCGCCACGCTGTACGCGCACGAATTGCGCTGGAGTTGCACGATCCGCGCGGCGGACCGGCTCGGTCACGCCGGGTCGGTGCTGATGCACCCGTTGCCGCTGGCGATGCTGGCCGTGCTGTTTTCCGGCGGCACGCTCGCCGCCTGGGGGCTGGCGTTCGCGGCGCTCGTCGCGCGGGCGCTGCTGATGTTGAAGACGAGCCGCGCCACCGGCGCGGGTCTGCGCGGCGCGCTCTGGTTGCCGTTCGTCGATTTCCTGCAGTTCGTGGTGTTCGTGTCGAGTTTCTTCTCGTCGCACGTCGTCTGGCGCGGCACGCGCTTTCGCGTCGACCGCGAGGGCTTGCTGTCGCCCGCGGGGAAATCATGACGCACGACACGCATGCCGACCTCGAAGGCGCGGACCGGCGGTCCGAGCGTTGCGACGCGCGCCTGCGGCAAGCGGGGCGCGCGGCGGCGCTGGCCGGGCTGGTGCTCGCGGTGTGGCTGGTCTGGCGCGAGCATCCGCTGGAGATCCTGCACCGGCTGAGGATCGCCGGCGCCGGGTTGCTGGTCGCCGCGCTGGCCCACATCCTGCCGATGCTTGCGAATGCGTGGGACTGGCGGATGCTGATCCGCGGCCCGCGCCGGCCGTCGTTCGCGACGATGCTCAAGCTCGTGTGGATCCGCGAATCGATCAACGGATTGTTGCCGGTCGCGCGAATCGGCGGCGAGATCGTGTCGTTCGGCCTGCTGCGGCAGGCGGGCGTACGCCCGGCGACCGCCGTGGCGAGCCTCGTCGCCGACATGCAGCTGACGTTGATCAGCCAGCTCGTGTTCGCGCTGGTCGCGATCGGCTACGTGCTCGAACACGTATCGTCCGATGCCGCGCAGGTTGCCGCGCGCCTCGCCATCGGCATGGCGGCGCTGGTGCCGGTGCTGCTGCTGTTCGCACTGGTTCAGCACGCGCGGCCGTTCGAGCGCGCGATGCGCGTGGTCAACCGCGTCACGAGCGGCAAGGTGGTGGCGCTGGTCGGCGAATCGGCACGCACCGATCAGTCGATCCTTGTGATCTGGCGCAAGACGGGTATCGTCGTCCGCTATCTGGTGATCTGGCAGACGCTGCAGTTCGCCGGCTATGCGCTGGAAATCTGGCTCGCGCTGCGTTTTCTCGGCGCCGATCCGACGTTCGCGCAGGCGCTCGCGATCGAAGCGCTGATCCAGCTGCTGAGCAGCATCGCGTTCCTGATGCCGGGCGGGCTGGGCGTGCAGGAGGGCGGGTTCGTGCTGATCGGCGGGCTGCTCGGGTTCGACGCGCCGACCTGTCTGGCGCTCGCCGGCGCGCGACGAGTGCGCGATCTGCTGTTCTATCTGCCCGGATTGCTGGCGTGGCAGCATGCGGCCGGCGCGGCGCGCTCGCCATCCGGCGCGAAGCGCGCATCGATACACGTCGGGGAGTCCGCCGGGCCGCGCTGATGCGGCCGGGCGTTGCCGGCCTGCCGGGCGGGCAGCGGCGACGCCGGGGCGGCTGCTTGCCTGCCGGGCGGCGCGGCCGTCAACGCCGTTCGTCGGCGAGATGGCTGCGGATGACGTCCGCGAACGACGTGTCGCCTTTCAGCCCGAGCGCTTCCGCGCGCGTCGTGTCCCAGCGGCCCGGCCAGCTGCCGACGATCTTCTCGACGCGTTCGTCCGGTGCATGGCGGATCAGCTTCACGACCTCGTCGCCCGCGACTTCGCGCAGCGCCGCGATCATTTCGTCGACCGACACCGACAGGCCGGGCAGGTTGATCACGCGCTTGTTGCCGAGTTTCTCGCTGTCGAGCTCGCAACCGGCGACGAGCGCGTCGATCGCGCCGCGCGGCGACAGCAGCCACAGCCGCGTCGACCCCGGCACCGGGCACACGCTTTCCTCGCCGTTCAGCGGCTCGCGGATGATGCCGCTCGCGAACGACGATGCAGCCGCGTTCGGGCGCCCCGGCCGCACGCTGATGGTCGGCAGCCGCAGCACGCGGCCGTCGACGAAGCCGCGGCGCGCGTAGTCGCAGAGCAGCAGCTCGGCGATCGCCTTTTCCGCACCATACGACGATTGCGGATTCAGCGCGGTATCGTCCCGCACGACGTCGGGCAGCACGCCGCCGTAGACGGCCACCGAGCTCGTGAACACGACGCGCGGACGATGGCCGCGCGCGCGGCACACTTCGAGCAGCGTGCGCGACGCGTCGAGGTTGATCCGCATGCCGAGATCGAAATCGGCTTCGGCCTGCCCGCTGACGATCGCCGCGAGGTGGAAGATCGCGCCCGTCTGCGTGTCGATCGCGCTTTCGAGCACCGCGCGATCGGCGATGTCGCCGACGATCGACGTCACGCGCGCGTCGCCGAAATCGCTGCCCTCGACGACGTCGAGCAGCACCAGCTCGTCGATCCTGCTGCTCCGGCCGTCGGGGCCGGTCAGCTCGCCGCGTTCGAGCAGCTTGCGCGCGAGACGCTGGCCGAGAAAGCCGGCGCCGCCGGTGATCAGTACTTTCATGTTCTTTGCCCTCTGAGGAATACGGAAATTACAGGTACGGCCTGAGCCAGCCGAGGCCCTCGGACGTGCCGGCCTTCGGGCGATACTCGCAGCCGATCCAGCCGTCGTAGCCCAGCGCGTCGATCAGCGCGAACAGATACGGGTAATTGAGTTCGCCGATGTCCGGCTCGTGACGCTCGGGCACGCCGGCGATCTGGATGTGGCCGATGCCCGCGAAATCGCGCTTGAGCTTCATCGCGAGGTCGCCCTCGACGATCTGGCAGTGATAGCAGTCGAACTGCACCTTCAGGTTCGGCGCGCCGACTTCCGCGCGGATGTCGTGCGCATCGTCCTGGCGGCTCAGGAAATAGCCGGGCATGTCGCGCTGGTTGATCGGCTCGATCAGGATCGTGATGCCGTGCGCGGCAGCCGCCTGCGCCGCATGCCGCAGGTTCGCCACGTAGGTGTCGCGATGGCGCGCGCGATCGGCGCCCGGCGCGACCATCCCGGCCATCACGTGCAGCTTCTTGTTGCCGAGCACGCGCGCATAATCGAGCGCCTGGTCGATGCCGCGCCGGAACTCGTCCTCGCGGCCCGGCAGCGATGCGATCCCGCGTTCGCCGGCGGCCCAGTCGCCGGGCGGCGCGTTGAACAGCGCCTGCTCGAGGTCGTGCGCGTCGAGGCGCGCGCGGATGTCCTCGGCGGCGAAGTCGTACGGGAACAGGTACTCGACGGCCTTGAAGCCGTCGTGCGAGGCAGCGGCGAAGCGTTCGAGGAACGCGTGCTCGGTGTACATCATCGAGAGGTTGGCGGCGAAGCGGGGCATGGCAGCGGTCCGGTGAATGAATGGGGCGGGGCGCCCGGCGCCCCGCGTCGAATGAAGGGTCAGCGGTTCACGAGTTTCGCGGGCGTGAGCCACACGGCGATCGCGCCGATCACGAGCATGCCGGCCAGCACGTACATGCCGGACGACGTGCTGTGCGTGACGTCCTTCAGGTAGCCGATCACGTACGGGCTCGCGAACCCGGCGAGGTTGCCGACCGAGTTGATGATCGCGATCCCGGCGGCCGCGGCGGAGCCGGCGAGGAACGCGGTCGGCAGCGACCAGAACAGCGGTGCGCAGGTCAGTACGCCGCCCGCCGCGAGCGACAGGAACACGATCGACACCGCCGTATTGTGCGAGTACGACGCGGCGACCGCAAACCCGACCGCGCCCATCAGCGCCGGCACGATCAGGTGCCAGCGGCGTTCGCGGCGCTTGTCCGCGCTGTGGCCGAACAGGTTCATCACGACGATCGCGACGACGAACGGGATCGCCGACAGCAGGCCGATCTGGAGCGTATCGGTGATGCCGGTCGATTTCACGAGGGTCGGCATCCAGAACGTGAGGCCGTACTGGCCGGTGACGAACGCGAAGTAGATCAGCGACATCCACCACATGCGCGGGTCGGCGAACACGGCCTTCAGCGAATGGCCGTGCTGCTGCTGTTCCTGCGGCTGCGCGGCGATTTCGTCCTCGAGCAGCTGCTTCTCGCGCGCGTCGAGCCACTTCGCGCTGCGGATGCCGTTGTCGAGATACAGGATCGTCGCGATACCGACGAGCAGCGCCGGCACGGCTTCGATCACGAACATCCATTGCCAGCCGTGAAAGCCCGAGCCGCCGTGGAAGCGCTCCATGATCCAGCCGGACAGCGGGTTGCCGAAGATGCCCGACACCGGAATCGCGGACATGAACACCGCGATGATCTTCGCGCGCCGATGCGACGGGAACCAGTACGTGAGGTAGAGGATCACGCCCGGATAGAAGCCGGCTTCCGCGAGGCCGAGCAGGAAGCGCAGCACGTAGAACTGCGTCGGCGTCTTCACGAACGCGAACACCGCCGACAGCAGGCCCCACGTGATCATGATCCGCGCGATCCAGATGCGTGCGCCGATGCGGTGCATCAGCAGGTTGCTCGGCAGCTCGAACAGGAAGTAGCCGAGGAAGAAGATGCCGGCGCCGAGGCCGAACACGGTTTCGCTGAACGCGAGGTCCTGCGACATCTGCAGCTTCGCGAAGCCGACGTTCACGCGGTCGAGATACGCGACCACGTAGCAGAGCATCAGGAATGGCACGATGCGCCAGAACACTTTCCTGTAGGTGCGGTCGAGCTCGGCCGATTGGGCGGGCGCGGCGGGCGAGCGGCTTGCGGCCGCGTCGAGAGCAGTCATCGTCGTCTCCAGATATGTCGTGTGCCGGCGGCGCGTAGGCCGCCGGATCGTGTGTGTGTGCTGACGGAAGGGCCCGCGCACACGGCGGGCATGGGAATCGCTACGGAGTCCTGTGTGATTCGTATACGCGACGCGTTGCGTTACCAGCGCGCGCCGAAGGCCTGGCGCAGTTCGTCGAGCGCGGCGTCGGACAGCGGCTCGGGCTTCGGGTCCGTCATCAGCCACAGCCGCGCGGTTTCCTCGAGTTCCTCGAGCGCATACGATGCGTGCGACACCGACGAACCCCACATCACCGGGCCGAGGCGGTCGAGCAGCACGCCGCGCACCTGGTCGGCGAGCGCCGCGACTTCGGCCGCGACGGCCGGGTCGCCGGGGCGGCGATAGCGGATCAGCGGAATGTGGCCGACCTTCATCACGTAGTACGGCGTGAGCGGCGGCAGCACGTCGGTGTCGCGCCACACGCCCGCGAGCGTCAGCGCGACGAGGTGCGTCGAATGCGTATGGACGATGCCGTGCGCTTGCGCGTTGCGCGCGTAGATCCCGCGATGAAGCGCAAGCGTCTTCGACGGCCTGCCGCCCGATACCGGCTGGCCGTCGAGGCCGACCTTCGCGATGTCGTTCGGGTCGAGGCGGCCGAGGCACGCGTCGGTCGGCGTGATCAACCAGCCGTCGTCCAGGCGCGCGCTGATGTTGCCGGCGCTGCCGACCGCGTGGCCGCGCGCATACAGGCTCGCGCCGACGACGCAGATCTCTTCGCGCAGTGTCGCTTCGTGACTCATCATGCGGCTCCGTCGAGTGCGCGCAGCGCCTTGTCGAAAAAGTCCACCGTGCCGAAGTTGCCGGACTTCAGCGCGAGGCCGAGCGGCTGCGCGTCGATGGTGGCCGTCGCCGGCACGCCCGGATCGATCTGCGCGCCGATCTGCAGCGATTTCACGTCGAGCGCCTGCACGACCGCGCCGGACGTCTCGCCGCCGGCCACGACGAACTTGCGCACGCCGAGGTCGCGCAGGCCGCGGGCGATCGCCGCGAGCGTGCTTTCGACGAGATGGCCGGCCGCTTCGACGCCGAGCGCGTGCTGGACGGCCTTCACTTCGTCGGGCGTCGCGGTCGCGTAGATCAGCACGGGCTGCGGCAGGTGCGAGCGTGCGAACGCGAGTGCCGCGTCGACGACGGGTTCGCCGCGCGAGGCCGCGAGCGGATCGATCCGGAAGCTCGGCCGGCTTTCGCGCCACGCGGCGACCTGTGCGTTGGTCGCCTTCGACGCGCTGCCGGCGAGCACCGCCGACGATCCGTCGATCTGCGGCAGCGAGGCTGCGTTGTCGCGCTCGGGCAGTTGGTCCACGCGGCGGAAATTCGCGGGCAGGCCGAGCGCGACGCCCGAGCCGCCGGTGACGAGCGGCAGGCCCGCGCACGCTTCGCCGAGCACGTAGAGGTCGTGATCCGACAGCGCGTCCGCGATCGCGAAGCGCGCGCCTTCCGCGCGCAGCTGCTCGATCCGCTCGCGCACGGCGGCCGCACCCAGCGCGATCGTGTCGTAGCGGATCAGGCCGACTTGCGACTTCGTCTGCCGCTGCAGCACGCGCACGAGGTTCGCGTCCTTCATCGGCGTGAGCGGGTGGTTCTCCATTCCCGATTCGTTCAGCAGCACGTCGCCGACGAACAGGTGGCCGCGATAGATCGTGCGGCCGTTCTCCGGGAACGCCGGGCACGCAATCGTGAAGTCGCCGCCGGCCGCATCGAGCAGCGCGTCGGCCACCGGCCCGATGTTGCCCGCGTCGGTCGAATCGAACGTCGAACAGTACTTGAAGAAGAACTGGCGGCACCCTTGCGCGCGCAACCATTCGTAGGCGGCAAGCGATTGCGCGACGGCGTCGGCGGCGGGAATCGTGCGCGACTTCAGCGCGACGACGATCGCGTCGGCATCGATTGCGGTGCCGCCGGCGGGCACGCCGATCGTCTGCACGGTACGCATGCCGCTCTTGACGAGCATGTTCGCGAGATCGGTCGCGCCGGTGAAATCGTCGGCGATGCAGCCGAGCAGGGGGCGGGAAGCGGAAGCGGTCATGGCGGGAACGTCGTTCGAATCAGCGGGCGGGCGGCAGCGTGATGCCGGGGAAAGTCTTGATCACGGCGGAATCGTCCTCGCCGCCGTGGCCGGCGCTCGATGCGCTCATGAACATCTGGTGCGCGGTGGCCGACAGCGGCAGCGGGAACTTGCTGCGGCGCGCGGTATCGAGCACGAGGCCGAGATCCTTCACGAAGATGTCGACGGCCGACAGCGGCGTGTAGTCGCCGTTCAGGATGTGCGGCACGCGGTTCTCGAACATCCACGAGTTGCCGGCGCTGTGCGTGATCACGTCGTACAGCGCGTCGGCATCGACGCCTTCGCGCAGGCCCAGCGCCATCGCCTCGGCGGCCGCCGCGATATGCACGCCGGCCAGCAGCTGGTTGATGATCTTCACCTTCGAGCCGATGCCGTGCGCGTCGCCGAGGCGATAGACCTTGCCGGCGATCGCGGCGAGCACGTCATCGCAGGCCGCATACGCGGCGGCGGGGCCCGACGTCATCATCGTCATCTCGCCGGAGGCCGCGCGTGCGGCGCCGCCGGACACCGGCGCATCGAGCATCTGCAGGCCTGCGGCCTCGATGCGCGCGCCGAGCGCAACCGCGAAGTCGGGCGCGACGGTCGCGCTCGCGATCACGACGCCGCCCGGCTTCATCGCCGCGACCGCGCCGTGCTCGCCGAACAGCACCGTTTCGGTCTGCGCGGCATTGACGACGAGCGTGACGACGACGTCGCACTGCGCGCCGAGTTCGGCCGGGTTCGCGCAGGCCACGCCGCCTTCGGCCGCGAATGCCTGCAGCACGGTGTCGCGCACGTCGCACGCGTGCACGCGGAACCCCGCGCGCAGCAGCGAGCGGGCGACGCCGAGGCCCATCGCGCCGAGGCCGATGACTCCAACATTTCGTGACATGGTCAACCTTGATCGATTCGGAAAAGGTTCGGGACAACGACGGCGCCGGTTCGGCCCGGGCCGCCGCATTCGTTCATCAACAGATGCCGGCTTCCGCGAGGCGGCGCGCGGCGTTGTACATGTGCGTGCGTGCCGCGTTGCGCGCCGCCATCGGGTCGCGTGCGCGGATCGCGTCCGCGATCGCCGCGTGTTCGTCGCGCACCTGCCGCGAGAAATCCTCGCGCGTCGCTTCGTTGCGCCGCGTGACCTTCACGCCGGCCTCGAGGTACTGGTTCAGGAACTGCAGCGTCTTCAGGAAATACGGGTTGCCGGTAACGGCCGCGATCGTGCGGTGGAACGCGACGTCTTCCGCGACGCCGTCGCGCCCTTCGGCCACCGCATCGTCGATCTTGCGCAGCGCGTCGTCGATGTCGGCCATGTCGTCGGCGGTGTGATGCAGCGCGGCTTCGGCCGCGACTTCAGCCTCGATCGCGCGGCGCACCGCAAGCAGGTGCGGCAGCGAGCTCGCCTCGACGGCTTCCGCGTAGTCGATCCGCAGCGGCCGGATCGCGCCGTGCTGGTTCACGTACACGCCGCTGCCCTGGCGCGGCTCGACCACGCCTTCGTTCTTCAGGCGCGAGATCGCCTCGCGGATCACGGTGCGGCTCACGCCGAATTCCTGCGCGAGCACGGCTTCCGTCGGCAGCTTGCCGGTGGCCGAGAAACTGCCGGCTTCGATCTGCTTCAGCAGCTGCTGCGCGACGTGGTCGCTCATCGCACGGGCGGGAATTTTCTCGAACATGGCGCTCTGGTTTGTAAGGTGATGTGGTCATCATACAAATTTGAAGGTGCGTCAGCATCCGGAATAACCCTCGATCAATGAGTTGCAACGTCGGTCAAATTGATTGGAACCGGTTCCAAATGGCGGGGAAATGTGGCGATCGTGCCGGGTTCGATGTGCGGTTGGCGGGCGAAGGGAGGGCGGAGGTGAAGGGCGAACGGCGGGGGCCGAGGCGAAGGGTGAAGAGCGAAGAACGAAGAACGAAGAACGAAGAACGAAGAACGAAGCCGCGCGCCGGCGGCGCGCGTGATCGTCAATCAGTCGGCGACGTCTTCCACGGGATCGGGATCGGTCGCCGCCGACATACCGCCTTCCGCGACTTCCCCGCCGCGCTCGCGATAGGTCGCCGGCGGCACGCCGAACTGCTTGCGGAACTCGCGGCCGAGGTGCGACGCGTCGGCGAACCCGCAGCTCGACGCGATATCGGCGACGGTGCGGTCGGAACTGGTCAGCAGCCAAGCGGCCGTGCGCAGCCGCACCTGCTTCGCGAACGCCTGCGGGCTTTTGCCCGTCTCGGCCTTGAACAGCCGCTCGAGCTGGCGGGTCGACATGTCCAGCTTGCACGCGAGTTCCTCGAGCGGCAGCGCGCGCCCGACATGCTGTTCCATCAGGAGAATCGCGCGCTTGACCTTCGGATGCGTGGCCGGCTCGAGGCCCGGCGGATGCGGCTGCGGCGCATTGCCTTTCTGCATCTCGCCGACCAGCAGGATGCGCAGCGCCTTCTGCACGGTCGCATGGTCGAAATGGCGCAGCAGGATCGCGGCGGCGACGTCGATCGACGCACGGCCGCCCGAGCAGGTGATCCGGCGCCGGTCGATCACGAACAGGCGATCGGCGATCAGCAGGTCCGGATCGGCGTTCGGGAAGCGCTCGATGAAATCCCAGTAGTGGAACCAGCTCACGCAGGTGCGGTAGCCGTCGAGCACGTTCGCGCGCATCAGCGTGAACACGCCCGTGCAGATGCCGACGACCGTCGCGCCGTCCGCCGCCGCGCGGCGCACGAACTCGAGCGTTTCGGGGCCGGCTTGCGGCCCCGAATGCAGCAGCCCGCCGACCACGACCACGTAGTCGAACGGCTCGGCGCTCTCGAAGGTTTCCCACGGCGTGATCTGGATCCCGCAGCTCGCGCGCACCGGCGCCAGCGTTTCGCCGATCACGCTCCACGCGCAGCGCACCGGCTTGCTGTAGTCGCCGTCGTCGGCCGACAGCCGCAGCATGTCGACGAAACCCGAGAAGGCCGTGAGCGTGAAGTTCGGCAGCAGCACGATGCCGAAGCGGATGCGCCGCGGCGCAGGTTCGGCGAGGGGGAAAGCGGGTACGTCGGGTGTCATCGCGGTCAATCTCGTCACGCCGGGAAGGCGGGTCTCACTTGTTGCACTCTGCTTGCGGGCGCGCCGGCCGACTTGTGGTTTTGCGTCGCCGATCATCGTCAAAACGCACTTTCCGGCCGTCCTGCGCGGGGCTTGGCGGCGGTATCCCACGCCGATGCCGTTTTTGTTCTATCGGCCACTTTTACGCTTTGATGTACTGATGCCAACGACATTTCACGTACGCCCACCCAGAGGAAGCCAGATGAACGTCAGCGCGTTCGACCTGTTCAAGATCGGCATCGGCCCGTCCAGTTCGCATACGGTCGGCCCGATGATCGCCGCGTGCCGCTTCGCGTCGCACATCGAGGACGCGAACCTGCTCGGCTTCGTGCGCCGCGTGCGGGTCGAACTATACGGCTCGCTCGGTGCAACGGGCAAGGGCCACGGCACCGACAAGGCGGTGCTGCTCGGCCTCGAGGGCCACCTGCCGGACACGATCGATCCGGACCTGATCGAGCCGCGGCTCGCGGCGATCCGCGCGGAGAAGTCGCTGGCGCTGCTCGGCAAGCAGACGATCCGCTTCGACGAGAAGGAGAACATCGGCTTCTACCGCAAGCTGATGAGCGGCACGAGCATCGTGCATCCGAACGGGATGCGCTTCCAGGCGTTCGACGAGCACGGCCAGCTGCTCGTCGAGAAAGAGTATTACTCGGTCGGCGGCGGCTTCGTCGTGAATCGCGACGGCGATCGCGTGAACGGCGTGCGCGCGGCGGTCGAGGTGCCGTATCCGTTCCGCACCGGCGACGACCTGATGCGCCAGTGCCGCGAACACGGGCTGTCGATCGCCGAACTGATGCTGCGCAACGAATGCGCGCTGCGGCCGGCCGACGAAGTGCGCGCCGGGCTGCTCGCGATCTGGCGCACGATGGCCGCGTGCGTCGAGCGCGGCTGCAAGGTCGAGGGCGAACTGCCGGGCCCGATGCGCGTGAAGCGCCGCGCGGCCGAACTGAACGGGCGCCTGCGCGCGCGTTCGGAGGAGTCGCTGCGCGATCCGCTGTCGATGCTCGACTGGGTCAACCTGTACGCGATGGCCGTCAACGAGGAGAACGCGGCGGGCGGCCGGGTCGTCACCGCGCCGACCAACGGCGCGGCCGGCGTGATTCCCGCGGTGCTGCACTACTACGTGAAGTTCGTGCCGGGCTCGAACGAAGCCGGCATCGTCGAATTCCTGCTGACGGCCGCGGCGATCGGGATCATCTACAAGGAAACGGCGTCGATCTCCGGCGCGGAAGTCGGCTGCCAGGGCGAAGTGGGCGTCGCGTGCTCGATGGCCGCCGCCGCGCTGGCCGCGGTGATGGGCGGCACGCCTGACCAGGTCGAGAACGCGGCCGAGATCGGCATGGAGCACAACCTCGGCATGACCTGCGATCCGGTCGGCGGGCTCGTGCAGATTCCGTGCATCGAACGCAACGCGATGGGCGCGATCAAGGCGCTGAACGCGTCGCGCATGGCGCTCAAGGGTAACGGCCAGCACTACGTCTCGCTTGATTCGGTGATCAAGACGATGCGCGAGACGGGGGCCGACATGAAGACGAAATACAAGGAAACGTCGCGCGGCGGTCTTGCCGTGAACGTCATCGAATGCTAACGAAGGATCACTAACATGAGCCGCTACTCGATATTCAGCCTGTTCCGCAACGGCCTCTCGTATCACGAGAACTGGGAAAAGCAGTGGAAGAGCCCGGAACCGAAGAAGGAATACGACGTCGTGATCGTCGGCGGCGGCGGCCACGGCCTCGCGACCGCGTACTACCTCGCGAAGGAGCATGGCATCACGAACGTCGCGATCCTCGAGAAGGGCTGGATCGGCGGCGGCAACACCGCGCGCAACACGACGATCGTGCGCTCGAACTACCTGTGGGACGAATCGGCCGCGCTGTACGAGAAGGCGATGAAGCTGTGGGAAGGGCTGTCGCAGGACCTCAACTACAACGTGATGTTCAGCCAGCGCGGCGTGATGAACCTCGCGCACACGCTGCAGGACGTGCGTGACACCGAGCGTCGCGTGAACGCGAACCGCCTGAACGGCGTCGACGCCGAATTCCTGACGCCCGCGCAGATCAAGGAAATCGAGCCGACGATCAACCTGAACAGCCGCTACCCGGTGCTCGGCGCCTCGATCCAGCGCCGTGCGGGCGTCGCGCGTCACGACGCGGTGGCCTGGGGCTTCGCGCGCGGCGCCGACCGCGCCGGCGTCGACATCATCCAGAACTGCCAGGTGACGGGCATTCGCCGCGAAGGCGGCGCGGTGGTCGGCGTCGACACGGTGAAGGGCTTCATCAAGGCGAAGAAGGTCGCGGTGGTCGCAGCCGGCAACACGACGACGCTCGCCGACATGGCCGGCGTGCGCCTGCCGATCGAAAGCCACCCGCTGCAGGCGCTCGTGTCCGAGCCGATCAAGCCGGTGGTGAACTCGGTGATCATGTCGAACGCGGTGCACGCGTACATCAGCCAGTCCGACAAGGGCGACCTCGTGATCGGCGCGGGTATCGACCAGTACACGGGCTTCGGCCAGCGCGGCAGCTTCCACATCATCGAGAGCACGCTGCAGGCGATCATCGAGATGTTCCCGGTGTTCTCGCGCGTGCGGATGAACCGCCAGTGGGGCGGCATCGTCGACGTGTCGCCGGACGCCTGCCCGATCATCACCAAGACCGACGTGAAGGGCCTCTATTTCAACTGCGGCTGGGGTACCGGCGGCTTCAAGGCGACGCCGGGCTCGGGCTGGGTGTTCGCGCACACGATCGCCCGCGACGAACCGCACCCGCTGAACGCCCCGTTCGCGCTCGACCGCTTCTACACGGGCCACCTGATCGACGAACACGGCGCTGCCGCCGTTGCGCACTAAACCCGACGACCATTGGAGAAAGAAACATGTTGCTGATCGAATGTCCGTGGTGCGGGCCGCGCGCCGAATCCGAGTTCACGTGCGGCGGTGAAGCCGACATCGTGCGCCCGGTCGCGAACGAGACCATGACCGACCGCGAATGGGGCGAATACGTGTTCATGCGCGAGAACAAGCGCGGCCTGCACAAGGAGCAATGGCTGCACACGCAGGGCTGCCGCCGCTGGTTCAAGGTGACGCGCGACACGGTGACCTACGATATCAAGGGCTACGAAAAGTTCGGTGGCGCAGCTGCCGGCAACGCACACGAAGAGGGCACGAGCAAATGAGCCAGAAAGACCGCCTCGGCACCGGTGGCCGCATCAATCGCGCGATTCCGTTGACGTTCACGTTCAACGGCCGCACGTACCAGGGCTTCCAGGGCGACACGCTCGCGTCCGCGCTGCTCGCGAACGGCGTGCACTTCGTCGCGCGCAGCTTCAAGTACCACCGTCCGCGCGGGATCGTGACGGCCGACGTCGCGGAACCGAATGCCGTCGTGCAGCTCGAAACCGGCCCGTACACGGTGCCGAACGCGCGTGCGACCGAGATCGAGCTGTACCAGGGCCTCGTCGCGACGAGCGTGAACGCCGAGCCGTCGCTCGAGAACGACAAGTACGCGATCAACCAGAAGTTCTCGCGCTTCATGCCGGCCGGCTTCTACTACAAGACCTTCATGTGGCCGCGCAACATGTGGCCGAAGTACGAAGAGAAGATCCGCGAGGCCGCCGGCCTCGGCAAGGCGCCCGAAGTGCTCGACGCCGATCGCTACGACAAATGCTACGCGCACTGCGACGTGCTCGTGGTCGGCGGTGGCCCGTCGGGCCTCGCCGCCGCGCATGCGGCAGCGATCGCCGGCGCACGCGTGATCCTCGTCGACGACCAGCGCGAACTCGGCGGCAGCCTGCTGTCGTGCCGCGCGGAAATCGACGCGAAGCCCGCGCTGCAATGGGTCGAGAAGATCGAGGCCGAGCTGCGCAAGCTGCCCGACGTGACGATCCTGTCGCGCAGCACGGCGTTCGGCTACCAGGACCACAACCTCGTGACGGTCACGCAGCGCCTGACCGATCACCAGCCGGTGTCGATGCGCAAGGGCACGCGCGAGCTGCTGTGGAAGGTCCGCGCGAAGCGCGTGATCCTCGCGACCGGCGCGCACGAGCGTCCGATCGTGTTCGGCAACAACGACCTGCCGGGCGTGATGCTCGCCGGCGCGGTGTCCACCTACGTGCATCGCTACGGCGTGCTGCCGGGCCGCAACGTGGTCGTGTTCACGAACAACGACCGTGCGTACCAGACCGCGCTCGACCTGAAGGCATGCGGTGCGAAGGTGACCGTCGTCGATTCGCGTGCGTCGTCGAACGGCGCGCTGCCCGCGGCCGCGAAGCGGCAGGGCGTGACGGTGATGAGCGGTGCGGTCGTGACGGCCGCTTCGGGCAAGTGGCGCGTATCGTCGGTCGACGTCGCGTCCTACTCGAACGGCCAGACCGGCGGCAAGCTGCAGTCGCTGCCGTGCGACCTCGTCGCGATGTCGGGCGGCTTCAGCCCGGTGCTGCACCTGTTTGCGCAGTCGGGCGGCAAGGCGTGCTGGAGCGACGAGAAGGCGTGTTTCCTGCCGGGCAAGCCCGTGCAGGCCGAAGCGAGCGTCGGTGCGGCCGCGGGCGAGTTCGGTCTCGCCCGTGCGCTGCGGCTCGCGGTCGACGCGGGCGCCGAAGCGGCGAAGGCCGCGGGCTTCACGGCCGCGCAGCGCCCCGTCGCGCCGCAGGTCGCGGAAACCGTCGAAGGTGCGCTGCAGCCGTTGTGGCTCGTCGGCAGCCGCGAGGCCGCCGCACGCGGGCCGAAGCAGTTCGTCGACTTCCAGAACGACGTGGCGGCCGCCGACATCCTGCTGGCCGCGCGTGAAGGCTTCGAGTCGGTCGAGCACGTGAAGCGCTACACCGCGATGGGCTTCGGTACCGACCAGGGCAAGCTCGGCAACATCAACGGGATGGCGATCCTCGCGCAGGCGCTCGGCAAGACGATTCCGGAAACGGGCACGACGACGTTCCGCCCGAACTACACGCCCGTGTCGTTCGGTACGTTCGCGGGCCGCGAGACGGGCGACTTCCTCGACCCGATCCGCAAGACGGCCGTGCACGAATGGCACGTCGAGCACGGTGCGATGTTCGAGGACGTCGGCAACTGGAAGCGGCCGTGGTACTTCCCGAAGAAGGGCGAGGACCTGCATGCGGCCGTGAAGCGCGAATGCCTCGCGGTGCGCAACGGCGTCGGCATCCTCGACGCGTCGACGCTCGGCAAGATCGACATCCAGGGTCCGGACGCGGTGAAGCTGCTGAACTGGATGTACACGAACCCGTGGAACAAGCTCGAGATCGGCAAGTGCCGCTACGGGCTGATGCTCGACGAAAACGGGATGGTGTTCGACGACGGCGTGACGGTGCGCCTCGCCGACCAGCATTTCATGATGACGACGACCACCGGCGGCGCGGCGCGCGTCCTCACGTGGCTCGAGCGCTGGCTGCAGACCGAATGGCCCGACATGAAGGTGCGGCTCGCGTCCGTCACCGATCACTGGGCGACGTTCGCGGTGGTCGGCCCGAAGAGCCGCAAGGTCGTGCAGAAGGTCTGCCAGGACATCGACTTCGGCAACGACGCGTTCCCGTTCATGAGCTACCGGAACGGTACCGTCGCGGGCGCGAAGGCGCGCGTGATGCGGATCAGCTTCTCGGGCGAGCTCGCCTATGAAGTGAACGTGCCGGCCAACGCGGGCCGCGCGGTGTGGGAAGCGCTGATGGCAGCGGGTGCCGAGTTCGACATCACGCCGTACGGCACGGAAACGATGCACGTGCTGCGCGCGGAGAAGGGCTACATCATCGTCGGCCAGGACACCGACGGCTCGATCACGCCGTACGACCTCGGGATGGGCGGGCTCGTCGCGAAGTCGAAGGACTTCCTCGGCAAGCGTTCGCTGTCGCGCTCCGATACGTCGAAGGAAGGCCGCAAGCAGTTCGTCGGCCTGCTGACCGAGGACGAACAGTTCGTGCTGCCGGAAGGCGCGCAGATCATCGCGAAGGACACGCAGGTGTCGGCGGTCGATCCGACGCCGATGATCGGCCACGTGACGTCGAGTTATTACAGCCCGATCCTGAAGCGCTCGATTGCGCTGGCGGTGGTGAAGGGCGGCCTGAACAAGATGGGCGAGAGCGTCGTGATTCCGCTGGCCAACGGCAAGCGCATCACCGCGAAGATCTCGAGCCCGGTTTTCTACGATACCGAAGGGGTGCGCCAGCATGTGGAATGAAACGAGAAACCAGACGCCGGTGGCGGGCGCGGGCGTGACGCTTGAATCGCCGTTCGTCGGCGCGGCCGATGTGCTGAAGCTGCACCAGGCACGCGCATCGAAGAAGTTCACGCTGCGCGAGCGGCCGTTCCTCGATCTCGTGAACGTGCGCGGCGAGCTGAGCGACCCGGCATTCGTCAGCGCGTTCGAGCGCGTGGTCGGCTGCCGGCCGCCGGCGGTGCCGAACACGGTCGCGCGCGGCGCCGAGTACGACGTGCTGTGGCTCGGTCCCGACGAGTGGCTCGTGCGCTCGAACGGGCCCGTGCAGGCGGGCGTGCTCGAGGCGCAACTCGCGGAGGCCGTGCAGGGTTCGTATGCGGCGGCCGTCGACGTCGGCAGCGGCTACACGGTCGTCGAGGTCAGCGGCGAACGCGTGCGCGACGTGATCGCGCGCGGCTGCCCGCTCGACCTGCATCCGCGCGTGCTGAAGCCGGGCCAGTGCGCGCAGTCGCACTACTTCAAGTCGCCGATCACGCTGATCCCGACCGGCGACGATACGTTCGAGATCGTCCTGCGCCGCAGCTTCGCCGACTATTTCGTGCGCATCATGCTCGACGCCGCGGCGCCGCTCGCATCATGAAGCCGTTCGACGAACCGTTCGTGGCGATCGACGCGCCGCGCCTGCGCGGGCGTGGCTGGAGCGTGTTCGTCGACGAACTGAAGGTGCCCGCGCGGATCGGCATCCACGCGCACGAGCACGAGGCGCCGCAGCCGATCGTGATCGATGCGCGGCTCGGGTATCGCTGCGAGCCGAGCGAGCAGGGCGAGTGGATCGACTACGACGGCTACTGCGCGCGCGTCGCGTCGTTCCTGTCGCACAAGCCGCATACGCGGCTGCTGGAGACGCTCGTCGCCGATCTCGCGGTGCTGTCGTTCCGCGAATGGCCCGCGCTGGAGTCGCTGACGCTGTCGATGTACAAGCCGAAGATCCGGCCGGGGACGAAGCGCGTGGGCGTGTCGCTCGACTGGACGCGCGGGGATTACCTGCGGTGGACGGGGGCGGCGGGGCAGCTTTGAGCGGGTAGGGCTGGTCGGCGGGATCCGGTCAGTGCGAGACGGCGGCGCGGAGGCGTCGCCGTTTTGTTTTTAATTCCTGAAATAGCAGAACAATGGCCGGTTGCGGGCCATCGCCGCCTTTATTCCTGAAATGTCGGAACAATGCGCGATCCGGTCGTTCCGTTCGGCTGATGGCACGGGGCTCCCCGGCCATCGCCGCGACACCATTCCGGCATGTCGCGGCGACGGCCTCACGCGACTCCGTCACGCCGCCGCGCCGCTCAACGCCGGATAGTCGACATACCCGCGCGCATCGCCGCCGAAGAACGTGGCGCGCTGCGCGTCGTTCAATGGCGCGCCCGTCTTCACGCGCGTCACGAAATCCGGATTCGCGAGCACCATCTGCCCGTACGCTTCGAGATCGGCGAGACCCGCTGCTACGTCGGCGCCGATCGAATCGCGCGCGCGGCCCGGGCGATTGAGAATCAGCGTGCCGCGCCAGCGCGCGCGCAGATCCGCGAGCAGCGACTCGTCACCCTGGTGCATCACGTGCAGATACGCGAGGCCGAGCGCGTCGAGCTGCGTCGCGAGGTAGCGGTACAGGTCGGCGCTGTCCGGACCTTCGTCGATGCCCCACAGCGTGGTGCCGGGCGACAGGCGGATCGCGGTGCGGTCCGCGCCGATCTCGTCGGCGATCGCCGCGGCGACTTCGATCGCGAACCGGGCGCGATGCTCGATCGATCCGCCGTATGCGTCGGTCCGCGTATTGGCGTTCGGCGCGAAGAACTGCTGGACCAGATACCCGTTCGCACCGTGGATCTCGACGCCGTCGGCGCCGGCTTCGATCGCGCGCCGCGCGGCGAAGCGGAAGTCGTTCACGGTGTCGCGCACCTCGGCAGTCGTCAGCGCGCGCGGCACCGGAATCTCCTGCATGCCCGTCGCGGTGAACATCGGCACGCCCGGTGCAATCGCCGACGGCGCGACGCCCGGCCGGTGATGCGGTGTGTTGTCGGGGTGCGACATGCGGCCCACGTGCATCAACTGGATGAACAGCCGGCCGCCGCGTGCGTGCACGTCGTCGCTGATCGTCTTCCAGCCGGCGACGTGCGCGTCGGTATAAATGCCCGGCGTCGTCAGGTAGCCCTGGCCGTCGTCCGACGGCTGCGTGCCCTCGGTAACGATCAGCCCGAGGCCGGCGCGCTGCGCGTAATACTCGGCGGCCAATATGCCGGGCGTGCCGTCGAATGCGGCGCGGCTGCGCGTCATCGGCGCCATCACGAGTCGGTTGTCGAGCGTGTACCGGCCGACGCGGACCGGGGCGAACAGTTGCTGCGTATCTTCTTCATCGGCACGTGCCGAAACGAACAGGGGTTTCATCTCGTTTTCCTCATCGAAGTTCGGAATGCGTCATCGGGGCGATGCCGCATCGGGCGCTCACCGCGCACGTTGCGCCGGCCTCGCGCCCACGTCTGCATCATCCATTGCTTCCTTTTCGAGATAAACCGGGTATCGTGGAGAACATTGATCCATTGGTGGAGCATTCCGCATGGAACTGCTGAACGACATGGCGCTGTTCGTGGAGGTCGTGAAGGCGCGCGGCTTCCGCAGCGCCGCCGACACGCTGGGCATGCCGAACTCGACGCTGTCGCGGCGGATCGCCGCGCTGGAAAAGGCCATCGGCCTGCGCTTGCTGCATCGCACGACGCGCCGGATCGAACTCACGGAGGCCGGACAGCTGTATTTCGCGCGCTGCAAGCGGATCGTCGACGAGGCGCGGCTCGCGCACGAGCAGCTCGGCGAGCTGCTGGCCGAACCGTCGGGCGTGCTGCGCGCGTCGTTTCCGGTCGATTTCGCGGTGATCTACCTGACGCCGCTGATCGTCGAATTCGCGGCACGGTATCCGAAGCTGACGTTCGATTTTGAACTGACGTCGCGGCGCGTCGATCTCGTCAGCGAGCCGTTCGACGTCGCGATCCGCATCGGCGAATCCGCGGACTCGCAACTCGTCGCACGGCGGCTCGCGACGTTCCGCAACTGCCTGTATGCGTCGCCGCGTTATCTCGACCGCGCGGGCGAGCCGCTCGAACCGGCCGACCTGACGCGGCACCAGTGCATGAGCGTACAACGCGTTGCCGCATGGACGCTGCTCTGCGGCGAGCGCACGGTCGAGGTGCCGGTGGGCAGTCGGTTTGTCGTGAACAGCGTCGGCATGAACCGGCAGCTGGCCGTGCACGGCGCGGGAATCATCCAGTTGCCGGAGGAAGTGGTGGCCGATGATGTGGCGGCCGGCCGGCTGCGCCGCGTGCTGCCCGACTGGGAGGGCACGCCGGTGCCCGTCTACGCGATGACGGAAACGCGGTTGCTGCCCGCGAAGACGCAGGTTTTCATCGAATTCTTGCGCGCGCATTTCGCGCGGGAGTGATGCGGGAGCGTGTGCGGCGGTGTGTCGAGCTGCTTCAGGAGACGCTCGTACGGTGTGCCGTGCGCTTACTTCCCGTTACGCTTCGCTGCCGGCGCCGCGGCGGACGGATCGCTGACCGGCACCATGCGTGCCTTCCCGTCGCTCGCGGTATTCGTACCGTCGTCGGGATCGAGCACGAAGCGGAACGCGTCGACGCGCTGCATCACCTTCGCCGCATACGCGTTGGAGCCGCCATAACTCCTCAGCCCGGCTTGCACGTTGCCACCGGCCGCCCGCACATAGCCCGACAGGATCTTGGAGCCCGCTTCGACGTTCGCATTCGGCTCGGTGAGGTCCTTCACGTCGCGCAGCATGCCGCGGTGTGCTGCCGGCACGACCTGCATCAGCCCGGTCGCGCCATGCTGGCCGCGCGCTTTTTCCTGAAAGCGCGATTCGATCGAGATAATCGCGTAAACGAGTGCCGGAGGCAGCGAATATTTCGTCGCAGTGACGCTCACGATGTCGGCGAGCTTCGCGGCGCGCTCTTTCGCGACGCCGAATTTCTTCGTCAGGTAGGAGGTGATGCGGCGGTTTGCTTCGTTCGGCTGATCGTTCGCGAGCGGGGCGGAGGCCTCGGCCGGCGCGGATGCGGCCGCTTCGGGCGCGGAGGCAGGCAGCGTTGGCACCTGCTGCGCCGAGGCCTGTTGCGCAATGCCGAGCGAAAGCACGATCAGCCAGAGAAACCGTCGTCGCATGGTGGAGTGCGGGGAAATGAGAGGCGCATAGTATATCGGCCAATCGTGGTACGCGTTCGAGCGCAGGCTCGAATGAAAGCACGATGTAGGCTTGTATCGATGCGCGCGGCGCGCAGACGGGATCGTTGCACGAACACGCATCGGAGTCCGGAGGAAGCCCGTCCGGCATTTTTCGCGCCCCCTTTTTCTCCCGCGACGCAGCGACTGCGGGTGCGTAATCCGCCTGCCGCCTGCCGCGTGCTACGCCCGCCGCGCGCCCGCCACCCGCGCGATCGCCCCGATCGCATCGCTGACCAGCACCGCGAGCAGCCCGACGATCACGCCGCCCTGCAGCACGAACGCGGTGTTCGACGTCTGCAGGCCCGCGATGATCACGTCGCCGAGCCCGCGCGCGGCAACCGTCGAGCCGATCGTCGCGGTGCCGAGATTGATCACGACCGCGAGCCGGATGCCGTTCACGATCACCGGAAACGCGAGCGGCAGCTCGACCGACACCAGCTGCTGCCAGCCGCTCATCCCCATCCCGCGCGCGGCGTCGACGACGTCGCGCGGCACGTCCTCGAGCCCCGCGATCGTGCTCTCGAAAACCGGCAGGAGCCCGTACAGCACGAGCGCGATCAGCACGGGTTTCAACCCGAAGCCGACGGCCGGTACCGCGAGCGCGAGCACCGCGACGGGCGGAAAGGTCTGGCCGATGTCGACGACGCTGCGCGCGACCGGCAGGAAATCCGCGCCGGACGGCCGCGTGACCGCGATCCCGGCCGCGACCGCGATCAGCGTGCCGAGCAGGCTCGACAGCGCGACGGTGCCGAGATGCGCGAGCGTGAGATCGAGCAGGCTCGCGCGATCGTAGATGACCGGCGCGCCGTTGTCCGCGAACGGCGCGAACACGCCCTGCAGCCACGCGGGGCGCAACAGCAGCACGAGCAGCAGCGCGAGCGCGACCGCGCGCGCGACATGCGCGGGCAGCCGCCGCGGCCGGGACGAGTGCGAACGCGCGGGCCGCGTCGTCATGCGGGCTTCCTCGCGTGCGCGCGGATCGCGTCGAGCGTGATGCGGCGCACGGCGTGCCCGTTGCCGCCTTCGACCGGCAATGCGTCCGCTCCGCGCCACAGCAGTTCGGACACCGCGTCGCGCAGCGTGCGTGTCGCGGCGATCGGTTCGCCGTCGGCGTGACCGGGCTCGGCCACCGCGTCGATCGGCGTCAGCGCGAGCAGGCGCAGCGGCCGGTCGACGCCGGCGACGAGCTGTTCGACGACACCCGCCGCCGGCTTGCCGAGAATCTCGGCCGGCGACGCGACCTGCAGCAGCCGGCCGCCGTCCATCACCGCGATCGTGTCGCCGAGCTTCAGCGCTTCCTCGATATCGTGCGTGACGATCACGACCGTGATGCCGAGGCGGCGCTGCAGTGCGTACAGATCGTCTTGAGCCTTGTTGCGGATGATCGGATCGAGGGCGCCGAACGGCTCGTCCATCAGCAGCATCGCGGGCTCGGCCGCGAGCGCGCGCGCGACGCCGACGCGCTGCTGCTGGCCGCCCGACAGTTCGTGCGGCAGCTTGTCCGCGAATTCGGACGGCGCGAGATGAAACAGGTCGAGCAGTTCGCGCACGCGTGCGTCGATGCGCTCGGCCGGCCAGCCGAGCAGGCGCGGCACGGTCGCGATATTGCGCGCGACGCTCCAGTGCGGGAACAGGCCGTGCCCCTGGATCACGTAGCCGATGCGACGCCGCAGCTGCTCGGGCGGCACGCTCGCGGTGTCGACGCCGTCGATGCGGATCGTGCCGCCGGTCGGCGCGATCAGCCGGTTGATCATCCGCAGCAGCGTCGACTTGCCGCTGCCCGATGCGCCGACGAGCGCGGTGATCGTGCCTTGCTTCATCGTCATCGATACGTCGTCGACGGCGACGACGTCGCCGAAGCGTTTGCCGATGCGTTCGATCTCGATCATGCGGTACGTCCCTTCGCGAGCGTGGTCGCGGCTTCGAACACGACGGCGGCCGCCAGCGCGAGCGCGATCGTCGGGATCGCGCCGAGCAGCACGAGATCGGCGGCCGATTGCCCGATTCCCTGGAAGATGAAGATGCCGAACCCGCCGCCGCCGATCAGCGCGGCGACCGCGGTCAGGCCGATGTTCTGCACCAGCACGATGCGCACGCCGCTCAGGATCACCGGCAACGCGAGCACGAGATCGACGCGCAGCAGCCGCTGCGCGCGCGTCATGCCCATCGCGCGTGCTGCTTCGGTCACGTGCGGCGGCACCTGCTCGAGCCCGACCACGACGCTCGACGCGATCGGCAGCAGCGAGTAGAGAAACAGCGCGAGCACGGCCGGCGCGACGCCGATCCCGCGGATGCCGAGCGCGGCCGCGAGCGGCACGTGCGCGGCGAGCAGGCCGAGCGGCGCCATCATCAGCCCGTACATCGCGATGCTCGGGATCGTCTGCACGATATTGAGCACCGGCATCACGACGGTGCGCACCGGCGCGACCCGCGCGCACGCGATGCCGAGCGGCAGGCCCGCGACGAGCGCGGCCGCGACCGAGCCGCCCGCGAGCGCGACGTGCCGGATCGCCTCGCGCCAGAAGTCGTCGCTGCGCACCGCGTATTCGCGCATCACGGACAGGCCGTCCCACCAGCCGCTCGCGAGCGGCAGCGATATCGCTGCCATGGCGACGGCGAGCGCGACGAGGCGTCGCCACGGGCCGAAGGCGAGCCGCGCGAGCGCGTCGGCGACGAGCACGGCCCACGCGAACAGCAGCAGCCACACGCCCGCCGCGGGCGACACGCGTGCGAGCGCGTCGTCGGCGGCGACGGCGTGCGTCGCGGCCGCACCGACCGCGTAGGCCAGCGTCGCGAGCCACGTGCAGCCGGCCGCGAGCCGCCAGGCGGGACGGCTCGCCGTCATCGCCCACAACGCGCCGACGAGCCACAGCGCGGCGAGCGCGGCACCCTGCACGGCGGGCAGCGCGGCGAATACCGACAGCCCCGTGCCGGCCGCGATGCGGTTCGGCCGCAGCACCATGAACGGCATGCCGAACACCGCCACGATCGTCAGGACACCGATCAGGATACCGACCTTGTCGAGCGTGATGCGTCGCGCGGACGCCACCGCGCGACCCGTCACTTAACGAAGCCTTTCGACTTCAGGTAACTTTTGGCCACGCCGGCCGCCGGTTCGCCGTTGATCTGGATGCGCGCGTTCAGCGTCTGCAGCGTCTTCAGGTCGAGGCTCGCGAACACGGGTTTCAGGAAGTCGGCGATTTGCGGATGCGCGTTCAGCACGGCTTCGCGAATCACTGGCGTCGGCGCATAGACGGGCTGCACGTGCTTGTCGTCGTCGAGCACGACGAGGCCGCTCGACGAGATGCCGCCATCGGTGCCGTACACCATCGCCGCGTTTACGCCGTCGGTCTGGTTCGCGGCGGCCTTGATCGTCGCGGCCGTGTCGCCGCCCGACAGCACGACGAGCTGATCGGGTTTCAGCTTGAAGCCGTATGCCTTTTCGAACGACGGCAGCGCGGACGCGCTGTTCACGAACTCGGCCGATGCCGCGAGCTTCAGCTTGCCGCCGCCCGCGATCCACTTGCCGAAGTCGGAGAAGGTCTTCAGGTGCTGCGCTTGCGCGACCGGCGCGAGCACGGCGACGCCCCACGTGTTGTTCGCGGGCGCCGGCGTCAGCCAGACGAGATGGTTCGCCGCGTAGTCGAGCTTCTTCGCGGTGTCGTAGCCCTGGCTCGCGTTCTTCCACAGGGGATCGTCGGCCTTGTTGAAGAAGAACGCCGCGTTGCCCGTGTATTCGGGGTAGATGTCGATCTCGCCGCTCGTGAGCGCCTTGCGCACGATCGGGGTCGTGCCGAGCGCGATCTTTTCGGTGACGGGGATGCCGTGGGCCTTCAGCACCTGTGCGATGACGTTGCCGAGCAGGTTGCCTTCGGTGTCGATTTTCGATGACACCACGACGGGCGTGTCGGCGTGCGCGCCGGGTGCGACGACTGCGGCGGCGAACGCGAGGCCCAGGATGCGGGCGGGCAGGGCGAGCTTCATCGGGGCCTTTCTCCAGAACGGGGACGTACGCCGAAAGTTACTTGACTGAGTCGGCTTTGGCAAACCGCGTGCGGCGGCACGTCCACAGCACGCGTGGGGGTAACCCGCATGCGTCGCACGCCGTTGTTACACTGGAGCGCATTCCCGCCTGCGGACACTTGCTGACATGAAACCCGAGCTACTGGTCCTTATCGCGCTGCGCGACGACGCGCACCGCCAGATCGCCGCGTCGTACGACGTCCACCATGCACCGACCGCCGAGGAACGCGAGCGCGCGATCGCCGAACACGGCCGCACGATTCGCGCGGTGTTGACCAACGGCAGCACGGGCCTGACAGCCGCCGAAATCGATCGTCTGCCGCAGCTCACGTTCGTCAGCGCGCTCGGCGCCGGCTACGAGCACATCGACGTCGCGCATGCGAAGGCGCGCGGCATCACCGTGGTGACGGGCGCGGGCACCAACGACGATTGCGTTGCCGATCATGCGTTCGCGCTGCTGCTGGCGGCGGTGCGCAACGTCGTGCAACTCGATGCGAAGACCCGCGCGGGCGTATGGCGCGACGCGCTGCCGATGCCGCCGAACGTGTCGGGCAAGAAGCTCGGTATCGTCGGGCTCGGCAAGATCGGCGAGAAATGCGCGCGGCGCGCGGCCGGCTTCGACATCGAGATCGGTTATCACAACCGTTCCGGGAAAGATGTTCCGTATCGCTATTTCGAGCGCGTCGAGGCGCTCGCGCAATGGGCCGATTTCCTGATCGTCGCGACGCCGGGCGGCGCGGGCACGCGTCACCTGATCGACCGCGCGGTGCTCGATGCGCTCGGCCCCGGCGGGTTTCTCGTCAACGTGTCGCGCGGCAGCGTTGTCGATACCGCCGCTTTGGCGGATGCGCTGAGCGAACGGCGCATCGCGGGCGCGGGGCTCGACGTGTACGAAGGCGAGCCGGAGCCGCCGCGCGCGCTGACGGCGCTCGACAATATCGTGTTGACGCCGCACATGGGCGGCTGGTCGCCGGAGGCGCTCGATCGCTCGGTCCAGCAGTTTCTCGACAATGCGGCGCGGCATTTCGCCGGGGAGGCGGTGCTGACGCCGCTGTGAGTGTGGTCCGTGCGGCGCGCGGGCATGTATCCGCAACCCGCACGCGAAAATCGGAAAAATTCGCATCATGGCCGGCCATTCGGCGCCGGAACGTCGATCCCGCTGCAATGACATCGCACTCCATGCCGTCCGGCTGCTGCCGGACGTGTGCCGTTCATGGAGACGATCGATGACTATCGCTGCCGTACCCTTCGTGCCGAGGCGCGGCGGGGTCGGCCGCCAACCCCGCGAACATACCGGCGACGATCAACTCGTCGAGCGCGCGAACGTGTGGCCGGATGTCGTGCCCAGGCGTCTTGCGGCGGGCTGAGCCGCGTTGCCGATGAAGAACGGCGCCACGCAACGGTGCAGCATCGCCGCGTGGCGCCCAGGGTGCGTTTCGTGTGGATTCGGGCGCGTGCGATCGTTCACGATCGCACGCGCATCCTTTGGGCCACCGCGCCCGTTTTGCGTGCGCCGGGTCAGGACGACACCAGCGGCACCGTCACCGACGTTCCTGCCGGGTCGAGCGCGAGCCCCGTGCCCGGTGCCGGCCGCAGCGTCGCCTCGTTGTCGCTCGACAGCACGACGAGGCCGAGCCTGTGACCCGCTTCGAGCGTGTAGTCGCGCGGCATGAACGTCAGCTTCAGGTCATACGGCATGCCCGGCAGCACCGGCGCCGAGATCCAGTCCGACACGCGGTTGCGCGGATCGGTCCATGCCCGCGAGACGATCGTCGCCGTGCCGTCCGGTGCGCGGTCGACCAGCAGCGCCGTCACGTTCGCGACGCCGGTGAAGGTCAGCCGCACGCGGGCGGTCGCGGAGCCGGACAGGCGCGTCGCGGTCGTGAACGGAGTCGTCTCGAAGCGGCTGCGATGCTCGCCGGTCGGCGCGTTCGCCAGCGTGAGCGCGGGAATCGACGCATCGTCGGTGAAGCGCGCGAGCGGGCCGCCGCTCGGCAGCCGCGACAGCGTGCCGGTGCCCGTGCCGTCGCCGCCCGCGAAATACGCGACCGGCGTGGCGCGCCGCGCGGCCCAGTCGGTTTCCTTCAGCAGCGTGCCGTCGGCCTGCGCGACCACCGCGCGCGGATCGCGTTCGACGCCGTTGTCGACGCCGATCAGGTAGCGCGTGAACCAGCGGTTCACCTCGGCGGTCCACGCATCGGCCATCGCCGGCACGCGGGTCGGGTCGGTGTGCTTCAGGCGATGCAGCCACAGCTGCGTCGGCACGCCCTGACGCCGCATCGCGAGATACCACGACGTCGACTGGTCGACGCGCACGTTGTCGTCGGTCAACCCTTGCGCGACGAGTGCCGGCGCGACGGCGCGCTCGGTCGGGATGTCGCGCGCGGCCCAGAACGGCGAATAGTCGCCCGTCTTGCGGTCTTCCTGCTGCAGCGCTTCGTCGACCAGGTGCGTGCAGCGCTCCGGATGCGCATTCGTCAGCAGCGCCTTGATGTAGACGTCGACGTCCTCGCCCTGATAGCCCTGCGGCGCGCGCACGAGGCCGCCCGAGCGATAGTAGCCGTACATGTTGGACAACCCGGCAATCGGCACGATCGCATCGAGCCCGCGGGTGCGCAGGCTCGCGACCATCTTCGGCAGCGTGCCGTCGTACGACACGCCGTACATGCCGACGTGGCCCGTCGACCAGCTCGCGACGACTGCCTTGCCGCTCGCATCCTTCGCGGTCGCATCGCGGCCGAGCCAGCGGATCACCGACGCCATCGCGACGGATTCGTCGCGCGTGAGGATCGTCGGGCAGCCGTCGGAGCCGGCGGTGCCGAGCGAGTCCGCATAGACGATGGTGAAGCCGCGCGGAATGAAGTAGCCCTCGATCCACGAACGGCCGGCCGCGGCCGCCTCGAGCTGCTGCAGCATCCGCACTTGCGGCGCGGCGGCCATGATCCGCGTGGACGTGCTGCCGGGGGCGGCGGCCGTCGCAACGGGATGCGGCGAGCCGTCGAGCTCGACGTCGACATCGTGGTTCGGGCTGTCGGCAAGCCCCGCGTAGTACGGGCTCGCGAGCACGATGACCGGCGTGCGCGCGCCGTTGGCGGTTTCGGACGGACGCACGATGCGCACGTGAATGCGGTCGCGCGTGCCGTCGCCGTCGGAGTCGACCGGCGTGTCGATCCACGCGTTTTCCTCGATCGTGCCGCCCGACAGCGACGGCTGTACCTGGCCGTTGCTGATCACCGGTTTGTAGCGTCCGCCGCTCGCCGGGTTCGCGTACGGGACGCCGGACGGCGACACGCGCGCTGCGAGCGATTGAGCGCCGGCCGCCGATGCAGCGGCCTCGTCCTGTTGATTTTGCGCGAGCGCGGAGACGCCTGCCACGCTGCCGCCGTCGTCACCGCCGCACGCGGCGAGCGTCGCGGCCGCAACGAGCGCGGGTAGCCATGCGCTGCGCGATCCTCTGATATGAAATTGCATTGCCGACCTCGTTCTTTTGATTGTGTGGATACGACCGTTCCGCGATACGCCCCCTGCGGGCCGGGCCGATTACTGCATGCGACGAAGGGGAAACTGCACCATCGGGACAACGCCGGGCGCGATCCCGGCCGGAAAGCGGCGGCAGTGCATTGCAGTCATGCAGGACTACGAATCAAATGCGCGCATGCCACGCGTCCTTCCAGATGAAACGGAACGACATCATTCGATGAGACGGGGATGTTGCGAGCTGCGGTGCTGCGCTGCGAAAAAACACGACGCGACGCGCGTGCGGCGACGGAATGAAACGGATCGGCGGTTTCGGCCGCGCCGCGCATCGTGATGGCTTGCCGGTTCGCGTTTGCTTTCCGGAAGCTTGCGCAAAAGTTATCTCAGCGAAAACGGCGTGTCAAACTTTTTTAACTGTAGGTAAAAAAGTTTCGATGCGCATGCCGATGCGGCGCGCATAGTGCGATGACCTCGCGCATGTGCGGCGACGCGCTTGCCGTTGCTTCGCGTCCTGTCGCCCCAAGCAAAACGGGCGGTGACGAATCGCATTCGCCACCGCCCGCATCGCCGGATGCTCCCGGTCTTCCTTCCATTGATCAACGCCCGCGCGCGCCGTCACCCGTCATCCGCCTTCGCCTGCAGATCCTTCAACCCTTGAATCACGACCAGCAGTGCGCGCCCGTGCTCGTCGGAGCCGTCCCACGCGTCGACGATCGCGTCGCGCAGCAGGTCGTTGTAGCGGCGGCGCGCCGGGCCGGTATCGACGCCGTAGAAACTGCATAGCTTGTTGAATGGCGCGCTGCGCCGCAGCCGATGCCCGTTCGACAGCCGCAGCCGCGACACGGTCGGCTGGCTGACCCCGGAAAGTCGCGCAATTTCGCTGGACGAGCGCGTGTCCGCCATCAGACGGCGTAACAGGTCTTGTACAGGAAAATCGTGATCCGGGGCTTCCATACGATGCATTATACCTATACAGTTACGGTTGTTGAATGGGCTTGCTGTCACCAGCGAGGCTGTATCCCGAGAAAGTTGATGACACTGAAACACCTCCCTCCCACGTTCTGCTGGACGAAGATCGGTACCGAGTCCGGCGAGGAACTGCCGACCGTCGTGCTCCGCAAGGAATGGGAGCGCCGGCTCGGAGGCGGGCGTTTTCTGTGGGGCATCAACCAGCCGCTCGGCAGCAGCGCGCAAGTCGCCGCGCATCGCACGGGCTCGCTGCTCGCGCTGTTCTCGCCGGTTGCGTCGCGCACGCGGCCGGGCGAGCGCAAGCGCGAGGACGCGCTGCTGTGGAATGCCTGGGTCGACGCCAGCGGCCAGGTGCGGCCGCTGCCGCCGCACACGTTCATTGCAAGCCGCGCGACGCTGCCGTCGGGCCGGCGTCGCGAACAGCACTACGCGCTCGTCTGCGCATCGTCCACCGCGCTGACGGTCGGCACGCAACTGCGCGTGTGCCCCGATCACCTGCGCAGCGTGAGCACGGGCAAGCCGCTCGGCGTCGCGCAGGGCGCGGCCGTGGTCGACTGCATCGGGCGCGCGAAGGAACAAACCGGCAAGAGCTATCCGCTCGCGCTGTCGGTCGAACTCGAGGCACCGTATTTCGTGCGGCTCGCACAGCCGTGCGTGCTGAAGGCGCGCGATCTCGCCGAAGTGAACAAGGCGACGCGCGCCGGCGATTTCGACCGCTTCGTCGAACTGGTCGCGCGCTTGCGCGGCCGTTCGCCGACGGATGCCGTGCGCGGCGTCACGCGCGACCTGTTCGACGTGCCGCCGATCGAAACGGCGGCTGCCTACGTCGCGCCCACGCATGTCGCGCGGCTGCGCAGCCGGCCCGCGGCCGAGCATCCGGGCGAGCTCACCGGCGATCTGTTCGATCTGTCGCCCGGCGAAGCGGCCGCGTTCGGCGGTCTCGCGCATCCGCGCATCGGGCGCGCATGACGTTCGCGCCGCCGGTGCGCGGCGCGTGACGCGAGGCAGGGCAGATGAATGCGCGTGCAACGACGCGCATGCGTGTGGCCGCCATCTCGGCGCGCGCAAGAATTTGTTGCAATCTCGCCGTAGCGGATCGGCGGGTGCGGAGCGACAATCGCCACGAAGCGTGCCGCGCGGTGGCCGTGCATCGACAGGCGGCTTGCCGTCGTTCACGCCGCCGACATGCGCACCACGCACACTGGGCGTCGGCTTGCTTCACACAGCAACCCTGAGGGAGAAGTGTCGATGTCGACCCACACCTGTTCGCGGGAAGCCCGGGCCGCGCAACGCTTCGTCGAGGCGACGCGCAACGTCGACCAGGCGTTTCGCGCCGTGCGCGGCGAAAGCGACGACGACATCTCGTCGGCCGACTATGCACTTGCGATGTCGCGCCTCGATCGCGCGCTCGACGAACTGGCGCGCGCGCAGGAATTCTTCGATCGCGTGGTGGGCGCCGACGCCGCGCGCGGCAACTGAACAACTGAACTGAATTCGCGGCCTCTGCTTTTGCTTCGGCCGCGGTTGTCTGCCGTTTTTCGTTCTGATCGTTTCGCCGCGTCATGCGACGTTCGTTGGCGTGCCGACGTACCAGCATGCCGGACGACAACGTCCGGCATGTCAGTCGCTCATCCTCCGCCAACCGGCCATTACACCCGTCGCATCGTGCAGTCGGGCGGCGCGCACCCGGTTTCAGCAGACGAACATCAAACCTTCCGCCCTTCGACCGGATAACCGGGATCCGTGTACCCGTGTGTCGACGCATGTCCGGGCGGCACCAGCGAATCGACGAAGCGTTCGTCGTCGGGGCCGAGTTCGAGCGTCAACGCATCGATGTAGCTGTCCCAGTGCGCTTCGGTGCGCGGCCCGGCGATCGTCGAGCTGACGATCCGGTTCTTCATCACCCAGGCGAGCGCGAACGCGACCGACGTCGTGCCGCGCGCGGCCGCGTGCTCGGCCACCTGCCGCGCGATGTGCAGCGACTCGGGCCGCCATTCCGTCTGCTGGATGCGCCGGTCGCCACGGCCCGCGCGCGAATCGGCGGGCGGCTGCGCGCCGGGCGTGTATTTGCCGGTCAGCACGCCACGCGCGAGCGGGCTGTACGGCACGACGCCGATGCCGTAATGCGCGGCCGCCGGCAACTGTTCGACCTCGGCCGTGCGATCGACGAGGTTGTACAACGGTTCGCTCGCCACTGGGCGATCGATGCCGAGCTGGTCGGCGAGGCGCACGATCTCGGCGATGCGCCAGCCCTTGAAGTTCGACAGCCCGACGTAGCGCACCTTGCCTTGCCGGATCAGGTCTGCCACCGCGCGCATCCCTTCTTCGAGCGGCGCATCGGTCAGCGCGCGGTGGAAATAGAGGATGTCGATGTAATCGGTGCCGAGCCGCTTCAGGCTCGCGTCGACCGATTCGCAGATCCATTTGCGCGACTGGCCTTGACGGTTCGGCCCCGCGTCCGGACCGGCCGGAAAGCCGAACTTCGTCGCGACGACCCACCTGTCGCGATGCCGCGCGATCGCACGGCCGACGATTTGTTCCGAGCGTCCGGCGTGATAGACGTCGGCCGTGTCGATGAAGTTGATGCCCTGGTCGAACGCCTTGTCGATGATGCGCGTCGACGTCGCTTCGTCGGTCTCGCCGCCGAACATCATCGCGCCGAGACACAGCGGCGACACTTTCAGCGCGCTGCGCCCGAGATAGCGGTAATCCATGGTGAAGCTCCATGCGGGCGAGCGCCCGCGTCGATTGAAGTCGGTTGAATGAGCGTGCGGTCCGGATGTGGCGCTCACACGCCTGCTTCGTCGAACACGCGCTTCGCGATCGGTAGCGCCGAGCTGGCGGTCGGCCAGCCCGAATAGAACGCGAGATGCGTGATCGCCTCGATCAGCTCGTCGCGCGTGATGCCGTTGTCGAGCGCCTTCTTCAGATGGAACGGCAGTTCGTTCACGCGATACAGCGCGACGAGGCTCGCGACCGTGATCAGGCTGCGATCGCGCGGCGACAGGCCGGGGCGCTGCCACACGTCGCCGAACAGCACGTTGTCGGTGTAGTCGGCGAGAGCCGGCGCGATTGCGCCGAAGGCCTGGCGCGCGGCGGAAGTCGGTTCGGACATCGAGGGCTCCGGAGGACGTGGAAGACATCGACGATGGTAGCCACCGACGCGCTATCGATAATCCCCAGGAATGCGCATGCACTTATCGAACCGGTTCATGAATGGCCGGGATGGCGCAGCGCGTCGACGATCAGCGCGAAAGCCCGCGACGATTGCCGCCGGCTCGCGTAGTACAGGTGGTGGCCGGGAAAGGTGGGACACCAGTCGTCGAGCACGCTGACGAGCCTGCCGGTACCGACGTGCGGCGCGGCGAGTTCGGCCGGCACGTACGCAAGGCCGTAGCCTGCGAGCGCCGCGTCGAGCATTTCATAGGTGCCGTTGAACGTGACCTGGCCGTCGACGCGCACCTGCAGCGTGTCGTCGCCGCGCGCGAGTTCCCACGCGTACAGCGCGCCGTGAGTCGGCAGCCGCAGGTTGATGCAGTCGTGCGCGACGAGATCCTGCGGCGTCGCGGGGTGCTCGCGTTGCGCGAAATACGCGGGCGCGCCGACGATCGCCATTTTCAGGTCGGGCGAGATGCGCACCGCGATCATGTCCTTCGCGACCTGGTCTCCCAGCCGCACGCCGATGTCGAAGCGTTCCGCGACGATGTCGGAGAGCCCGTAGTCGGTTACGAACTCGACCTTGAGGTCGCGGTAGTCGAGCAGGATCGGCGACAGCTTTGGCCACAGCAGCGTGCGGATCACGTAGTCGGTCGCGTTGATGCGCACGGTGCCGGCCGGTTTGTCGCGCAGTTCCGCGAGCGCCGACAGTTCGGCCTCGATTTCGTCGAAGCGCGGCGCGAGGTTGAGCAGCAGGCGCTCGCCGGCTTCGGTCGGCGCCACGCTGCGCGTCGTGCGCGTGAGCAGCCGCACACCGAGACGCGTCTCGAGCGAGCGGATCGTGTGGCTGAGTGCGGATTGCGACACGCCGAGCCGGGCGGCCGCGCGCGTGAAGCTGCGCTCGCGCGCGACGGCGATGAAGGCGAGCAGGTCCGCAAAGTTGTCGCGCGGCATGGAGGAAGTCGGGTGGTCGATGCCTGCGCATCCTACCATCGGGTCCGTCGCGCGCTGCGACGACCCACGGGCGCGGCAGCGCGATGCGCGTCGGGCTGTCCGCGTCACGCCGGCCGGACGGCGCGCGACACGGGTGGGCGGATCCTACGCGTAGCCGCCGTGCTGGAACGACGTCGCGAAGAACTGCATCTGGTAGCGGATCGCGTGCGCCCAGTAGTCCCACGTGTGACCGCCCGGACGCTCCGCATAGTCGTGCGGCACGCCGAGTGCGACGAGTCGTTGATGCAGCGTGCGGTTCGAGCTGACGAACGAGTCGTCGCGGCCGCAGTCGATCGTCAGGTCGAGATGCGCACGGACGAACGCGCGCGCGCTTTCGACGATCGCGTTGCGGTTCCAGAACGACGGATGGCGGACGGGATCGCCGAACACGTGGTCGATGCCGGGCTCGTCCTCGCAGCAGCGCGGATCGACCGCGCCGCTGATGCTGCCGACCGCGCCGAACGTGTCGGGCCGGTCGAGCGCGATGCGCAGCGCGCCGAAGCCGCCCATGCTGAGCCCGGTGATCGCACGTGCGCCCTTGGTCGCGATGGTTCTGAAGTGCATGTCGACATACGACACGACTTCGTCGCCGACGAAGGTTTCGTAGCGGCTGCCCGAGTCGAACGGGCTGTCGATGTACCAGCTTTCGTGTCCGCCGTCGGGCATCACCAGGATCACGTGATGGCGATCGGCCAGCGCGGCGATCCGCGTGTTCGCGGTCCAGTCGGTGTGGTCGCCGCCGGAGCCGTGCAGCAGGTAGACGACCGGAAAGCGCTCGACGGCGCGTTCAGGCCCGTGGCGCAGGCGCGCATAGTCGTCCGGCAGCACGACGGTCGCCTTCAGCGTCTCGTTCATCGCCGCGCTCGGGATCGCGACGACCCGCGTCTGAAAGGCGAGGGCCGGGCCCGCGACGGCGAGCAGCAGCAGTAGCCAGAACGTGCGGATCAGGTTCATGGAGCCTCGCATGTGTCGTTTCCGTTCGGCAGTCGGGCATCGGGAAAACCCTGTTTGGCGACTCTAGCAACCGTGCCTTTCAGCCAAATTTCGGCGAATCCTACGAGTTGTCAGGTGGCCGGCGCCCAGTCCGGCGGCCGCGCGCGTCAGCCGAGGCAGCGCGCCAGCGCCTCCCGGAACGCGGCGGGCCGCTCGGCCGGTATCAGGTGCCCGCAGCCGGCGATCGTCTCGAAGCCGGCGCAGCGCGCGAGCGCCCAGTCCGGCACGTGCCAGCCCGCGCGCGAGCGATCGCCGGCGACGAGCCACACCGGATGGCGCTCGAATACTTCGGCCAGCAGCTGCAGATAGCCGGGTTCGCCCGTCGTCGCGACCACCGAGCGTCCCATCGCGCGCAGCGTCGACGCCGGCTGATGCGCGAGCCAGCGGCGCGCGTCGTCGAGCTGGCGCGGCGACGGTTCGTCGATCGCGCCGCGCAGCCAGCCGGATGGATCGCTGCGCAGGCCGTCGAGCATCGCGTCGGCTTGCGCGGGCGACATGCGGCCGACCGACGCCGACCAGAATGCGTCGTCGAGCGTGAAGTTGCCTTCGACGTTGACGATCCGGCGCACGCGCGCCGGATGGGCATGGGCGAACAGCATCGCGATCGCGCCGCCGACCGAGTGACCGACGAGATCGACCGGCTGCGCGCCGTAGTGCGTGTCGACAGCCTGCCGCAGATGCTCGACCTGCGCGGCGAGCGTGATCGCGTCGAACGGCGTGTCGCGATGGATGCCGTAGCCGAGCAGGTCGGGGGCGAGATGCGGGCCGGGCCATGCGGGCACGTCGAACGTGCCGATGAAACCGTGGACGAAGACGACGGGCGGGGCGGGCAGGCTCATTGGACGGTCGACGACGGAAGGGGCGGCAATTCGAGTTCGGCGAGCAGTTCGTCGAGTTCGAGCACGTGGGTGCGATCGTGGTCGAGCAGCTCGCGCACGAGTTCGTCGAGCGACATCCGGCGGATGCCGTCGCGCAGCCCGCAGCGCGCCAGTTCCGACGGTTGCAGCGCGGCGGCCGTCGCGCACAGCGCGGCGCGACCGGCGCGGAACGTGGCAAGCGCGTCGTCGAGCGGCTGCGCCAGATAGTCGCGCTGCGCGGCGAGTGCCGTCCCGTCGACGGAGGCGATCACCGGCAATTCGTGCGCGCGCACGACTTCGATGCGTTCGGCGAACACCGCGTCGAGGTCGCGCAGGTGGCATGCGTGCTCGACGAGCGAGAAGCCCGTGCCGGCCGGGCGGCGTGTGACGAGCACGGCGGGAAAGTGCGCGGCATACGCGGCGATCCGCGCGGGCATCGCGGCCAGCTCGACGACGACGTCGGCGAACGGCAGCACCCGCGGAAATGCGCTGAATACCGCGCCGTAGCTGAACAACGCGCCGCCGATCCGGCCGCGCGCCTGCACGACGTCATGCCCGTGGCGGCGCATCACGTCGGCGACCATCGCGCCGCAGAACTGCCGGGCCGTCGTATCGGCTTCGATTTCGGGAAATTTGTGCGCGATTTCGTGCTGGATCGCGCCGATCGCGGCGACGCCGACACGCGACAGCGCCGCGAATTCGACATAGCGCTCAGGCCGCGCGATCAGCGCTTCGAGTTGCGTGCCGAGCGGCGTCGCGCGAAAGCGGTCGAAACGGGAATGCATGGTGGAAAGCGTTTGTCGGTCCAGTAACGTGTCAAAACGATACGTTACTGGACCGACGGCGTCAACCGGAGCGCTTCGGGCAACGCGCTGCATTACTCCTTGCCGGTGCCCCGGGCTGCCTGTTCGATCAGCTTCGCGACTTCAGCGGGATGCGAGATGTAGGCGACATGGCTCGACTTGAGTTCGATCGTCTTGCTGCCGGCGCGTTGCGTCATGAAGCGTTCGAGCTCGGGGTTGATCGCGCGGTCCGCGGTGGCGACCACCGCCCAGCTCGGCTTCGTCCGCCATGCGGCGTGCGTGATCGGCACGCCGAACGACTGCGCGGCCGGCGTGACTTGCGAGATCGCCATGAATTTCGCTTGGGCGGCCGGCACGTCGGCCGCGAAGTCGGCATGGAACGACGCTTCGTCGAAATACAGATGGCCGTCTTCGGTGGCCTTGATCGCCTTTGTCGCGGGCGGCGTCTTCCTGGTCAGTTCGAGCGGGCTTTCGCCGGTGTCGGGCTGGAATGCTGCGACGTAGACGAGGCCCGCGACCTTGTCGTCGTTGCCGGCTTCGGTGATCACCGCGCCGCCGTAGCTATGGCCGACGAGGATGCTCGGGCCGTCCTGCGCGTCGACGACGCGCCGGGTTGCCTTCACGTCGTCGTCGAACGACGTTTCCGGCTGCTGCACGACGGAAACCTTGTAGCCGTCACGTGTCAGGATGTTCGAGACGGCTTGCCAGCCAGAGCCGTCGGCGAAGTAGCCATGAACCAGCACGACGTTCTTGACGGGGGCGGCGACGGCCGCATGCGAGCCGAGTGCGGCGGCGGTCAGGGCGAGTGCCGCGGCGATCTGGCGGACTTGGGAAAAGCGCTTCATTTTCATTCTCCAGAAGGAAGACAGGGTAGGAACCGTCGGATATCGACAGGCGTCTTGTTCCGTCGATGAAGTCATCCTACTAGTAGGTAGGATGACGTGCAAGAAGAAATCACGGCTGGAAAAGAGTATCTCAGGGAGGTAAACTATCCGTGTTTTTCATCCGACTAGATGGTAGGCAAGATGACGGTATCAGGGGACAGTACGGCGGGGCGCATACTCGAAGCCGGGCGGCAACTGATCATGCGGCGCGGCTACAGCGGGTTCAGTTATGCCGACATCGCCGAGGCGATCGACATCAGGAAGGCGAGCATTCACCACCACTTTCCGACGAAGGCGGATCTGGCGGTCGCCGTGCTGCAGCAGTCGCAGGCGAAATTCGATGCCGACATGGCGTTGCTCGACGCGAGCGGTGCCGACGCGCTGGTGCAGATGCGCGCATACATCGGCTACTGGGAACGCTGCATCGCGGACGACAGCGCGCCGTTCTGCGTCGCCGGCATGCTCGGCGCGGAGTTGCCGGCGCTGCCCGACGAAGTCGCGCGGGCGGTGAAGGCGCATTTCGACGACCTTGCGGCGTGGCTGGTGCGCGTGCTCGACACCGGCGTGAAAGACGGCGTCGTGCAGCCGGGCGTGTCGGTGCAGACCGAGGCCGCGACGTTCGTGTCGCTGGTCTATGGCGCAATGCTTGCCGCGCGGGCGTACGGCAATGCCGGGATGTTCAGGGACGTGACCGCTGGGGCGGTCGAGCGGCTCGCGGTGCCGCGCAATCGCGCGTGAGCCATGCACGCGTCGGCGGGTAGCGAAGGCGCCCGGCGGTCATGTGGAGTCGCCAGACGCCGCACGGCTTACGTGCGCTTCCCGGCCTCGGCTTGCGCGCTCAGTGTCGCTTTCAGCGCCTGCAGTTCGGCCGTGAATGCCGGGCTGAAGTCCTCGGCTTCGAACAGCGGGCGGATTTCGATGTCGGAGTCGCCGCGCATCGGATTCGGGCAGCGCTTCACCCATTCGACCGCTTCTTCCATCGATTTCACCTGCCACAGCCAGAAGCCGGCGACGAGCTCCTTCGTTTCGGCGAACGGGCCGTCGATGACGGTGCGGTTCTTGCCGGCAAAGTGGACGCGCTTGCCGCGCATGCTCGGCTGCAAGCCGTCGGCGATCAGCAGGATGCCGGCCTTCGCCAGCTCCTCGTTGAAGCGGCCCATCGCAGCGAACATTTCAGGGTCGGGCATCCGGCCGGATTCGGAATCGGCGGTGGCCTTGACGATTACCAGGACGCGCATGGTCGTATCTCCTTGGGGTGGGTGGTCGAATGATCGTCCGCCGCAAGGCGAACGGGCTTACGACATCAGGACGGCCGGCAAGCAGGGAAATCGACAACGGAGGTGAAAAAAAAGCGCCGAAGGGCAGGCTGGAACGGCGGGTGGCGCGGTGCCGGGGCGCGATCGACCCGAGACTTTCCGGGCGGGCCGCCGCGCACGGCTGCGAGGCGGCCCGCCCGGCGGGCAGGTCAGTGCGATCCGTCAGTTCCCGGCCGGCGGCGCCTTCGGGCCGTCGCCGAGTTGCGCGCGCAGCCGCGCTTCCTGCTCCTGCAGCTCGGGCGTGAATTCCGCGCCGAAATCCTCGGGCGAGAACACCTGGCGGATCTCGATGTCCGATTCGATCGGCATCGGGTTCGGACAGCGCTTGACCCATTCGACGGCTTCTTCCATCGAGTCGACCTGCCACAGCCAGTAGCCGGCGATCAGTTCCTTGGTTTCGGCGAACGGGCCGTCGATGACGGTCCGGTCCTTGCCGGAGAAGTGCACGCGCTTGCCGCGCGAACTCGGGTGCAGCCCTTCGCCGGCCAGCATCACGCCGGCCTTCACGAGTTCCTCGTTGTACTGGCCCATCGCGGCCAGCAGTTCGGTATCGGGCATCGCGCCCGATTCGGAAATGGCCGTTGCCTTGACGATTACCATGACGCGCATCGTTGTGACTCCTTGAACGGGAAAGGGAAGATCCGCGACCGGCCGGCCGTGCGGACGGCAAATCGATCGGTTACGACACTACGACGCGCGACGATCGCGCGAATCGACATCGCGCGAAAAAAAATCTCGATGCCCGATGACGCGGCGAGTCGCGCAAGCCGGTTGATTCCGGTACGGGTCGATCGTGCCGCGGCGCGCTGGAGCCGCCGGTCAAAACTGGTATGCTGGTCTGCATTACGTTCATGCGGAGGGCGCCATGGCAACGAAGGAAGTCTCGAAGAAAAAGTACCTGAAGATTCTGAACAAACGCCTGCGGGCAGAGCCGGATGCGCCGGCCGGCGCGTCATTCGTGTTCTTTCCGCTCGGCGCGAAGGCCAAGCATGCGACGGGCGTCGTGGCCGGCGAGCCGCGCAGCAAGCGCGAACTCGCGGTGATGGCCGCGGTCCAGAGCAAGGCGTCCGCCGAATTCGTCGTGACCGGCGCCTGACCGGCGACGGGCTGCCGGCTGCCGCACGCGACAGCGCGTGCGCTATGCCGCGGCCGCGTCGCAATGCGCGATCACACCGGCGATCACGCGCGCAATGTCGTGCGTGATCGCCGGGCCGTGCATCGGCAGGATGATGTCGAGATCGAGCGCCTGGATGCGGCGCAGTGCGCTCGCCAGGTGCGCGAGCGACGGCAGGTAGTCCGAGCGCGTGATCGCGTCGAGGATCGCCGGCAGCGGGTCGTCGGTTTCCTCCCTGCCGAAGCGCATCAGGATGTCCGACGACAGCAGCGCCTTGTACGCCGGCAGGTACACGACGAGCGAATCCCACTGATGCACGTGTTTCGTGAAGACCGGCACGACGTCGATGCCCGACAGCGTCCTCGGTTCACCGTCCGTCAGCGGAACCGCATGTACGCCGAATACGTCGGCAAGCCCCCAGGTACACATCGGATGCCCGTACGCGACGAGCGCCGGGTTGGCCGCGAGGAAGTCGGGCAGCGCGCCCATTTCGTCGGCCTCGAAGTGCGGGACGATCACGCTGCTGACCATCGATGGCGCGATGCCGATGGTGTTGAGTGCCGCGCTCAGTTGGGTGAAATTGGAACGGGTGCCCGTTTCGACGCACAGCACGTCGCCGTGCGTCGATCGTACGAAGAACTGGCTGAAGCTCAGGTTCAGCGTTTCGACGTAGGACGTGGCGCGAAACAGGCCGTCGCGGACGACGTCGATTCGGGAGGCGCTCATCGGGGATCCTCGCGCAGGGAAGGGAGCCGGGCCGTCCGCGCGTCGCGGGTTGCGGCGCGGCAGACGGCAGCAGTCGATCTTCCGATCCAGTCTAGCAGCGCGGCCCCGAATCCGCGAACCGCGGCGCCCCCTTGGCCGAGCCGCGTCAGTTCTTCAGCTTGTAGCCGGTGCGGAACATCCACGCGACGACTGCAAGCAGGATCGCGAGGAACAGCGAGGTCGCCGCGAGGCTGATCCCCACGTGCACGTCGGCCAGCCCGTAGAACGACCAGCGGAAGCCGCTGATCAGATAGACGATCGGGTTGAACAGCGTGACGATGCGCCACGCGGGCGGCAGCATGTCGACCGAATAGAAGCTGCCGCCGAGGAACGTGAGCGGCGTGATGATCAGGAGCGGCACGAGCTGCAGCTTCTCGAAGCTGTCGGCCCAGATCCCGATCACGAAGCCGAACAGGCTGAAGGTGATCGACGTCAGCACGAGGAACAGCACCATCCAGAACGGATGCAGGATGTGCAGCGGCACGAACAGGCCGGCCGTCGCGAGGATGATCAGCCCGAGCAGCAGCGACTTCGATGCGGCCGCACCCACATAGGCGATCACGATCTCCCAGTACGACACGGGCGCGGACAGGATCTCGTAGATCGTGCCCGTGAAGCGCGGGAAGTAGATGCCGAACGACGCGTTCGAGATGCTCTGCGACAGCAGCGACAGCATCACGAGGCCCGGCACGATGAACGACCCGTAGCCGATGCCGTTCACGTCGCTGATGCGCGAGCCGATCGCCGAGCCGAACACGACGAAGTACAGCGACGTCGAGATCACCGGCGCGATGATGCTCTGCATCAGCGTGCGGCGCGTGCGGGCCATTTCGGCGCGGTAGATCGCGCGGATGCCGTGGAAATTCCAGTTCGCCATGTGCGTTAGGTCCCTTGTGCGCCGTTGCGGCGGTTGTCGATCAGGCTGACGAAAATGTCCTCGAGCGAGCTCTGTGTCGTATGCAGGTCGCGAAAGCCGATGCCGGCCGAGCCGAGCGCGTTGATCAGCGTCGCGATGCTCGCGTCGTCGCGCTGCGAGTCGTAGGTGTAGACGAGCGCGTTGCCGTCGTCCGCGCGTTCGAGCCCGAACGCGGCGAGATCGGCCGGCACGGTCGCGAGCGGATGCTCGAGCTGCACGGTCAGCTGCTTCTTGCCGAGCTTGCGCATCAGCTCGCGCTTCTCTTCGACGAGCACGAGCTCGCCGCCGAGGATGATGCCGATCCGGTCGGCCATTTCCTCGGCCTCCTCGATGTAGTGCGTGGTCAGCAGGATCGTCACGCCGCTTTCGCGCAGCGAGTCGACCAGCTTCCACATGTCGCGGCGCAGCTCGACGTCGACGCCGGCCGTCGGCTCGTCGAGGAACAGGATGCGCGGCTCGTGCGACAACGCCTTCGCGATCATCACGCGGCGCTTCATGCCGCCCGACAGCGTCATCAGCTTGTTGTCTCGCTTGTCCCACAGCGACAGCGCCTTCAGCGTCTTCTCGATGTACGCGGGATCGGGCGCCTTGCCGAACAGGCCGCGGCTGAACGATACCGTCGCCCAGACGGTTTCGAACGCGTCGGTGGTCAGCTCCTGCGGCACGAGGCCGATCATTTCGCGGGCGGCGCGGTACTGGTCGCGGATGTCGTGACCGCCGACCGTCACGCGGCCTTCGGTCGGCGTGACGATGCCGCAGATCGAGCCGATCAGCGTGGTCTTGCCCGCGCCGTTCGGGCCCAGCAGCGCGAAGATCTCGCCGGGGCGGATGTCGAGGGTCACGTGCTTCAGCGCCTGGAAGCCGGACGCGTATGTCTTGGAGAGGTCGGAGACGGAAAGGATCGGTTGCATGCTCACGGATGGCACGGCCGGTCGGTCCGACGCTGCGCGCCGCGCGTGCCCGGAGCCGCCGCAGCGAAGCGGCGGGGCGGGGGCGGCATGGCGAACGGGCGTCATGTCGAACGGCGTTGTGGTGCGGGATCGCAGGACCGCCATATTAGCAATCGGAAGATGGAAATGCATTTCGACGGCAAGGACATGCGATGCCGGTGCGCGATTTGCGTGAAATGCGCGCGCCTCACTCAATAAAGCGACGCTTTATTGGAATCGAGTGAACAATGCGCGCGGTTTTCGGGCAATCGGATGACGCTCGCGTGAGCGCTTGGCGGCCGGCACGACTGTGCTGCCCGGTCGACGCCGCGCCGTACCGGGACGGCGTGCGCCGCGCTCGCGATAATGCGTTCCTCTCACGTTCCAGGAGCGGTGCGCATGTCTTTGATCGATTTCAAGTCCGTCGCGGCGGCCCAGGCCGTCGCATGGCAATCCACGATCGTCGGCGAAGTCGGCCCGGCCCGGATCAAGGTGCTGCGCATGGACGCGCAGCCGTACGAAGCCGAAGTGCACGATTACAACGAGGGGCTGCTGGTGCTCGACGGCAGGCTGATGCTCGAGGTCGACGCGCAGACGGTCGTGGTCGAGGCCGGACAGATGTATCTCGCGGTCGCCGGCACGCGTCACGCGGTGCTGCCGGGCAGCCACGGCACGCTTGCGATCATCGACGTGTGAGCGTGCGCCCTCGTGCGTGCGGCCCGCCTGAGGCCCGCACGCCGGGCCTCGCGTGGGTCGGGCGCCCTCGTTCGAACGCGCGTTGTACAGCCCCGGTATTTGTCTGAGCAAATAAAATGAAGGCCGTTTGAAAAATTGTCAAACGCCCTGCTCGCACTAGGCGTGCGCGGTTCGGCGCGTTTGGAACTCTGCATCCATTTACTTGTGCGTATCGTCCGATCATAGTCTCGACCAACGACGCATCACGATAACGAATCAAGCGTACGTATGGAGACCACACCATGAGACGCCTTTCCGAGGGGCCGGCCGGACGGCCGTTTTGCTGCATTTCGCCGGATGCGGGCGCGACGCGAGTCGCGTGCCTGCGTCATCACATCGCGTTGCCGCAGTAGCGACGCTCCATCTTCCGTTTCGATTGCTCCGACGGTGCCGTGCCGCATGACGGCGCCGCCGGAGAGCGCTTGCCTGCCGCGGCGGTCCTGATCACGTTTGCCCGACCGGCAACGCGGCGCGCATTGCGCGCATCGTCATGCGCCGCGCGCCGTCGCGGCGGCGCGATACCAACCGGCGGGCCACGCAGCCCGTCCGGACGAGACTTGTCGTACCTCAAAAGGAGGGGTTGATGCTTTGCATTCCTGAATGGCGGAAGGCGATCCTGTCGTGCGCCGTGCTGGCGCTCCCGTTCGTCGCCGGTTGCGGCGGCGGCGACGATCCGGGCCCGATCAACGTGCCGCAGTGCTCGGGCAGCGCATGCGGGCCGAGCGGCGCCGAGACGACGCCGCCCGTCGTGAAGAAGCTGTGTCCGGATTCGCTCGACTACACGACGACCTACACGGGCGGCGCCGGCAGCGGCGAATACGTGAAGGTGAAGTTCGACACGACGAAGCTGACCTACCAGATGCAGTTCATCGAGTCGTCGGTGCCGACGTCGGCGGGGCAGGTCAACGACACGCGTGCGGGCCTGACGATCAGCGGCGCGTTTCACCATCCGGCCAATCTGCCGACCGCCGAGCAGAACCGCTGCGCGTTCGTGCTCGACAGCGGCGCGACGAGCGACGGCGCGTATGCGGTGACGATCAATCGCGCGGACCCGCCGATGCTGTTCGTCGGCAACGGGGTGGTCGGCGGCGGGATTCCGGGCGCGACGATCGCGTTCGCCGGTCTCGAGCCGTTCCCGGGCGTCGTGCTCGGCACCGTGCCGTCGCGCACCTTCGATTTCTATCCGTTCATCGGCTTCACCGACACCGAAACCGACTTCTCGAAGGTCGCCGGCAACTACAACGAACTCGGCATCCACCTGTCGCCGGTCGGCGGCAGCGCGCAGAGCAGCACGGGCGCCGTCGGCTGGCAACCCGATGTCGTCAACTGGAACCAGACGTTCAATGCCGACGGCTCGTGCACCATCACGGCGGGCAGCGACTACTCGTGCCAGACCACCGGGACGCCGTGGGCGTTGCGCAAGAATACGGACGGTTCGCCCGACAACGTGTTCGTGAGCCACCCGGTGGCGAAGGCGGGCGGAAACCTCATCTATCCGTTCGCGGGGCAGGGCTCGGCAATCGTCATCGTCGCGCCGAGTCAGGCGAAGGGCATCATGATCGTCGGCAAGCTGAACGGCGTGCTGGTGCCGATCGTGATTCGCGTGGGCTACACGCATATCGACGCGAGCAACCTGCTGGCGTCGGTCGCCGATGCCGAGGTGGGGATCTCGATGCTGTCGCGGACCACGGCCGTCGGCGCGAATTCGCTGAAAGGCGGGTTCATCGGCGCAACGAGCGCGTCCGCGTGCGGCGTCGTGGCACCCAGCACCGCGACGTTCGCGATCGCGACGTCGGGGCCGAGCTTCAACAACAACGTTCCGCATCCGGATCTGCCCGGCACCTTCGACGGCACTTTCTTCCTGGCGCAGGCCGGCAACTGCAACGACGGCACCGCCGTGTCGACGATGGCCGCGAACTATACGTCGACGCTGTTCCAGGGCGCCACCGCGGCGTTCATCGATCCGCAGACGTCGTCGGTCACGTCGCAGTTCGCGCTCGACTACACGCAGGCGACGCCCGGCAAGATCAAGGTCACGGCCTCGCAGGACTTCGACGCGAAGGGGGCGAACGGCAACGTGGCGATCTTCGGCAAGGGTGACACGGGCTGGCTCGTGACGGCCGGCAACGTGTACGCGATGGTCGTCAACAACAGCAAGGTCAATCCGTTCTTCACGGTCGGCGCGTTCGTCCAGTAACCGCGGACTGAACCCGGAACACCGGCGGCGCATGCGTCGCCGCCGGCGAATCGAAATTCAAGAGGATTCCTATGAATGTGAAGCATTGGATGGCCGCGGCGTCGCTCGCGCCCGCGCTGGCCGCCTGCGGCGGTGATGGCGACCCGCCGCCCGCACCGGTGGTCCGGCTGTGCCCGCAGGCCATCGACTACGGCACGGTGTTCGTCGGCGGCTCCGGCTCGGGCGAACTCGTGAAGGTGCAGCTCGACACGACGAAGATGACGTACCGGATGACCTACCTCGCCTCGCCGGTGCCGACCACCACCGGCACCGTGCAACCGACGCGCGACACCGCGCCGGCCAACGTCGTCGACGGCACGCTGGCCGACGAAACGGGCCTGCCGACCGTGAAGCTGAACCAGTGCACGTTCCGGATGCAGAACGCGAGCCTCGACCCGAGCCGTCCGGCGCGCCTGTTCCTCGGCGAAGGTGTGCTCGGCGGCGCGATTCCCGGGGCGACGATCCAGTTCGACGGCGTGATCGGTGTCGGCAGGATTCCGAAGACGACGTTCCCGTACTACCCGTTCATCAGCTTCTCGTCGCTCGAAACCGATCTGTCGAAGATCGCCGGCACGTACAACCAGCTCGGCTACCACCAGGTGCCGTCGCAGAACTTCCAGCCGGTGGCGCTCGACCAGCAGGTGACGATCCACGCGGACGGCAGCTATGTCGAGACCGACAACTTCGGCAAGAAGAACGGCGGTCAGCCGCTCGCGTCGAGCGCGACCGTGAACCAGCCATTCACGCTGCGCGCGGACGCCCCGGCGTTCCAGTCGCTGAACTACCAGCCGCAGATTGCGCCGACGCTCGCCGCGCTCGATCCGGCGAGGGCCGGCAAGGGGATCCTGATCGTCGGCAAGCTGCGCAACCAGCTCGTGCCGGTTTTCATCCGCACGGGCGCCGCGAACGCGGACCTCACGCAGGGCCCGCCGAGCGCCGACGACGAATCGGGCATCTCGTTCCTGAGCCCGCAGGCGGCGATCGCGCAGGGATCGCAGAACGGCGAGTACACGGGCGTCGACAGCGCGTTCAACTATCGCGCGACCGCGCTCGTCGGTGCGCAGGCGACGCTGCTCGATCCGTTCAACGCATCGCAGGCCGCGCTCACGCGCGCGCTGAACCTCGATTACACGCAGAAGGTGCCGGGCGTCGTGACGACCGTGCACGCGGACGCGGCGTCGGGGCCGGCGACCGGCAAGTTCGTGTTCACCGGCGGCGTGTTCGGGTTCCTCGACATGGCCGATACGCGCAATCCGTACTTCACGGTCGGTGCGTTCGTGCAGTAACCGCGCATGGATGGAGACACGGCGGTGCCGCGCGCAACGGCGCGGTGCCCGGACGAAACGAGGGGAGACTTGATGAAGAAGCTGATTGTCGCGGGTGTCGTCGCAGGCGTGTCGACGCTCGCATCGGCCCAGCAGGCGGGCGACAACGTCGCGACGCTGGGCTGGTTGCACATCATGCCGCAGGATTCGACCAACGGGCTGACGACGAATCTCGCGAGCATGCCGATCAACGGGCCGCTGCGGCTGCCCGGTTCGTTCACGTCGCCGGGCACGAGCCTGACGGTCAACAACGCCGATACGGTCGGCCTCACGCTCACGCACTTCTTCACCGACCACATCGCGGTGACGTCGGTGCTCGGCGTGCCGCCCGAGTTCACGCTGACCGGGCACGGCGTGATCAGGCCGCCCGGTCCGGCCGGTTCGCTCGGCAACGTCGACATGGACAAGCCGGCGAACCAGCCGGCCGTGAAGAACGCACGGCAATGGAGCCCGACGATCATTCTGCAGTACTACTTCAATGCACCGACCGCGAAGTTCCGTCCGTTCGTCGGGATCGGCGTGGCCTACAGCTGGTTCAGCAACATCGAACTGAACGGCAACTTCGCGAAGGACATCAACGAGAACCTCGGCAGCGTGCTCGCGGCCGGCGCCGGCAAGCCGGGGCCGACGTCGGTGGAGGGCAAGGCGTCGTCGTCGTTCACGCCGGTCTACAACGTCGGCGCGAGCTATGCGATCGACAAGCACTGGGGGCTCACGGCGACGCTGACCTACATGCCGCTGAAGACCTACTCGTCGCTCGTGATCAAGGCCGCCGACGGTTCGACGCTCGCGACCACGCGCACGCGGCTGAAGGCGGACCCGCTGATCACGTTCGTCGGTGTTTCCTACAGGTTCTGAGCCGTCCGGCGTGCATCGCGCACGCCGGCGGCTTCCTGCGACCGCGCGGCCGGGCGAATCCGGCCGGCGTGTCGCGTTCCTGGCGGCGTGCCGCCAATTGTGAAGAGAGAGGGGGCAGTTCAAATGAGCATTCGCAAACTCGTATCGCTTGTTGCTGCAGTGGCATTCACCGTGGTTTCGGCCGCGCCTGCTTTCGCCGTGACCGTTTCGCGCGTCGACGGGCACGCGATGAACCCGAACGGGGAACCGTTCTCCGCGACGGGCCTCACGGTCCTGGCCAAGGGGGCGATCAACGCGAGCTGCAACGCGACGTTCAACGGCACGATCAGCTCGACGGGCATCGTCAACATCACGTCGACGACGTTCGCGGGCGGCGCGACGTGCGGCCTGATCAGCGGCAGCGCGACCAGCGCGGCGCCGTGGACGGGGCAGGCCGACAGCACGACGCAACTGACGATCAACAACGCGAAGGTGACCGTGACGCTGCTCGGTACTTGCGGGCCGAGCAAGATCGTGACGACGTGGAGCGATCCGAACTCGTCGCTGACGTTCAACAACGCAGTGCTGACGCCGGACTGCACGGTCAGCGGCACGGTTGCCACGTCGCCGAAGTTCCACGTGCAGTAAGCGGCACCTGATCGAGGCCGGACGCCCGCGATGAATGAGGGCCGTGCAGGGATGCGCGGCGGGCGTTCCGGTTTCGCGATGCATCCGCGTCGTCGCGCGTAGCGGCGCGACGGCCGGCGGGCCGCCTGCCTCGCGATCCGAGGCGGGCGGCCGTGCAGGGGGCCGGTGCGGCGCATCGTGCCGCCTGCTTCGGCCGATACAAGACAACCATTCCGGACCCCCCATGCTTACTGACCCAGCGAAGTATGGCGATGCCCGCGGTGCGACGCTCGACCGGCTGCGCACGGCCGCGTGGCTGCAGTATCTGATCGAACACCTGAACGAAGCGGTTTGCGTGGCGACGGCCGACGCCGACGCTGGCGCCGACGCACCGGCTGTCCTGCCGGCGCGCGCGGCCCGCGGGCGAGCCGGCGTGAACCTGTCGCGCGAAGCGATCGCCGTCCTGCACGAACTCGCGCCGTGGATTGCAACGGACGGCGGCGGTTGCGCGTGCGACGCGAGCGATCCGCTCGGTGCCTGCCTGCACATTCCCGACACGGCACAGCTCGCGCATGCCGAGCGACGCTGCCGCGGATCGCGCGCGGTATTCGATTCGGCGCACGGCTTCGTCGATGCATGGGCTTTCGACGATCCCGACGACGGCTGGGCCGCGCTCGAGCGGATTGCCGGCGGTGTCGAACCCGGCGGTGACGATGGCGGCGAGCACGAAGTACGGGAACCATCCGCGAACGGCGAAGCACCGCCCGTGAAGAACCTGAGAGAACGACGCGCGGCCGTCGCGGCAGCTTGCGTGGCGCCGTCGGCGCAGCCCGGGGCGATCATCGACGCGATCGTGCTGCGCGTCTGCGGGCCGCGCGACGATGCCGCGCGCGTCGACGAGATGGCCGCGCTCGCGATGTTCTGCGCGGAGCTTGCCGCCGGCAACGGGGTGTCCTTCGCTGCGTACGGCGGTCGGCACAACCTCGTTGCGCGCGCGATTCGCGAACGGCGCACCGATCTCGCGTCGATGGACGGTCTGCTCGCGGCGGTGTCCGTATGCCGGCTCGACCGGCTCGTCGGCGCGGGCAGCTTCTGGGCGTATTACCTGCTGGCGGGCATCGTGATCGCGGCGCCGGGTATCGTGCGCAAATTCGCGCGCCGCTTTCACGGCGACGCGTGGCGGACGTGGCTCGATGAAGCGCTCGCGTGGCCGGCGGTCGGCCGCTTCGGACCGACGGAGAATGTCGCGTTCGATCGCTTGCGCGGCGCGATGAGCCTGACGTCGCGAACGAATCCGATCGTGCGCGCGAAACGCGTGCGGCTGAGGGCGGCTGCGACCACGCGATTCAATACGGGCGGCGAGCGCGCCCGATGAAATGAAAAACGGCTCGCGGTGAAAACACCGCGAGCCGTGCAGGTTGCTGCTGCGCCCCGGGGAGGGTGCTTGCGCGGTTACGCCGTTTCCGGCTGCCGCACCGCCTTCGCGACATTGCGCGCCATCGCGCCGTTCGCGACGAAGTAAGGCACGTCGACACGCGCGAGCGGCTTGCGTCCGCGGATCTTGTCGGCGATCTTCTCCGCGATCATGATCGTCGGCGCGTTCAGGTTGCCGGTCGTGATGATCGGCATGATCGACGCGTCGACCACGCGCAGCCCGTCGAGCCCGTGCACGCGGCCTTCCTCGTCGACCACGGCCATGTCGTCGTAACCCATCTTGCACGAGCACGACGGATGGAACGCGGTTTCAGCGCGGGCCCGCACGAACGCGTCGAGTTCCTTGTCGGTCTTGCAATCGGCGCCCGGGTTCAGCTCGCGGCCGCGATAGCGGTCGAGCGCGGGCTGCCGCATGATCTCGCGCGTCGCGCGGATCGCATCGCGGAACTCGCGCCAGTCGAGCGCTTCGGCCATGTAGTTGAACAGGATGCTCGGATGATCGTTCGGGTCGCGCGAGCGCAGCTTCACGCGGCCGCGGCTCGGCGAACGCATCGAACCGACGTGCGCCTGGAAACCGTGCATCTCGATCGCGTTCGAGCCGTTGTAGTTGATCGCGACGGGCAGGAAGTGATACTGGATGTTCGGCCACAGGTCGTCGTCGCGCGTGCGGATGAAGCCGCCCGCCTCGAAGTGATTGGTCGCGCCGAGGCCGGTGCCGTTCAGCATCCATTCGAGGCCGATCTTCGGCTGGTTCCACCACTTGAGCGCCGGATACAGCGACACCGGCTCCTTGCACTCGTACTGGATGTACATCTCCAGGTGATCCTGCAGGTTCTGGCCGACGCCAGGCAGGTCGAGCACGACGGGGATGTCGAGTTCCTTCAGCCACGCGCCGGGGCCGACGCCCGAGCGCTGCAGCAGTTGCGGCGATGCGATCGCGCCGCTGCACACGAGCACTTCGCGGCGCGCATGCGCGGTCGCGCGCTCGCTGCCGCGCAGGTACGTGACGCCCGATGCGCGCTTGCCGTCGAACAGGATGCGGTCGGCGAGCGCGTGCGTGACGATCTCGAGGTTCGGCCGCGCGCGCGCCTGGTCGAGGTAGCCGCGCGCGGTGCTCGCGCGACGGCCCTTCGGCGTGACGGTGCGGTCCATCGGGCCGAACCCTTCCTGCTGATAACCGTTCAGGTCGTCGGTGCGCGGATAACCGGCCTGCACGCCCGCATCGACCATCGCCTCGAACAGCGGATTCACGCCCGGCTTGCTGGTCGTGACCGACACGGGGCCGTCGCCGCCGTGGTAATCGTTCGGGCCGACGTCACGCGTCTCGGCCTTCTTGAAGTACGGCAGGCAGTCGAGATACGTCCAGTTCTCGAGCCCCTTGTGCGTCGACCAGTTGTCGTAGTCGAGCGCGTTGCCGCGGATGTAGCACATCCCGTTGATCAGCGACGAGCCGCCGAGCCCCTTGCCGCGGCCGCATTCCATCCGGCGGTTGTCCATGTGCGGCTCGGGGTCGGTCTCGTAGGCCCAGTTGTAGCGACGGCCCTGCAGCGGATAGGCGAGCGCCGCCGGCATCTGCGTACGGAAGTCGAAGCGGTAGTCGGGGCCGCCCGCTTCGAGCAGCAGCACCGTGACATTCGGATCTTCCGTCAGGCGCGTCGCGAGCACGTTGCCCGCGGAGCCCGCGCCGCAGATGATGTAGTCGTATTCGCGTGTCGTCATGACGGGGAATCTCCTCTCGTTCTCAAAACACCGGGTTGTAACGGCCGAGCTCGACCTGTACCGACTTGATTCGAGTGTAGTGTTCGAGCGTCGTGATGCCGTTCTCGCGTCCGACACCGGATTGCTTGTATCCGCCAACCGGCATCTCGGCCGGCGATTCGCCCCACGTGTTGATCCAGCAGATGCCGGCTTCGAGGCGGTGGATCGTGCGGTGCGCGCGCGACAGGTTCTCGGTCACGACGCCGGCCGCGAGGCCGTAGTGCGTGTCGTTCGCGCGGGCGATCACTTCGTCTTCCGATGCGAATTCGAGGATGCTCATCACCGGCCCGAAAATCTCCTCGCGCACGATCTTCATGTCGTCGCGGCAGTCGCCGAACACGGTCGGCGCGACGTACTGGCCGTTGCCGAAGTGGCCGTCGGTCAGGCGCGTGCCGCCCGCAAGCAGCTTCGCGCCTTCGGCCTTGCCGCTCTCGATGAAGCCGAGCACCTTGTCGAGCTGCGCGGCCGACACGAGCGGGCCGAAGTTGGTGTCGGCATCGGTCGGCTTGCCGACGCGGATGCGCTTCACGCGTTCGAGCACCTTCTGCGTGAACGCGTCCTTCACCGAGCCGTGCACGAACACGCGCGTGCCGTTGGTGCAGACCTGGCCCGAGCTGAAGAAGTTGGCGGTGACCGCGATGTCGGCGGCGCGGTCGAGGTCGGCATCCTCGAACACGATCAGCGGCGACTTGCCGCCGAGCTCCATCGTCACTTCCTTCAGCGACGATGCGCCGGCCAGCGACATCACCTTCTTGCCGGTCTCGACGCCGCCGGTAAACGACACCTTCGCGATGTCCGGATGGCCGGTCAGCAGCGCGCCGACCGAACCGTCGCCCTGCACGACGTTGAACACGCCGGCCGGCACGCCGGCTTCCGTATAGATTTCCGCGAGCTTCAGCGCGGTGAGCGGCGTGACTTCGCTCGGCTTGAACACCATCGCGTTGCCGGCCGCGAGCGCGGGCGCGGTCTTCCAGCAGGCGATCTGGATCGGGTAGTTCCATGCGCCGATGCCCGCGCACACGCCGAGCGGCTCGCGGCGCGTATACACGAACGACTCGGCGCGCAGCGGCACCTGCAGCCCTTCGATCGCGGTCGCGAGGCCCGCGTAGTACTCGATCACGTCCGCGCCGGTGACGATGTCGACCGCGAGCGTCTCGCCGATCGGCTTGCCGGTGTCGCGCGTCTCGATCGCCGCGAGTTCGTCGTTGCGTTCGCGCAGCAGGTCGACCGCGCGCCGGAGGATGCGCGAGCGCTGCATCGCGGTCATCGCGGCCCATTCGCGCTGGCCTTCCTGCGCCGATGCGACCGCGCGGTCGACGTCGGCCGCGCTCGCCTGCTGCACCTGCGCGAGCAGTTCGCCGGTGGCGGGATCGAAGGTGTCGAAAGTCTTGCCGCTGGTGGCGTCGACGTAACCGCCGCCGATGTAGAGGCGCTGCAAACCGTATACGGACATGAGGATCTCCTTGAGGGCGAGTGCGCGACGCGTCAGTCGGACGCGAGCAGCAGGTCGATGTAATCGTGGGTGAGCTTCAGTGCAGCCCGGGTGTCGATCGGGCCGCCGGCGAGCGCGCCGCGCAGCCACAGGCCGTCGATCAGCGCGGCGAGGCCGCTGGCGGCTTCCCGTGCTTTCGCGCGCGGCAGCGCCTTGGCGAATTCCGCGCACAGGTTCGAATGGAGGCGCCGCGTGTTCACGTGCTGCAGGCGCTTGAGCATCGCGTCGTGCATGCTCTGCGACCAGAACGCGAGCCAGGTCTTCATCACGGGCGTGCTGACCTGCGTGACGTCGAAGTTCGCGGCGGCGATCGCGCGCAGCCGGGAGCGCGGGTCCTTGCGGGCGGCGACGCGGCGGCGCGTGGTGGCCGCCCACAGATCGCGCAGCACGTGCCGCATCGTGGCTTCGAGCAGGCCGTCCTTGTCGCCGAAGTAGTGGCTGACGATCCCCGTCGAGATGTTCGCGCGCTGCGCGACCGAGGCGAGCGTCGTGCCGGGCAGGCCGGCTTCGTCGATCGAGCGCAGCGTCGCGTCGATCAACTGCGCGCGACGAATCTCCCGCATTCCGACTTTCGGCATCGCGACTCCTTCGCCCGGACGGGCCGTTCCTGGAAGCCGAGAGCTTAGCGGTTTTTTATTGACCGTTCAATCAATAAAAAATCGGGGTCCGACGGTAGATGGAAGGGTGGAGGAACCAAGCCGATGATGCCGCCGCGATTGTGCAGGTGCGGAAAAACCGATTGAAAGGTGGTTAAATAATTTGAAGTTTGTTTAAAACGGTTTCGGTAAAGACGGTGCAATGGCCGCGAATGTTTCCGTATTCGATTTATTACTGATCGAAAGAATGTCGAGCTATGTGAAATTCTCGTAAATCCGGGAATTCGAATGCCGTGCGCCGCTAACGGAAATTTCTGAAAACTCGCTTCAATCGATCGATTAAAACATTTTATCTATTTGAATTTAAAGGAAATGATTCGGTGGTGCCATTGATTGAAGGCTCGCTCGCAAACGATTGCCGCCACCTTCTGATCGATTCCGCATACCATAAAAAATGCCAAAAATATTCGAATCTGGCGTATTTCCAGGTGGAGTAGAGGGGATCGTTTGAATGACTTGAGTAAGTAATATTGCCCGTATTAGTATGGCGCCGCACCACAAGGAATGAATCGGCGCCGCGGGTTATTCCCGCGGTGCGTCGGCAATGGGCGCGGCCAACGACCGCGACAGGGCCGGCGCCCGCCATTGCGCACCTGCAGCATGCCGCGACGCCGAGACGCCGCATCCACCGGAGAACGACGATGCCGACCGAAAAATACGTGGTCCCGCTACCGAATGGTCTGAAGGTCTACGTCGAACGGAACGTGTTCGATCCGTCGTTCGACACGGCGATGCTCGTCAACGGCGCGCTCGCGACGACCGCCTCGTTCGGGCAGACCGTCCAGTATCTCGGCGAGCGGATGAACACGATCTGCTTCGACCTGCCGTACGCGGGGCAGTCGCGCCAGCACAACCCCGGTTGCTTCATCCTGACCAAGGACGACGAGGCCGCGATCCTCCAGCATCTGGTCGAGCGTTTCGCGCCCGCGTTCCTCGTGTCGGTATCGTGGGGCGGCGTCGCGTCGCTGTTCGCGCTCGCGCGCGGCTGCCCGAGCGTGCGGCGCGCGGCGATCTGCTCGTTCTCGCCGTTCCTGAACGACGCGATGGTCGACTACGTGACGCGCGCCCGCGACCACATCGCGGCCGGCGAGAACCTGAAGGCCGCGCAGCTGCTGAACGATACGGTCGGCCGCTACCTGCCGCGCATCATGAAGCTGTACAACTACCGGTATCTGACGCGGCTGCCGCGTGACGAGCAGGACCAGGTCGCGTTCCACGTCGACCAGATCCTGTCGCTGCAGCCGGAGCGCTACCTGAGCGAGTTCTCGAACATCGGCTGCGAGCTGCTGTTCCTGAACGGCGAGCGCGACGAATACACGACGCCGGCCGACGTTCGCCAGCTGGCCGCGCACGTGCCGCGCGCACGCTTCGCGACGATTCCCGACGCCGGCCATTTCCTCGACATCGAAGGCCGCGCGCAGCGCGAAGCCACGCGGGCGGCGCTGCTCGACTACTTCTGCGACGCGCCGCCCGTTGCCGCGGGCATCGCGCTCGGCGCCGCGCATGCGTGCGTGCCAGCACCGATGCCGGCGCTGTCGTCGTGACGCAGCACGTCGCGCACCGGGCACGCCGGGTGCATCCGAATTCTCATCCACACGAGGCAGGCCAGCCGTGAATATCGTTCAGACCATCGCCATCGTCGCTCCGTGGGCCATCTGGCTCGCCTACTGGATCGCGACGTCGCAGGCCGTGAAGACGACCGTGCGCAAGGAGGCGTCGCGCTCGCGCACGCTGCAGTCGATTCCGCTGATCGTCGGCGGCGCGCTGATCATCCTGCCCGATCCGTCGTGGCAGGCGCTCGTGCCCGACTGGCAGCGCTTCGGCCTGCAGGCGCAATGCGGGCTCGCGGTGCTCGTCGCGGGGCTGCTGTTCTCCGTGTGGGCGCGGCTGCATCTCGGCACGAACTGGAGCGTGTCCGTCACGCTGAAGGAAAACCACGAACTCGTTCGCACCGGCCCGTACGGCCTCGTGCGTCATCCGATCTACACCGGCTGCCTGATCGCGCTGGCCGGCGCCGCGCTGATCGGCGGCGAGTGGCGCGGCGCGCTCGGCGTCGCGCTCGTGTTCGCGTCGCTCGCGTACAAGGTGCGTGTCGAGGAGAGCTGGCTGACCGGCCATTTCGGGCCGGCGTACACGCAGTATCGCCGCGAGGTCGCGGCGCTGATCCCCGGCTTCTACTGACTCCCGCGAGGCGCGCGATGGCGAAGGTGATCGTGACCGCGATCGGCTCGGCGGGCGACGTGCATCCGCTGCTCGGCGTCGCGCGCGCACTCGCGACGCGCGGCCACGACGTCGTGTTCTGCACGCATCCGCCGTTCGAGGCGGCCGCGCGCCGCTGCGGCTTCACGTTCGTGCCGGTCGGCACCGCGGCCGAGTACGAGGCCGCGATGGCGAACCCGGCGCTGTGGGATCCGCGCACGTCGTTTCGCACGCTGTGGCAGGTGATCGCGCCCGTGCTGCGCCCGCACTACGACGCGCTGCGCGCGCTGACCGATCGCGATACCGTGCTGGTCGGCACGCTGTGGGCGTTTTCCGCGCGCTTCATGCAGGAGCTGCACGGCACGCCGTACGTGTCGGTGCAGGTGTCGCCGTCGACGCTGCTGTCCGCGCACGTGCCGCCGACGCATCCGCGCCTGACGATTCCCGCGCGCTGGCCGCTGCCGGTGAAGGCGGCGCTGATGACGCTGATCGAGCGGCAGGTGCTCGACCGCGTGTGCGGGCCGGCGCTCAACGCGGTGCGCCGCGATCTCGGGCTCGCGCCCGCGCGGCGCGTGCTCGGCCGCTGGCTGCATTCGACCGACGGCGTGCTGTGCCTGTTTCCCGACTGGTTCGCACCGGCGCAGCGCGACTGGCCGGCCGGTCATCTGCAAAGCGGTTTTCCGCTGTTCAACGACATCGCGACGCCCGGCGACGATCGCGCGCTCGACGCGTTCCTCGCGGCCGGTGAGCCGCCCGTCGTGTTCACGGCCGGGTCGACACGGGTCGATCACGCCGCGTATGCGCGCGCGGTCGCGGACGCGCTGCATGCCACCGGCGCGCGCGGCATCCTGCTGAGCCCGCACGATGCGGCACCGGCCGGCGACCGGCTGCTGGTGCGCCGCTTCGTGCCGATGCGCGCGCTGCTGCCGCGTTGCCGCGCGCTCGTGCATCACGGCGGGATCGGCACTGCAGCGCTCGCGTTCGAAGCCGGGATCCCGCAGGTCGTGACGCCGTTCGCGCACGACCAGTTCGACAATGCGCAGCGCGTCGCGGCGAGCGGCGCCGGCGTGCGTATCGACGGCCCCGTCGACGGCGCGCGTCTCGGTGCGGCGCTCGCGCGCGTGCTGGACGAGCCGGAATTCGCGGTGCATGCGGAACGCACGCGTGCGCTGATCGATCGGGCGCCGGACGGCTGCGAGCGCGCCGCCGATTTCATCGAGCGCTTCGCGCCTAACCACGGACGCGCGCGGGTGCAGGCCTACCTCGCGACGGCGGGCGCATGAGCACCGCAGCGCCGCTTCAGGACGCGCCCGCCGCCGTCGATGCACGCGAACCCGCACCCGCCGCGCCGCCGGTGCGCGGCGCGCGGCTCGCGCTGCTGACGTTCGCGCTGTCGCTCGCCACCTTCATCGAAGTGCTCGACTCGACCGTGACGAACGTCGCGGTGCCGGCGATCTCCGGCAGTCTCGGCGTCTCGAATAGCCAGGGTACGTGGGTGATCAGCTCGTATTCGGTCGCGGCCGCGATCGCGGTGCCGCTGACCGGCTGGCTCGCGCGGCGCGTCGGCGAGCTGCGGCTGTTCGTCGGCGCGGTGCTGCTGTTCACGCTGACGTCGCTGCTGTGCGGGCTCGCACGCGACCTGCACGTGCTGGTGGTCTGCCGCGCGCTGCAGGGGCTGTGCTCGGGGCCGATGGTGCCGCTGTCGCAGACGATCCTGCTGCGCACGTTCCCGCCGGACAAGCGCACGGTCGCGCTCGCGCTGTGGGCGATGACGGTGCTGCTCGCGCCGATCTTCGGGCCGGTGGTCGGTGGCTGGATCGTCGACAGCTTCTCGTGGCCGTGGATCTTCCTGATCAATTTGCCGATCGGGCTGTTCTCGTTCGCCGTCTGCACCGCGATGCTGCGCCCCGACGCGCAGCGCGGCGCGGCCGGCCCGATCGACGTGCCGGGCATCGTGCTGCTCGTGATCGGCGTCGGTTCGCTGCAGGCGATGCTCGATCTCGGTCACGACAAGGGCTGGTTCGATTCGCCGCTGATCGTCACGCTCGCGGTGGTCGCGGGGCTCGCGATCGTGTCGCTGCTGATCTGGGAGGCGGGCGACGCGCATCCGGTCGTCGACCTCAGCCTGTTTCGCGACCGCACGTTCTCGTTCTGCGTGCTGATCATCTCGCTCGGGATGATGAGCTTCTCGGTGGTGGGCGTCGTGTTCCCGCTGTGGATGCAGGCGGTGATGGGCTACAACGCGTTCCACGCGGGGCTCGCCACCGCGTCGCTCGGCGTGCTCGCGCTGGTGTTCTCGATTCTCGTCGGCCTGCACGCGCATCGCTTCGACGCGCGTGTGCTTGCGACGTTCGGATTCCTGATATTTGAGGCCGTACTCGCATGGGATGCGCATTTCACGCTGAAGATGACGTTCGTGCAGATCGCCGCGCCCGGGTTGATCCAGGGTATCGGGCTGCCGTGTTTCTTCATTCCGCTGACGGCCGCGACGCTGTCGCGCATCCCGGACGACCGGCTCGCGGCCGCGTCGAGCCTGTCGAACTTCCTGCGCACGCTGTCCGCCGCATTCGGCACCGCGATGAGCGTGACGCTGTGGGACAACCGCGCGACCTATCACTACGACGTCGTGTCGCAATCGGTCACGCACGCGTCGGCGAACACGCAGCGCTTCGTGCACACGCTGAACGCGATGGGCGTGGACGGCGTGCGCGAGCTGTCCACGCTGCACCAGGTCGTGATGCAGCAGGCGTACATGATGGCGACGGGCGACATGTTCTGGATGGCGAGCATGACGTGCCTCATGCTCGCCGCGATGATGTGGCTCACGCGGCCGAAGCGCGGCGCGGCCGCTTCGTTCGGACATTGAGGAGAGCGGCATGACGACACTCGGCGCACTCGTGATCCTGTATCACCCGAGCGACGCGCAGCTCGCGGCGCTCGGCGCGTGGCGGCACGCGTGCGACGCGCTGCTGGTCGTCGACAACACGCCGCAGCCCGATGCGCGCGCTCGCGACGTGTGCGCGCGCGACGGCATCGCGCTGCTGCATCACGGCAATCGCGGCGGAATCGCGGGCGCCTACAACGCGGGGCTCGCGGCGCTGTTTCGCGACGACGTCGACGCGGTCGCGCTGTTCGACCAGGATTCGTCGGTGCCGGCCCGTTACTTCGCGACGATGCGCGACGCCTGCACGGGGCTCGCGGGGCGCGCGTTCCTGGCCGGCCCGCGCATCTTCGACGAGAACGCGCGCAGCTTCCTGCCCGAACTCGCGACCGACGGGATCGCGTTGCGCCGGCTGCATCTCGCGCCCGACGCGCCGCCGCAACGCTGCGCGTTCCTGATCTCGTCGGGCTGCGTCGTGTCGCGCGCCGCGTTCGAGGTGCTCGGCCGCTTCGACGAGACGCTGTTCATCGATCACGTCGATACCGAGTACAGCTTCCGCGCGCTTGCGCGCAACGTGCCGCTCTACGTCGTGCCGTCGCTGGTGCTGCCGCACCGGATCGGCGCGAAGCAGCGGCACGCGTTCGGCCCTTTCGAAATGACGTCGATGAATCACTCGTGGCAACGGCGCTACTACAGCGCACGCAATGCGGTGCAGCTCGGGATGCAGTACGGGTTGCGCTTTCCGGTGGCGATCGTGCCGAACCTGCTGACCGTGTGGCAGGTCGTGCAGATCGCGCTCGTCGAGCGCGACAAGCGCGCCAAGCTCGCGGGCATCGCGTTCGGCATCGCCGACGGCCTGTTCGGGCGGCTCGGTCCGCTCGAGCGCACGCGGCCGCGTCTCGCCGCGCGCGCGCGGCGCGTCCAGCAGGGGTGAGGGCGGCGATGGAACGCATCATGAAAGCGGCGCGAGCCGCTCGGCCGGCGCGGCGCGGGGAGGGCGGCTGGGCGATCGTCGCGGCCGCCGCGCTGCTGGCGCTGGGCGGCTGCGTGCCGTCGGGGTTCCTGCCGTCGCTGTCGCTGCGCTCACCGGCCGGCGACGCGCTCGCTCGCACCGCGGGGCCCGGCGCGGATGGCGCATGGCCCGCGCCCGACTGGGTGAAGCAGCTGCAGGATCCGCAGCTCGACGAACTGGTCGTGGAGGCATCGCAGAACAATCCGGATCTGCAGGTCGCGCAGGCGCGGCTGCGGATCGCGCAGTCGCAGCTTCAGCAGTTCGATTCGCTGACGGGCTTGACCGGCACGGCCGGCGCGACGGTCAGCCGCGCGCGGATGCCGAAGCCGGGCGACATCGCCGACGTGACGGCGGGCGGTTATCGCGTGCCGGTCGAGATCTTCGGCGATCCGGTCGTGTCGCCGTCGTCGGTGTTCGTCGGGCTGAACTACCAGCTCGACCTGTGGGGCAAGAACCGCGCGGCGACGAAGAGCCTGATGTCGCTGCGCGACGCGGCCGGTGTCGAGGCCGAGCAGGTGCGGCTCACGCTCGCGGTCGCGATCGTCACCGTGTATTGCCAGCTCGATGAGGCGTACGCGGTGCGCGACCTGCTGCAGCAGAAGCTGAAGATCAGCCAGCGCGTGACGGCCGTGCTGCGCGAGCGCACCGCGCGCGGCCTCGACAATGCGTACGACGCGAGCGACGCGTCGATCAAGCGCAGCCGCCTGCTCGCACAGATCGCGCTGAACGACGAACAGATCAAGCTCGCGCAATTGCAGCTGGGCGTGCTGTCCGGCCGCGGGCCGGAGCGCGGGCTCGCGTTGCAGCGGCCGCGCGTCGGCGCATTCCCCGGCGGCGCGCTGCCCGCGCGGCTGCCGGCCGATCTGCTCGGCCGCCGGCCCGACATCGTCGCCGCGCGGCTGCGCGTCGAAGCCGCGTTCGCGAATGCCGATTCGACGCGCGCGCAGTTCTATCCGGACGTGAACCTCGTCGCGCTCGGCGGCGTGTTCGCGCTGACGCCCGCGTCGCTGTTCTCGCGCGATTCGCTCGCCGGCTCCGTCGGCCCGGCGATCTCGCTGCCGGTGTTCGATCGCGGCCGGCTGAAGGCGAAGCTCGGCGCGGACGTCGCGCAGGCCGACGTCGCGATCGGGCTGTACAACAAGACCGTCGACGACGCGCTCGGGCAGGTCGCGCAAATCGTCACGTCGCTGCAGACCGCGCAGACGCTCGTCATGCAGCAGCAGGATGCCGTCGCCGCCGCGCAGAAGATCGTGCAGATCGCGGCTGATCGCCATCGGCGCGGCGTGTTGATGCAGAAGGATGTCGATGTCGCGGACCTCACGCTGATCGACGAACGCGCGCAGCTGATCGCGCTGCTCGGGCGGCAGCGGACGCTGCGCGTCGGGCTGGTCGGCGCGCTCGGCGGCGGGTTCGATGCGAGCGCAACGACTGCGGGTGCGGCGATGCCCGCGGCGCGTACCGCGCAAGGCGCGCGGACGAAACGCGGCGCGACGGTGAACGCCGCTGCCCGCGGTAGCTCGGCGGACACCAGCGCGCAAGTGCGGCGCGCGGCGGTGTCAGGTAGCGGCGCCGCGCCGCGTGCCGCGCGGATCGATCCGCCGGCGGTGTCGGTCGCGCCGCGTAGTCCGGCTGTCGATGCCGCGAATGTGAGTGTGAGTACCGGCGCGAGTACGAGCGCCAGCGCAAATACCAGCACGAGCGTCGGCGTCGGCTCGCGCCGCGCGCCCCCCACCGTTGCCGCCGACACGCGCGCGTCCGCGCTCCCCGTGTTCCAGCATGACCGCCTGATCGTTACGCAAAGCGACTGATGCACCACGACAACCTTCACACCGCGGCGCAGCCGGCCACTCTGAACGACCCCGCACTCGACGCGCGCCGCGCGACGCGTCGCAAGCGCTTCATGCTGTTCTTCGCGATCGTGATGCTCGCCGCGCTCGTCTGGATCGCGTTCTGGCTGCTACGCGACCGCTATTACGAGGATACCGACGACGCGTACGTCGCCGGCAGCATCGTGCAGGTCGCTGCACAGATTCCGGGCGCCGTGACCGACGTGCTGGTCGCCGATACGCAGCCCGTGCGCGCCGGGCAGACGCTCGTGCGGCTCGACGACACGGAAGCGTCCGTCGCGTTCGCGCAGGCGAAGGCGCAGCTCGCGCAGGCCGTGCGGCAGGTCGCGAACGCGAAGATCTCGAACACGATGTACGTGGCAGCCGTGAGCGCGCGCCAGGCCGACCTGTCGCTCGCGCAGCGCGCGCTTGCCGCGCGTTCGGGCGCGTCGGTCGAGATCGTCGCGCCGGAGGAGCTGGCGCGCGCCCGCGCGGCCGTCGCCGGCGCCCAGGCGAACCTCGCGGCCGCGCAGGCGCAGCTCGACGCCGCGCGGGCGCTCGGCAGCAAGCTGCCGGTGGACGAGAGCCCGGCAGTCGTGCAGGCCGCGGCGCAGTTCAAGCTCGCGTACCGGAACCTGAAGCGCACGACGATCATCGCGCCGGTCGACGGCACGGTCGGCCAGCGTTCGGTGCAGGCGGGCCAGCAAGTCGGGCCCGGCGTGCCGCTGATGTCGATCGTGCAGTTGAACCGGCTGTGGATCGAGGCGAATTTCAAGGAAGGGCAGATCCGCCACATGCGCGTCGGCCAGCCGGTCGACGTGGTGTCGGACCTGTACGGGTCGCGCGTCGTCTATCGCGGCCGCGTGCAGGGCTTCTCGGCCGGCACCGGCAGCGCGTTCTCGATGCTGCCGTCGCAGAACGCGGCCGGCAACTGGATCAAGGTCGTGCAGCGCGTGCCGGTCGTGATCGCGCTCGATCCCCGCGATCTGGCCGCGCATCCGCTGCGGGTCGGGCTTTCGATGCGCGCGACGGTCGATACGCGCAACCGCGACGGCCATGCGCTCGACAGCGAACCGCCGACGCCGGCCGTCAGCACGCGCGTGCACGACGGTGTCGCGAGCGACGCGGAAGCGGCTGCTGCCGCGATCGTCCGCGAGAATCAGGGCGGGTGAGTTTCCTACGCCGGCGCACGCAGAAAACACACGAACCAATCCGGGTGACAGATGGCGGGGGCGGGTGACCGGTGCATCCGACCAACGCGCCCGAATAGGGCACCCGATCGGCGCCCCCGGATCAAGGCCCCGATCAAGGTACCAATCAACGCACCCGACCAACGCACGGATTGGCGGGTCGTTCGCGCCGATCGGCGGCTCCGGCGGCCTCGCGGCCTGCATCTCCTGCAGCCCCCACCACGCACCCCTTTTCCGGCCCGACTTTCGCATTTCCGCCACCGATGTCGGCACCGATCAAACGCGTGTCGCGTTTGAGACATCGACGCCCCCACCTCCGGGACTACTCTCGAACAGCACGTTGCGTAGCACCGCATCTGCCGGCGCACAGCAGCGCCATCCAACGAGACATGGAGACAATACGATGAGCAGCAATCGAGGTGTCGTCTATCTTGGGCCGGGCAAGGTCGAAGTTCAGAAGATCGATTATCCGAAGATGGTCGATCCGACCGGCCGCGCGATCGGCCACGGCGTGATCCTGAAAGTGGTCAGCACGAACATCTGCGGTTCCGACCAGCACATGGTGCGCGGCCGCACGACCGCGCCGATCGGCCTCGTGCTCGGTCACGAGATCACGGGCGAAGTGGTCGAGGTGGGCCGCGACGTCGAGACGCTGAAGATCGGCGATCTCGTGTCGGTGCCCTTCAACGTCGCGTGCGGCCGCTGCGCGATGTGCAAGGACACGCATACGGGCGTGTGCCTGAACGTGAACCCGTCGCGAGCCGGCGGCGCATACGGCTACGTCGACATGGGCGGCTGGATCGGCGGCCAGGCCGAGTACGTGCTCGTGCCGTACGCCGACTTCAACCTGCTGAAATTCCCGGACCGCGACCAGGCAATGGCGAAGATCCGCGACCTGACCTGCCTGTCCGACATTCTGCCGACCGGTTATCACGGTGCGGTGAGCGCGGGCGTGAAGCCGGGCTCGACGGTCTACATCGCGGGCGCGGGCCCGGTCGGGATGGCGGCGGCCGCATCGGCGCGCCTGCTCGGCGCGGCGGTCACGATCGTCGGCGACATGAACGCGGAACGCCTCGCGCACGCGCGGGCGATGGGCTTCGAGACGGTCGACCTGTCGAAGGACGCGTCGCTCGGCGAGCAGATCGAGCAGATCCTCGGCGTGCCGGAGATCGACTGCGCGGTCGACTGCGTCGGCTTCGAGGCGCACGGCCACGGTTCGTCGGGCCATTCCGAGGAAGCGCCCGCGACGGTGCTGAACTCGCTGATGGAAATCACGCGTCCGGCCGGCGCGATCGGCATTCCGGGCCTGTACGTGACGGACGATCCGGGCGCGAAGGACAAGGCCGCGCAGCACGGCAGCCTGAGCATCCGCTTCGGCCTCGGCTGGGCGAAGTCGCATTCGTTCTTCACGGGCCAGACGCCGGTGCTGAAGTACAACCGCAACCTGATGCAGGCCATCCTGTTCGACCGTCTGCCGATCGCGAAGATCGTCAACGTCGAGGTGATCTCGCTCGATCAGGCGCCGGAAGGCTACAAGAAGTTCGACGGCGGCGCGCCGCGCAAATTCGTGATCGATCCGCACGGCTTGCTGGCGGCCTGACGCACGAACGGGCGGAACATGAAACGGGCGGTACCGGAAACGGTGCCGCCCGTTTTTGCTGTGGCCGGGTGCTGCCGGCGCAGGCGAACCCTGATCGCTGCGGCCCGCGATTGCTGCGATATGGCGTGCGGCACGAGACCGATCGCCGCGGCCAACCGGCTGCCGAACGCCGACACGAACGGCCGGACGCTCGCCGGCTTGCGCTTCGAGTCGTATGCGGCGATCCCGTACGACAGCATCGCGGCCGCGATCGCGCCGAATTCCGGCGCGCCCGGCGCTCAGTGCGCGCGATAGACCATGGCCACTTGGGTCGCGCTTGCCGTCGCGCGCCGACCGTGGCGCGTATGCAGGCTCACGCGGCGGATCGCGTGCGCGTGTCGCGTCGCGGTAGCGCCGCCTTTCCAGTTGACGACGCGAGTACCGCTGCGCGCGCGCACCGCCGGTGCGTGCCGCGCGACCGTGGTTGCCGTGCGTCCGGTCATGTGTCGGCTCGTGCCGGCATAGCCTGCTCGATCGGTTGCGTCCAGCCGGTCGGCGGCGGCAAGCCGGTCGGTGTCGAGCGCCGGGTGGTCGGCCGGATGAAATGCATAGACGGGCGCGGGCACGACCGGCAACGTCTGCGCGTCGGCCGCATGCAGACTGGCGTCGTTTGCCGCTGGCGCCGGCGCGCCCTGGCCGCGGCAGACCGGGTCGGCCTTGCACGTCCGGTCGAACGTCACATAGCCGCCGACCAGCAGCACGAGGGTCAGGATGCTCAGCAGCGGCGCGCTCGACGCGCTCGGCCGCCGGATCGCCGCGCTGCGCACCGCGGCGCCGATCCGCGACGACCATGTCGGGACGGGGAGCGCGTCGTGCGGAGGAGCGGCCTGCGCTTCGTCGCTCCGGTTGCCCTGGTCGCTCGATTCGCTCGATTCGCTCGATTCGCTCGATTCGCTCGATTCGATCGATTCGATCGATTCGCTCGATTCGCGCAGCGGCGCGAACGGCCAGTCCCCGAGTCCGCAGACGGGGCATTGCTCGGTGGCGCGGAATGCCATGAAGCCGCATTGCCGGCAGCGCTGGCTGACGGCATCGCGCGGCTCGGCGCGCAGGTTCAGTGCGCCGCGCAACGTGTCGCGCGTGCGGACTTTCCGGATGGGCAGGACTTGCATGGTCGTTGCTACCTCGTCTGTCGTTGCCGCCCCGCGAGCGTCCCGAGGGTTTGCATCGCGTCCTCGACGGCAGGGGTCCACGGCCGGCCGTAGTTCAGCCGGACGTAGCGGTGAAAGGCGCCCGTCATGGAAAAAATCGGCCCGGGCGCGAGGCTGACGCCGTTTTTCATCGCGTCGCCGAACAACCGCATCGCATCCACGTGCGGCGGCAATTCGATCCACAGTAAATACCCGCCGCGCGGGGCATGCACCGCCGTGTCGGGCGGGAAGTACGCGCGGACGGCCGCCAGCATCTGTGCCTGGTGCGCCGCCAGGTTGCGGCGGAGCCTGCGCAGGAAGCGGTCGTACGCGCCGTTGAGCAGGTAGCGGGATACAGCCATCTGCGCGGGCACGTCGGCCGCCGGCGCGCTCGCGTTCTTCACCTGCCTGATCTGCTTCACGTAGCGTCCGGCCGCGACCCAGCCGACCCGGAAACCGGGGGCGAGGCACTTCGAGAACGAACCGCAATGCAGCACCAGCCCGCTTTCGTCGTACAGCTTCGCGGGCCGCGTGGGCGTCGGGCCGAAGTGCAGTTCGCCGAACACGTCGTCCTCGATCAGCGGCACGCGGTGCGACGCGAGCAGCTCGATCAGCGCGCGCTTGCGCTCGTCGGGCAGCGTCGCGCCGGTCGGGTTGTGGAACGAGGTCATGAACCAGCAGGCGCGCACCGGATGCGTGTCGAGCGCGTCGGTGAGCGCATCGAGATCGAGGCCGGTGCGCGGATCCACCGGGATTTCGATGGCCTTCAGATGCAGCCGCCGCACGGCCTGCAGTACCGCGTGGTAGGCCGGACGTTCGATCGCGACGATGTCGCCGGGGCGCGTGAGCGCCTGCAGGCTCAGCGTCAGCGCTTCGGCCGCGCCGGTCGTGATGACGATCTCTTCCATCGGCAATGACGCGCCCGCGTTCAGGTAGCGCAGTGCGATCTGGCGGCGCAGCGCTTCATGGCCGGGCGGCAGTCCGGCCAGCAGTTTCGCGCGGTCCATGTTGCGGGCCGCCGCCGCCGCATACCGCCACAGGCTGCTCATCGGAAACAGCGAATAGCTCGCGAATGCGGAACCCAGCGGCACGATGTCGTCGAATTTGAGCGAGTCGAGCAAGCGGAACAGCACATCGTTGTCGCCGGCCTGCGGCGCAGCCGGTTTGCGCGGGGTGTCGTGACCCGCGCGCACGCGCTTGTCATCCAGGTTCGCAACGAAATATCCGGAGCGCGCACGCGCGGTGATCAGGCCCTCGCTTTCGAGCTTGTAGTACGCGCGAAACACGGTGGATGGACTTACACGGTAAGCGCGGCACGCTGCGCGCACGGTCGGGATACGCGCGCCGGGCCCGAGGTCGCCACGCCGGATCGCGTCGCCAATCGTCTGAGCCAGCGCCGCATAACGCTTCATGCCTGCCCTCCGGCCGATCGCGGCCGTCGTGAAAAAAGAGTAGCACGGCCTCCGCCGCGTTCAATCCCGCCCTCAAACGCTGATGCGCCTGTCGCTGATCCGGTTGTTTTCGACTCACTTTGAGCCTTTTCTTCAGACGAGCGAGCAGGCATCCTGCGCAAGTTTCATTCCCGATGCGTGATCGATACCGAGTTCGCGCCCTCCGATGGCGGACCCGTGATCCCCGTGCACCGTGTGCGGGACCCGGGCCGCTCCGTCCCTACCTTTCCCGGAAGCAATCAGCGTGAAATCGAAGTTCCTCGCTGCGGGCCTCGTGGCCGGCATCGCTCTCAACCTGTCCAGTGGTGCCGCCGAAGCGGCCTGCATCAGCAATCCTCCGACTCAATCCAACGCGTCGTTTCCCGCGGCGCTGACCGGCAAGCTCGTCTATCACAGCTACGTCAACTACGGCGACGGCACGAGCCAGCTGTTCCTGTACGATTTTTCGGCCCATACGCTCACGCAGTTGAGCAAGAGCAGCTGGGGCATCACCGATCCGATGAACGGCGTGTTCAGCCCCGACGGCAAGTGGCTCGCGTTCATGGGCATCAGCAACGGCGCATGGAACGTGTTCATGCTGCAGCTCGGCGCCGGCACGCCGCCCGTGAACCTGACGAACAGCACCGGCGCGACGCGCAACGAAGATCCGAAATTCAGCGCCGACGGCAAGACGCTCGTGTTCAAGCAGAACGGCGACGTGAAGCAGGGCACGCTGTCGTACACGAGCGCGGGCCCGGTGTTCACGTCGGTCGTGAGCCTGACGAACGCACCGGCCGGCGCCGAATACTCGATGCCGTTCCTCGCGCCGGACGCGAGCGCCGTCTACTACGCGACGGGCACCGGCTCGAACATGGGGCTGATGAAGCGCACGATCGCGACCGGCGCGACCGCCACGTTCGATCATCCGGCCGGTCTGCAGACCTACTATCCGATCGTACGCGGCGACGGCATGGTGTTCTATGCACGCTGGAAGGATAGCGGCGGCGCGGACCAGATCTACACGAAGACCGCGGACCCGGCATCGACGCCGAACGCGCTGCCGATCAACGACTGCGTGAGCAACAACTCGGACCCGGCGCCGGTGACCGGCACGAACTACGTGTTCTTCTCGTCGACGACGGCGGGCGGCTACCAGCTCTACGTCGGCGACGTGACGACCGGCCAGCGCTGGAGCCTGTCGCAGTTCGGCGTGAACGCGGACACGACCAAGGCGAAGCTCGGCTCGAGCTACTACGGCGGCCCGGCCGCCGCGCAGCCGACGCTGCTGTCGCAAGGGCGGCCGGCTGCCGCGTCGGCGAGCTACAACACATCGCTGACGGCGGACAAGGCGTTCGACGGCAACACGACCAGCACGCGCTGGGATTCGCCGGAAGGGGCGGGCGTCGATCCGCAATGGATCTCCGTCGATCTCGGCGCGGTGAAGAAGATCAGCAGCGTCGATCTCTACTGGGACGCGGGCGCGCTCGTGTACCAGATCCAGACGTCGAACGACAACGCGAACTGGACGACGGTCTACTCGACGAACAACGGCGTGTCGTACGGTCACGTCACGTTGCCGAACCTGAATGCGCAGGGGCGCTACGTGCGGATGCTCGGTACGAAGCGGGCGACGCAGTGGGGGTATTCGCTCGACGAAATGCAGGTGTGGGGATCGTAAGCACCAGCAAAAAGCGGCCTTCGAGGCCGCTTTTTTTTTATCGCGCAACTCGTGCGTCACGCATGAATCACATGCGCCGGAAACGCCGGCGCGGATGTCGCCGCGCCCTGCGCGAGCGGCGCGACCTGCTTGCGGCGTTCGCGCGTCGGCGCGACGCCGAACGCGTCGCGATAGCTCTTGCTGAAGTGGCATGCCGACTGGAAGCCGCACGCCATCGTGATGTGCATGATCGACATGTCGGTCTGCAGCAGCAGCTCGCGCGCGCGGCGCAGCCGCAGCGTCAGGTAATAGTGCGTGGGCGTCATCCCGAGGTGTTCGCGGAACAGGCGCTGCAACTGCCGCTGCGACATGTTCGCGAGCCGCGCGAGTTCCTCGCGCGACAGCGGTTCCTCGATGTTGTTCTCCATCAGCGAAATCACTTCGAACAGCGACTTGTTCGCCGAGCCGAGCCGCGCGACGAGCGGCATCCGCTGTTGCGCGCTCGTGTCGCGCACGTGTTCGACGATGAACTGCTCGGCGATCTGCGTGACGCGCGGCGTGCCTATCCGCGCGGCGATCAGGTTCAGCATCATGTCGAGCGGCGCGACGCCGCCCGTGCATGTGATGCGATCGCGGTCGACCACGAACAGTTCCTTCAGGAAGCGCGTGTCCGGAAACTCTTCCTTCAGCGCCGACATGTTTTCCCAGTGGATCGCGCACGCGTAGCCCGCGAGCAGCCCCGACTTCGCGAGCGCATAGGTGCCCGTGCACAGGCTGCCGAGCGGAATTCCCGAACGCGCGAAGCGGCGCAGCGTCGACAGATGGGCGGGCGTGGTCGCGCGCTGCACGTCGACGCCGCCGCACACGAATACGATATCCGGCTGCCCGACGCACTCGGCCGGGCCCGTGTCGACCGTGAGGCCATTGCTCGCCGTGACCGGGCCGCCGTCCGGGCTGATGATCGACCAGCGGTAGAGCGGCTGGCCGCTCAGGTAGTTCGCCATCCGAAGCACCTCGATCGCATTGGTGAACGCGATCATCGTGAAGTTCGGTAAAGGCATGAACGCGAAGTGGGACAGCGACGCTGTGCGGTCGGGCGACATGGGGAGCGTTCCTTGAATCTCTAATAGCTTTTAGCCCGAGGCACGGATCGGGCTGCCGTATTGTGGGAGCGAGCGCAACAACCGTGCCATACGGCTAAACCCTAGCTCCATACGTTGTATGGGCGCGGGGCGGATGCTGCACTGCACCGTAAGCGGGCCGCGCTGCACCCGGGACGCACAGCACAGGCACCGGCGAAGTGCCTGTCCATCGGTGAACCGCGAATTCACCGCACACGCCGGCTTGCCTCGTCATCCCAAAAAGCACGACCGGTCACTTGTACAAAACGGACGCGCATGGCGGAAAAGGTAAAGAACGCGTCTAAATTCATCAATCCGTCGAAAATCCGAACGACAAGAATAGAGCCGTCGGCAGCCTTGCACTGGATGCGCTGGAAACCCAGGTATGGCGGGCCTCGAGCTTCGGTTTCACGCCCTTTATTCTTCGTCACGGACGCACTATGTCGAACACCCAGCCTTTCTTCTCGCAGCCCCTCGCCGAGCGCGACGCGCCGGTGCGCAGCGCCATCCTGAAGGAACTCGAGCGCCAGCAGTCGCAGGTCGAGCTGATCGCGTCGGAAAACATCGTGTCGCGCGCGGTGCTGGAGGCCCAGGGTTCGGTGCTCACCAACAAGTATGCGGAAGGCTATCCGGGCAAGCGTTACTACGGCGGCTGCGAATTCGCGGACGAGGTGGAGGCGCTGGCGATCGAGCGCGTGAAGCAGATCTTCAACGCCGGCTATGCGAACGTGCAGCCGCACTCGGGCGCGCAGGCGAACGGTTCGGTGATGCTCGCGCTCGCGAAGCCGGGCGACACGGTGCTCGGCATGTCGCTGGACGCCGGCGGCCACCTGACGCACGGCGCGAAGCCGGCGCTGTCGGGCAAGTGGTTCAACGCCGTGCAGTACGGCGTGAACCGCGACACGATGCGGATCGACTACGACCAGGTCGAGGCACTCGCGCACGAGCACAAGCCTAGCCTGATCATCGCCGGCTTCTCGGCGTACCCGCGCGCGCTGGACTTCGCCCGCTTCCGTGCGATCGCCGACAGCGTCGGCGCGAAGCTGATGGTCGACATGGCGCACATCGCGGGCGTGATCGCCGCCGGCCGCCATGCAAATCCGGTCGAGCACGCGCACGTCGTCACGTCGACCACGCACAAGACGCTGCGCGGCCCGCGCGGCGGCTTCGTGCTGACCAACGACGAAGAGATCGCGAAGAAGATCAACTCGGCCGTGTTCCCCGGCCTGCAGGGCGGTCCGCTGATGCACGTGATCGCCGGCAAGGCCGTCGCGTTCGGCGAAGTGCTGCATGCGGACTTCAAGACCTACATCGACAACGTGCTCGCGAACGCGCAGGCCCTCGGCGAAGTGCTGAAGGCGGGTGGCGTCGACCTCGTCACCGGCGGCACCGACAACCACCTGCTGCTGGTCGACCTGCGCCCCAAGGGCCTGAAGGGCGCGCCGGTCGAGCAGGCGCTCGAACGCGCGGGCATCACCTGCAACAAGAACGGCATTCCGTTCGACACCGAGAAGCCGACCGTCACGTCGGGCATCCGCCTCGGCACGCCGGCCGGCACGACGCGCGGCTTCGGCGTCGCGGAGTTCCGCGAAGTCGGCCGCCTGATTCTCGAAGTGTTCGACGCGCTGCGCGCGAACCCCGAAGGCGACCACGCGACCGAACAGCGCGTGCGCCGCGAGATTTTCGCGCTTTGCGAGCGCTTCCCGATTTACTGATCGACGACCCCACATACAGCAGAGACTGGAGCGAGAGGCAGATATGAGCACGCTGCATCAGGACAGCATCATCATCGACGGACTGAACATCTCGAAGTTCGAGAAGCCGGTGTTCGAGGACATGCGCAAGGGCGGCATCACGGCCGCGAACTGCACGGTATCGGTGTGGGAGAACTTCACCAAGACCGTCGACAACATCGGCGTGATGAAGCAGAAGATCCGCGAGAACAGCGAGTTGCTGACGCTGGTGCGCACGACCGACGACATCTTCCGCGCGAAGAAGGAAGGCAAGACGGGGATCATCCTCGGCTTCCAGAACGCGCACGCGTTCGAGGACAACCTCGGCTACATCGAGGCGTTCGCCGACATGGGCGTGCGCGTCGTGCAGCTCTGCTACAACACGCAGAACCTGGTCGGCACCGGCTGCTACGAGCGCGACGGCGGCCTGTCGGACTTCGGCCGCGAAGTGATCACCGAGATGAACCGCGTCGGCATCATGGTCGACCTGTCGCATGTGGGCGGCAACACGTCGTCGGAAGCGATCGCGTTCTCGAAGAAGCCGGTGTGCTACTCGCACTGCCTGCCGTCGGGCCTGAAGGAACATCCGCGCAACAAGAGCGACGCGCAGCTGAAGGAAATCGCCGACGCCGGCGGCTTCGTCGGCGTGACGATGTTCGCGCCGTTCCTGAAGCGCGGCATCGAGGCGAACATCGACGACTACATCGAGGCGATCGACTACGTCGTGAACCTGATCGGCGAAGACGCGGTCGGCATCGGCACGGACTTCACGCAGGATTTCGCGAAGGAATTCTTCGACATGCTGACGCATGACAAGGGCCGCTATCGCCAGCTGACGAACTTCGGCAAGGTGATCAACCCGGACGGCATCCGCACGATCGGCGAATTCCCGAACCTGACCGCGGCGATGGAACGCCACGGCTGGAAGGAGTCGCGCATCCGCAAGATCATGGGCGAGAACTGGGTGCGCGTGTTCAAGGACGTGTGGGGCGCGTAAGCACCCGCCGAGCCGAACCGCCACCCGCGATTCAACACTAGAACAATCGGGACGTGCCGGCGCCTGTCGCGCGGGCACGCGGACGATGTCGTGCCTGCGCCTGAGCCGCGCGGCCAATTTTCCTCACGGAGTCACCACGATGCAACCGCAACTGCCGATCAACGTCGATCCCGATACCGGCGTCTGGACCACCGACGCGCTGCCGATGCTGTACGTGCCGCGCCACTTCTTCACGAACAACCACGTCGCCGTCGAGGAAGCGCTCGGCGTCGAGGCGTATGCCGAGATCCTCTACAAGGCCGGCTACAAGTCCGCGTACCACTGGTGCGACAAGGAAGCGAAGCTGCACGGCCTCACCGGCATGGCGGTGTTCGAGCACTACCTGAAGCGCCTGTCGCAACGCGGCTGGGGCCTGTTCTCGATCATCGAGGCCGATCCGGCCAGCGCACGCGCGAAGATCGAGCTGCGCCACTCGTCGTTCGTGCTCCAGCAGCCGGGCAAGGAAGGCAAGCTCTGCTACATGTTCGCGGGCTGGTTCGCCGGCGCGATGGACTGGGTCAACGACACGACGCCGGAAGGCAAGGGCGCGCCGCGCGCGCAGTCGAAGGAAGTGCAGTGTGCGGCCGAGCACCACGATCACTGCGTCTTCGAAGTGTCGCCGATCGCGCACTGACGCGCCGACCCGACGACACAGCAACAAACAACACCCGCAACACGAGACATTCGAACGCCAGAGGTCGCCTGCGATGCGTTATCCCCACCTGTTCAAACCCATGCAGCTGAACCAGCTGACGCTGCGCAACCGGATCGTCAGCACCGCGCACGCGGAGGTGTATGCCGAGCCGGGCGGCCTGCCGGGCGACCGCTACATCCGCTACTACGAAGAGAAGGCGAAGGGTGGCGTCGGCCTCGCGATCTGCGGCGGCTCGAGCCCCGTGTCGATCGACAGCCCGCAGGGCTGGTGGAAGTCGGTGAACCTGTCGAACGACAAGATCATCGACCCGCTCACGCGTCTCGCCGACACGATGCACAAGCACGGCGCGAAGATCATGATCCAGGCGACGCACATGGGCCGCCGCTCGTCGTTCCACGGCGAGCACTGGCCGCACCTGATGTCGCCGTCGGGCGTGCGCGAGCCGGTGCACCGCGGTAACGCGAAGATCATCGAGATCGAGGAAATCCGCCGCATCATCGGCGACTTCGCGGCCGCCGCGAAGCGCGTGAAGGCCGCCGGCATGGACGGCATCGAAATCTCCGCCGCGCACCAGCACCTGATCGACCAGTTCTGGAGCAAGCGTTCGAACCACCGCACCGACGAATGGGGCGGCAGCCTCGAGAACCGTCTGCGCTTCGGCATCGAAGTGCTGACGGCCGTGCGTGAAGCGGTCGGGAAGGATTTCTGCGTCGGCCTGCGCATGTGCGGCGACGAATTCCACGAGGACGGTCTCGATCACGAAGCGCTGAAGGAAATCGCGCAGGCGATGTCGGAGACGGGCCTGATCGACTACCTGAGCGTGGTCGGCTCGGGCGGCGACACGCACAACACGATCGCGAACTGCATGCCGCCGATGGCGCTGCCGCCGGAGCCGTTCGTGCACCTCGCGGCCGGCATCAAGTCGGTGGTGAAGATTCCCGTGATGCACGCACAGAGCATCCGCGACGCGGGCCAGGCCGAGCGCCTGCTCGCGAACGGCATGATCGACCTGGTCGGCATGACGCGCGCGCAGATCGCCGATCCGCACATGGTGATCAAGATCCGCGACGGCCGCGAAGACGAAATCAAGCAATGCGTCGGCGCGAACTACTGCATCGACCGCCAGTACAACGGCCTCGACGTGCTGTGCATCCAGAACGCCGCGACGTCGCGCGAAGCGACGATGCCGCACATCATCGAGAAGTCGCGCGGCCCGAAGCGCAAGGTGGTGGTGGTCGGCGCGGGCCCCGCGGGGCTCGAGGCCGCACGCGTCGCGAAGCTGCGCGGCCACGACGTCGTGCTGTTCGAGAAGAACGCCGAAGTCGGCGGCCAGGTGATGATCGCCGCGAAGGCGCCGCAGCGCGAACAGATGTCGGGGATCATCCGCTGGTTCGACATGGAAACCAAGCGTCTCGGCGTCGACCGGCGCCTCGGCGTCGCCGCCGACGAGAAGATGATCATGGCCGAGAAGCCGGACATCGTCGTGCTCGCGACCGGCGGTTCGAGCTTCACGTGGCAGGTGCCGGCGTGGGGCGTGGCCGAAGGTCTCGCCGTCAGCTCGTGGGACATCCTGACCGGCAAGGTCGAGCCGAAGCAGAACGTGCTGCTGTTCGACGGCGTGAGCACGCATGCGGGCGCGGGCGTGGCCGACTTCATGGCGAGCCGCGGCTCGAAGGTCGAGGTGGTGACGCCCGACGTGAAGGTGGCCGACGATTGCGGCGGCACGACGTTCCCGATCTTCTATCGCCGCCTGTACGCGCTCGGCGTGATCCCGACGCCGAACACGATGCTCGATCGCGTGTACGAGGAAGACGGCAAGATCATCGCCGTGCTGCGCAACGAATACACCGAGGAGCTGGAAGAGCGCGCGGTCGACCAGGTCGTGATCGAGAACGGTTCGTCGCCGAACGACGAGCTGTACTGGAAGCTCAAGCCGGAGTCGGTGAACCGCGGCCAGATCGATCCGCACACGCTGTTCGCGGCCGAGCCGCAGCCGTGCCTGTCGGAGGAACTGGGCAACGGCCGCTTCCTGCTGTTCCGTGTCGGCGACTGCATCTCGATGCACAACGTCCACGGTGCGATCTACGACTCGCTGCGTCTCGTCAAGGATTTCTAAAAAATGAATCCGGCTTTCCTCATTACCGCACTGCTGTGGCTGTCGGTGGCGGGGCTCGCGTTCGCGGTCGCGAAGCGCTCGTCCTACTGGCGTCTCGGGCGCGCGACGGCGCCCGGCTCGTTCGGCATCGCGAACCTGTTCGCGATCCCGAAGCGCTACTTCGTCGACCTGCACCATGTGGTCGCCCGCGATCCGTACATCGCGAAGACCCACGTCGCGACCGCCGGCGGCGCGATCGCCGCGCTCGCGCTGGTGTTCGTCAACTACGGCCTCGCGATCTACTCGCCGTGGCTCGACAAGCTGATCTTCCTCGCGGCGCTCGCGATGCTCGTCGGCGTGGTGTTCGTCTGGCGCCGCCGCGCGGCGAAGGACGTGCCGGCGCGCCTGTCGCGCGGCCCGTGGAACGCGCTGCCCTGGCTGCTCGGCTCGTTCGCGCTCGGCCTCGTGCTGTTCATGGTCGTGCCGACCGGCGCGATGTCGGGTGCGTTCGCGGTGCTCTGCGCGCTGCTGATCGGCGCCGGCGCCTTCACGATGACCGTCGGCGCCGCGAAGGGCGGCCCGATGAAGCACGCGATCGCCGGTCTGCTGCACCTTGCGTTCCACCCGCGCCAGGAGCGTTTCGCGGCCACCCGTGAATCGTTCACGGGCAATGGCACGGCCACGCCGCCGACCGCGCTGAAGCTGCCGGACATCGAGCACGAGGAGTATGGCGTCGCGAAGCCGGTCGAATTCCGCTGGAACCAGCTGCTGAGCTTCGACGCGTGCGTGCAGTGCGGCAAGTGCGAAGCCGCGTGCCCCGCGTTCGCATCGGGCCAGCCGCTGAACCCGAAGAAACTGATCCAGGATCTCGTCGTCGGGATGGCGGGCGGCACCGATGCCGCGTACGCCGGCAGCCCGACGCCGGGCCTCGCGGTCGGCCAGCATCGCGGCGAGCCGAACGGCCCGATCGTGTCGGGCCTGATCGAGGAGCAGACGCTGTGGTCGTGCACCACCTGCCGCGCATGCGTGCAGGAGTGCCCGATGCTGATCGAGCACGTCGACGCGATCGTCGACATGCGCCGCAACCGCACGCTGGTGCACGGCACGGTGCCGGGCAAGGGCCAGGAAGTGCTCGCGAACCTGCGCGAGACGGGCACGATGGGTGGCTACGACACGGCTGCGCGCTACGACTGGTCGGTCGACCTGAACGCGCCGGTCGCGCAACCGGGCAAGCCGGTCGACGTGCTGTTCGTCGCGGGTGAAGGCGCATTCGACATGCGTTACCAGCGCACGCTGCGCGCGTTCGTCAAGGTGCTGAACAAGGCGGGCGTCGACTACGCGGTGCTCGGCGGGACCGAGACCGACACCGGCGACGTCGCACGCCGCCTCGGCGACGAAGCGACGTTCCAGCAGATGGCGAAGCGCCTGATCGGCACGCTCGGCTCGCTGTCGTACAAGCAGATCGTGACGGCCGACCCGCACGTGATGCACAGCCTGCGCAACGAATACCGCGCGCTCGGGCTGCGCGTGACGGTCAAGCATCACACGACCTACCTCGCGGAGCTGGCCGACAGCGGCAAGATCGCGCCGAAGGCGGTCGAGTCGCTGCGCGAGAAGCGCACCACGTATCACGACCCGTGCTACCTCGGCCGCTACAACGGCGAGACGGAATCGCCGCGCAAGCTGCTGAAGACGATCGGCATCCAGGTCGTCGAGATGGAGCGCAACGGCATGCGCGGCCGCTGCTGCGGCGGTGGCGGCGGTGCGCCGCTGACCGACATCCCGGGCAAGCAGCGTATTCCCGACATCCGCATCGCCGACGCGCGCGCGATCTGCGCGGACGTGGTCGCGGTCGGTTGCCCGAACTGCACGGCGATGCTCGAAGGCGTCGTGGGCCCGCGCCCCGACGTGCTCGACGTGGCCGAACTCGTTGCCGCCTCGCTGGAGTGAATCGATGAACACGATCAAACGAATCGATCCGCGCCGGCCGTTCATCATCACGGCCGCGGGCCTGAAGCGCATCACGCTCGGCGAGGAAGGCAGCGCCGATGCGAGCGCCGCGCAGTGGTCCGCGCACGGCCACGGCGCCGCGGCCGCGAAGCCGCGCCGCGCGGTGCAGGACCCGAAGCACGTGATGCTGGTGGTGGCGCACGCCGAGCGCGGCGCGCTCGACGACCATGCGCGGCAGGCGATCGCCGCCGCCGCGGTGCTCGCCGACGCGCAGACCGAAGTCGCGCTGCTGGCATTCGGCGAACTGAAGGATGACGCCGCCGAACTCGGCGTCGACAAGCTGATCGAGCTGGCCGACTTCGACCGTCGCGCGTTTGCGCCCGAAAGCGAATTGCAAGCCTTGCAGGCATGCGCCGCGGCGCTCGCGCCGAAGCACGTGTTCGTGCCCGACAACGCGACCGGCGACGGCGATCTCGGCCGGCGGTACGCGGCGGCCGCCGGCGCGAGCGTCGCGACCCACGTGGTCGAGATCGACGCGAAGCATGTCGGCGCGTATGCGCAGGCCGGCCGCGCGTTTGCGACGCGCGGGCTGCCCGACGTGATCCTGCTCGCGCAGAACGCGGTCGAGGCGAAACTGCCGTTCGTCGGCGCCGGCGAGCGCCTGGCCGCCGACTTCATCCGCCCGGCCGGAGACGCGGCGCAGCCATACCGCGATCTCGGCCTCGAGGAAATCGACGCGGCGCAGGTCGCGCTGGAGGAGGCCGACTTCATCGTGTCGGCCGGCAACGGCGTGTCCGACATCGGCGCGTTCGAACAACTGGCCGGCGCGTTCGGCGCGGCGATCGGCGCGAGCCGCGTCGCGGTCGACAACGGTCACTTCACGCGCGACAAGCAGGTGGGCGCGACCGGCAAGACGGTCGAGGCGAGCGTGTACATCGCGTTCGGCATCTCGGGCGCGGTGCAGCACTTGCAGGGGATCAAGGACTGCCGTCACGTGATCGCGGTGAACCTCGACGGCAGCGCGCCGATCGCGAAGCGCGCGAACCTGACGGTGGTGGGCGACGCGCAGGCGACGATCGCCGCGCTGATCGAACAGGTGCAGGCCGCGCGCGCGTCGCGCGGACAATCGCCGGCCGCGGTCGGCTCGCGTGAAACCGAAGGAGTCGCAGCATGAACGCCCCCCGCCAGTTGCAACGCATCGCGGTGCTCGTGTCCGTCGGCCGGCACCCCGTCAGCGGCACCGCGCGCTACAGCCGCAACGACGCGGCCGCGCTCGAGGTCGGCCGCCAGCTCGCGGAGCGGCATCGCGCGCAGCTCGACGTGATCCATGCGGGCGATCCCGCGAATGAAGCGCTTGCTGAATATCTCGCGCTCGGCGCGCGGCAGGTCGAGGTGCTGGCCTGCCACGACGGCGACGATGCCGCGCATGCGCTCGCCGCGCGCGTCGAAGGCTACGACCTCGTGCTGACCGGCACGCGCGCCGAGGGCGCGTACGACACCGGGATGCTGCCGTATCGCGTCGCCGCGGCGCTCGGCTATCCGCTCGTCGGCTCGGCCGTCGACGTGACGGTCGACGGCGGCCGCGCGGCGGTCCGGCAATTCTTGCCGAAAGGGCTGCGGCGGCGCGTCGACGCGGCGCTGCCGGCCGTCGTCGCGGTCCATCCGCTCGCCAACGTGGCGCCGCGCTACGCGTATGCGCGGCTGCGCGCCGGCGCGATCCGCCCGGCCCTCACGTCGACCGGCGCGGACGCCGATGCGGCGGCCTGGAAGGTCGGCCCGATCGAGCGTAAACCCGTAAAGCTGGTCGCCGCCGAGAAGCGCTCGGGGCATGCCCGGATGCTGTCCGCGACCACGACCGAAAGCCGCGGCGGCAACGTCGTAAATGAAGGGAGTTCAGTCGAAAAAGCACAAGTGATCCTCGCGTATTTGCGCGAGCATCAGCTCATCGACTACTGATTTTGATGCCTGTCGGCAACCACACTGGGACGCAAGGAATCCGGAGCAAACGATGAAAGTATCGGCAGACATTCGTGCACTGATCGAGCGACGCAAGGAAGGTTACAGCCTCGAGGCGCCGTTCTACACGAGCGAGGACATCTTCGCCCTCGACATGGAGGCGATTTTCCGCCAGCACTGGATCCAGGTCGCGGTCGAACCGGACATTCCCGAGCCGGGCGACTACGTGACCGTGGAACTGGGCAGCGACTCGATCCTGATCGTGCGCGACGACGACATGGAAATCCGCGCGTTCCACAACGTGTGCCGCCACCGCGGCGCGCGCCTGTGCAACGAGGATAAGGGCTCGGTCGGCAACATCGTGTGCCCGTACCACAGCTGGACCTACAACCTGACCGGCCAGCTGATGTTCGCCGAGCACATGGGCGAGAAGTTCGACCGCTGCAAGCACAGCCTGAAGTCGGTGCACGTGCAGAACCTCGCGGGCCTGATCTTCATCTGCCTCGCCGAGGAGCCGCCGGTCGATTTCGCGCAGCTGCGCGCCCAGATGGAGCCGTATCTGCTGCCGCACGATCTGCCGAACACGAAGATCGCCGCGCAGATCGACATCATCGAGGAAGGCAACTGGAAGCTCACGATGGAGAACAACCGCGAGTGCTATCACTGCGTCGCGAACCATCCCGAGCTGACGATCTCGCTGTACGAATACGGCTTCGGCTACCAGCGCTCCGACGCGAACGCCGAAGGCATGGACGCGTTCGCTGAAACCTGCGTGCGCCGCGGCAAGGAGTGGGCCGAGATGGGCCTGCCGTCCGCCGAAATCGAAAAGCTGCTCGACGTGACGGGCTTCCGCACGCAGCGCCTGCCGCTCGACCGCCACGGCGAATCGCAGACGCTCGACGCGAAGGTCGCATCGAAGAAGCTGCTCGGCCAGTTCGACCAGGCCGACCTCGGCGGCCTGTCGTTCTGGACGCAGCCGAACTCGTGGCATCACTTCATGAGCGATCACATCGTGACGTTCTCGGTGATTCCGCTGTCGGCCGGCAAGACGCTCGTGCGCACCAAGTGGCTCGTCCACAAGGATGCGGAGGAAGGCATCGACTACGACGTGAAGAACCTGACGGCCGTGTGGAACGCGACCAACGACCAGGATCGCGCGCTCGTCGAATTCTCGCAGCGCGGCGCGACCAGCAGCGCATACGAGCCGGGCCCGTATTCGCCGTACACGGAAGGTCTCGTCGAAAAATTCTCGGCCTGGTACATCGGCCGGCTCGCCGAAAAAATCGGCGCGTAGTACAGCAGACAGCAAGTGGAGCTACACATGATGCGAGATTCGGCCAATTTCGAGCCGGTGGACAGCCGGGTGACGCACCCGGCGTTCTGGAGCGCGCTGCCCGAGCGCTGGACGAGCGACGTCGAGGAAACGCTGGTGTGCTGCCACGTGCGTCAGGAAACCCACGACGTGAAGAGTTTCTTCTTCCGTTCGCCGCAAGGCCGTGCGTTTTCCTTCGAGCCGGGGCAGTTCATCACGCTCGAACTCGACATCGACGGCGAGACGATCAACCGGTGCTACACGATCTCGTCGTCGCCCGCGCGGCCGCACACGATCTCGATCACGGTGAAGCGCGTGCCGGGCGGCAAGGTGTCGAACTGGCTGCACGACAACCTGCAGCCGGGCGCGTCGGTTCGCGTGCTCGGCCCGGCCGGCGAATTCACGTGCGCGCGGCATCCGGCGCGCAAGTACCTGTTCCTGTCGGCCGGTTCGGGCGTCACGCCGCTGATGTCGATGAGCCGCGCGCACCATGATCTCGCCGAGGATCGCGACATCCTGTTCGTGCACAGCGCACGTACGCCGGACGACATCATCTTCGCGCGCGAGCTCGACCTGATCGCGTCGAACCATACGAATTTCCGCACGTCGTTCGTCGTCGAGCGCGTCGGTGCACGCACCAACTGGCCGGGCGTCACGGGCTTCCTGACGCTGCCGCTGCTGAAGCTGATCGCACCGGACTTCATGGAGCGCGAGATCTTCACGTGCGGCCCCGCGCCGTACATGAAGGCCGTGCGCGACCTGCTCGACGAAGCCGGCTTCGACCGCAAGCAGTATCACGAGGAAAGCTTCTCGTTCGAGACGCTCGCGCAGACCGCGAGCGACGAGGTGATCGCCGAACTCGCGCCGGCGGCCAACGACGGCGACGTCGCGACGAAGCAGTACACGGTCAGCTTCGCGAAGAGCAATCGCGAGATTTCGTGCGGCTCCGAGCAGCACGTGCTCGACGCGGCGCGCCAGTCCGGCGTGCGGCTGCCGGCGTCGTGTACGCAGGGCATGTGCGGCACCTGCAAGGTGAAGCTCGTGTCGGGGCAGGTCGAGATGAAGCACAACGGCGGCATCCGCCAGCGCGAGATCGATCAGGGGATGGTGCTGCTGTGCTGCAGCAAGCCGCTGTCGGATCTCGTGATCGACAAGTAGTCGTATCGAGCCATCGCCGGTCCGGGCGCGTCGTGTCGCGTTGCGTCGCCTCCGGACAAGCATCCGTCGGAAAACAACGATACCGCGGATTTGTGGTTGAAGAACCTAGAGAGACAACGCGCACGGTGCGCATTTCAAGGAGATCGACCATGAAGTTGTTCGGAAAACTGCTGTGGACCGGCGCACTGTCGGCGATGGTGGCATTGAGCGCGTCGGCGCTCGCGGATACGAAGCCTACGCTGAAGATCGGTTACGTCGAAGGCTGGGACGACAGCGTGGCGACGTCGAACGTCGCGGCACGCGTGATCGAGAAGAAGCTCGGTTACCAGGTCCAGCTCGTGCCGGTGGCTGCCGGGATCATGTGGCAGGGCGTGGCGCGCGGCGACCTCGACGCGACGCTGTCCGCATGGCTGCCCGTCACGCACGGCTCCTACTGGGGCGAGTACAAGTCGAAGGTCGTCGATCTCGGCGCGAACTTCCCTGACGCCAAGATCGGCCTGATCGTCCCCGACTACGTGAAGGCGAAGAGCATCGAAGATCTGAATGCCGAGAAAAGCAGCTTCGGCGGCCGGATCGTCGGCATCGATGCGGGTGCGGGCGTGATGCGCAAGACCGACGAAGCGATCAAGAGCTACGGCCTCAGCTACACGCTGATGCCGAGTTCGGGCAGCGCGATGACGGCCGAGCTGTCGCGCTCCGTCGGCGCGAACAAGCCGGTGATCGTGACCGGCTGGGCGCCGCACTGGATGTTCGCGAAGTGGAAGCTGCGCTTCCTCGAGGATCCGAAGAAGGTGTTCGGCGGCGCGGAGCACGTCGACAGCGTCGCGAACCCGCAGCTCGAAACGAAGGCCAAGCCGGTCGTCGCGTTCCTGAAGAAGTTCCAGTGGAAGCCGGGCGAGATCGACAGCGTGATGCTCGCGATCCAGAACGGTTCGAAGCCGGAAGCGGCCGCCGATGCATGGATTGCCGCGCATGCGGACCGCGTGAATTCGTGGACTGAAGGCGCGCAGTAAGACCGCGGCGATTCGTCGCGCGAATCATAAAAAAATAGACCGGGAATGTTTGCAGGAATCCGAAGTAATAGGAATTTCATGCAAGCATATCCCGGCTTTCTTTTACTGATTCTGCAAAAAAGCGCGTAACTTGTTACACTAGCGCCCTTGTGCGGAGTCATCACAGGAGGAATTGGATGAGTCAGGCAGGACTGCGTGCTAATCGCACCAGTGACGTTGAGGCAACCATCTCACATGATTCGACGGGCCACACGCTGCATCGTGGCCTGACTTGGAAAGACGCATTCTGGGTGACGAGCGGCGTGCCGGCAGGCGTGCTGTTCACGATCGGCGGCGTATGCGCGACGATCGGCCAGCCCGCGTGGGCGATCTGGATCGCCGCGATCACGATGGGGCTGATTCAAAGCGCGACTTATGCGGAAATATCGGGACTATTTCCCCATAAATCGGGCGGCGCGTCGGTATACGGCGCGATCGGCTGGGTCCGTTACAGCAAGCTGATTGCCCCGGTTTCCGTGTGGTGCAACTGGCTCGCGTGGTCGCCGATGCTCGCGCTCGGCTGCGGCCTCGCGGCGAGCTATGCGCTCACGAGTCTCTTTCCCGCCGACGCGGCGGTGCTGCACTGGCAGTTCAAGGTTGCGGATCTCGGGTTCATCAAGCCGGGTCTTTCCCTGCGAATCAACGCGACGTTCATCATCGCGACGATTCTGCTTCTCATCACGTTCAAGCTTCAGCACAGCGGCGCATCGAAAGCTGCGCGCACGCAGCGCATTCTCGGCATCGCGTCGCTCACGCCGCTGCTGATCGTCGGCATCGTTCCGTTCGTCACCGGCGACGTGCCGATGTCGAACCTGCTTCCGCTGCTGCCGCTCGGTCATGACGCTCAAGGCAACCTCACGACCGCGACCTTCGGTTCGTGGAACGGGCAGGGCGTGACGATGGCGCTCGGCGCGATGTTCATGGCCGGCTGGGCGTCGTACGGCTTCGAAACGGCGGTCTGCTACACGCGCGAATTCCGCGATCCGCGTCGCGACACCGCGAAGGCGATCTTCTGGTCGGGCGCGCTGTGCCTCGTCGTGATGACGCTCGTGCCGATGGCGTTCCAGGGCGCGCTCGGCACGCAGGCGATGCTCGACCCGGCGATCGGCGACGGCACCGGCGTCGCGGCCGCGATGGCGAAGATCGTCGGTGGCGGTGCGTGGGTCGCGAACGCGGTCGTCGTGATGCTGATGCTGTCGATCCTGCTGATCGTGATGACGTCGATGATGGGCTCGTCGCGCACGCTGTACCAGGCATCGGTCGACGGCTGGCTGCCGAAGTACCTGTCGCACGTGAACGAGCACGGCTCGCCCACGCGCGCGATGTGGACCGACCTCGGCTTCAACCTCGTGTTGCTGATGATGTCGGACTACATGACGGTGCTGGCGATCTCGAACGTCTGCTACATGCTGTTCGTATTCCTGAATCTTCAGTCGGGCTGGATCCACCGGATGGACCGCGGCAACTGGGATCGGCCGTTCCGCTGCCCGACCTGGCTGCTCGTCGCCGGCTCGGTCTGCGGCTACGCGAATCTCGTCTATGTCGGCGCGGGCGCGAACCTGCAGGGCGAAGGCACGCTGCGCAACGGGCTGATCGCGATGCTGCTGATCGTGCCGGTGTTTCTCTATCGTCACTACTGGCAGGATCGCGGCCGTTTCCCCGCGCAGATGCAGCGCGACATGGAACTCGAAGTGCCGAAGCGCGCGATGTGGCTGAATCTGATGCCGTATGCGGCGCTGGTCGGTGCTGCGCTGACGATCTGGCTGTCGTACTACTTCGCGTGGGTGAAGTAAGCATCTGAACGCGGCACGCGCGTCGCGCGACGAACCCGGACACCGCACCCGGGGCCGTTGCGCGACGCGTCGAACGCAACGCGATAAAAAACCCGACCGGCAGATGCTGCCGGTCGGGTTTTTTGTTGGCTGCGCGCCGAACGGATGCGCTTACGGAAACACCACCGTCCGGTCGCCGTTCAGGAACACTCGCCGCTCGATGAACGCCTTCACCGCGCGCGCGAGCGTGATGCACTCGACGTCGCGGCCCACCGCGAGCAATTGCTCCGGACGCAGCGCATGATCGACGCGTTCGACCACCTGCTCGATGATCGGGCCTTCGTCGAGATCGTCGGTCACGAAGTGCGCGGTCGCGCCGATCAGCTTCACGCCGCGGGCATGCGCCTGGTGATACGGCTTCGCGCCCTTGAAGCCGGGCAGGAACGAGTGATGGATGTTGATTGCGCGGTTCGCGAGCTTCGCGCTGGTTTCCTGCGACAGCACCTGCATGTAGCGCGCGAGGATCACGAGTTCGGCGCCGCTCGACTCGAAGAAGTCGAGCCACTGCGCTTCCTGCTGCGCCTTGGTGTCGGCCGTGATCGGGAAGTGGCGGAACGGCAGCCCGTGCTGCGTGGCGAGCGGTTCGAAGTCCGGATGGTTCGACACGATGCCGACGATGTCCATCTTCAGTTCGCCCATCCGCCAGCGGAACAACAGGTCCGCGAGGCAGTGCTCGAGTTTCGACACCATGATCAGCACCTTCGGGCGCGCGTTCACGTCGTGGATCGCCCATTGCGTGTCGCCGTCACCGCCGCCGCCGAGCGCGGTCGCGATCGGACCGAACTCCTGGCGCAGCGCGTCGATCTGCAGCGTTTCATCCGTCGGATGAAACACGCAGCGCACGAAGAAGTGGTTGCTGAGATCGTCGTCGAACACGTTCAGCGCATCGACGTAGCAGCGATGGCGCTCGAGAAAGCCGACGACGGCGGCGACCTGGCCGGCCGCGCTCGGGCACGACAGCGTCAGGACGAATTGATCGGGGCGTGAGTCGGCGGTCATGAGATTCCTCGGATGTCAGGGAACGCAACGCGCGCGGCGGCGCGACGGGGCGCCACGCTACGCGGGTAGCGGGAGGCTCAAGTAAATCAGGACGATTCGGGCGCGGATAGAACCAACCCGCCGTGTGGCTGGTATCGGCGCGCCAGCGCCGCGGGGCGGTGGCGAGGCTTGAGGCGGGGGTTTTGGGGACGCTGGGCGGGGCGGGCGCGGCTGGTCCAGCGAGCGTCAGGCGGTGCAGCCGTAGCCGGTCCAGCGAGCGTCAGGCGGTGCAGCCGCAGCCGGTCCGGCGAGCGTCGGGCGGCGCAGTCGTACCGGCTCCAGCGGGCGTCAGGCGGTGCAGGCACAGCCGCTCCATCGGACGTCAGGTGGGGCAGGCGCAGCCAGTCCAGCGCGCGTCGGATGGGACAGCCGCAGCCGCTCCAGCAAGCGTCAGGCAGCGCTCCGCCGGCCAGCCGCCCGCTCAAGCCGGCGCGCACGCGTCCAGCAGCCAGCGCCGGAACACATGTGTCGCGTCCGGCTCGGGCCGCTGCGGCGGCCGCACGAGGAAGTAGCCGCGCGACGTGACGACGGGCGCGTCGACGAGCTTCACGAGCTGCCCGGTCGCGACGAGCTCGTCGACGAGCGGCGACCAGCCGAGCGCGACGCCGTCGCCGAGCAGCGCCGCGTGGATCACCAGCGCATAGCTGTTGAAGGTCACGCCGCGCGCGGCGGCCGGCGCCTCGAGGCCGTGCGCGTCGAACCAGCCGGCCCACGACAGCCAGCGTTCGGGGCGCGTCGCCTGCACGTGCAGCAGCGGCAGCGCCTGCAGGTGCTCGGGCCGCGCGACGTGCGCGTGCGCGGCGCGGAACGCCGGCGAGCAGACGGGCGTGACCGATTCGGGAAAGAGCCGCGCGGCCGTGCACGACGGCCAGTGGCCGTCGCCGAACAGAACCGCGATGTCGGCGTGGTCGCGCTGCGCGTCGTAATCCTGCGAGGTGACGACCCGCACGTCGACGTCCGGCATCACGCGCTTCAGGCCGGAGAGGCGCGGCATCAGCCAGTAGGTCGCGAAACCGAAATCCGTGACGATCGTGAGCGCGCCGTGCTCGCGGCGCGCGCGCAGCGTCGCGGTGGCGCCGCGCAGCGTGTCGAGGCTCAGCCGCACGGCTTCGTACAGGCACTGGCCGTCGCTCGTCAGCGTGACGCCGCGCGGGCTGCGCTCGAACAGCGGCACGCCGAGTTCCGCTTCGAGCTGGAACACCTGCTGGCTCACGGCCGGTTGCGTCGAGCCGAGCTCGCGCGCGGCGGCCGTGAAGCTCTGGAGACGGGCGGCCGATTCGAACGCGCGCAGCGCCTGCATCGACGGTAACGGTTCGGATTTCGACATAAGTCTCTCTAATGGCCTCATAAGGGCCGGACGCCTTCCCGCGCGAATTCGGGCGGGGGATAGTGCTTCGGACGGCACGGCGCCGCGCCAGGCCTTCCGCGATTCTAGCCAGTCGCGGCCGGTGCGCGCGGCACTTTCTTCAGGCTGCGTCCGTCATGCCGGCCGTGTCGCCGCCCGAGCGTCGCGCCGCTCCATTCGAACACCGATTTCCCCAAGACCGCCGATGACGAACCCGACTCCCAACATCCTGATCCTGATGGCCGACCAGCTGACGCCGTTCGCGTTGCCGGCCTACGGCAACCGCGTCGCGCGCACGCCGACGCTCGACCGGCTCGCGGCGCAAGGCGTGGTGTTCGACGCCGCGTATTGCGCGAGCCCGCTGTGCGCGCCGTCGCGCTTCTCGCTGCTGACCGGCAAGCTGCCGTCGGGTATCGGCGCCTACGATAACGCCGCCGAATTGCCGGCGCAAACGCTGACTTTCGCGCACTACCTGCGCGCGGGCGGCTACCGGACGATGCTGTCCGGCAAGATGCATTTCTGCGGACCCGACCAGCTGCACGGCTTCGAGGAACGGCTCACGACCGACATCTATCCGGCCGACTTCGGCTGGGTGCCAGACTGGGACCGCCCGACCGAGCGGCCGAGCTGGTATCACAACATGAGTTCGGTGCTCGAGGCCGGCCCGTGCGTGCGCACGAACCAGCTCGATTTCGACGACGAAGTCACGTTCGCGGCGAAGCAGAAGCTGTACGACGTCGCGCGCGAGCGCGCGGCCGGTCATGACGCGCGGCCGTTCTGCATGGTCGTGTCGCTCACGCATCCGCACGATCCGTACGCGATCACGCGCGAATACTGGGATCTGTACCGCGACGACGAGATCGACATGCCGGCCGTGCGGCTCGATGCGCAGCAGAGCGATCCGCATTCGCAGCGGCTGCGCTTCGTCTGCGAAAACGACCGCACGCCGCCGACCGACGCGCAGATCCGCGCCGCGCGCCGCGCGTACTACGGCGCGACGTCCTATGTCGACGCGCAGTTCGGCAGCGTGCTGGCCGCGCTCGAGCAATGCGGCTTCGCCGACGACACGATCGTGATCGTCACGTCCGACCATGGCGACATGCTCGGCGAGCGCGGACTCTGGTACAAGATGACGTTCTTCGAAGGCGGCTGCCGCGTGCCGCTGATCGTCCACGCGCCGGGCCGCTTCGGTGCCGCCCGCGTGCGCGGGCCGGTGTCGCACGTCGATTTGCTGCCGACGCTCGTCGACCTCGCCGGCGCGGCGCCGGCCGGCGGCTGGCCGGACCCGGTCGACGGCGCGAGCCTCGTGCCGCATCTGCAAGGCGCGCCCGCGCACGACGTCGCGCTGGGCGAATACCTTGCGGAAGGGGCGGTTGCGCCGGTCGTGATGATCCGCCGCGGCGACTGGAAATACGTACATTGCCCGGCCGATCCCGACCAGCTCTACAACCTCGCCGACGATCCGCGCGAGCGCACGAACCTGGCCGGCCTGCCGGAAGCCGCCGGCGTGCTCGCCGCATTCCGCGAGGAGGCCGCGCGCCGCTGGAACCTGCCGGAACTCGACGCGCAGGTGCGCGCGAGCCAGCGGCGGCGCCGCTTCCATTACGCGGCGACGACGCAGGGCCGCATCCAGGCGTGGGACTGGCAGCCGTTCACCGACGCGAGCCAGCGCTACATGCGCAATCACATCGAACTCGACACGCTCGAAGCGATGGCGCGCTTTCCGCGCGTCGGGCGCTGAACGGGCCGCAGCGGACATTGACGAACGACGGAGGAAGCGAATCATGAAACGGCAATGCAATGCAGCAATCCGGAGTATGGGCACCGCGCTCGCCGCGGCTGCGTGCGTGGTGGCGATGCAGCAGCCCGCGCGCGCCGCCGACCCGCAGACGTGCCGCGACGTGAAGATGGCGGCGCCCGGCTGGACCGACATCGACGCGACGAACGCGATGGCCGGTGTCGTGCTGAAGGCGCTCGGCTATCGACAGGACGTCGCGAACCTGTCGGTGCCGATCACGTACCAGGGCTTGAAGAAAGGGCAGGTCGACGTGTTCCTCGGCAACTGGATGCCCGCGCAGGCGCCGCTCGTGAAGCCGTTCGTCGACGAGAAGTCGATCGACGTGCTGCACGCGAACCTGAACGGCGCGAAGTTCACGCTGGCGGTGCCCGACTACGTCGCGGCGGCCGGCGTGCACACGTTCGCCGATCTCGCGCGCTACGCGGACCGCTTCGGCGACAAGATCTACGGGATCGAGCCCGGCGCGCCCGCGAACCAGAACATCAAGCGGATGCTGTCCGACCATGCGCTCGGCGCGGCGAACTGGTCGCTCGTCGAATCGAGCGAGACGGGGATGCTCACGCAGGTCGAGCGCGCGGTGCGCGACAAGCGCTGGATCGTCTTTCTCGCGTGGGAGCCGCACCTGATGAACACGAAGTTCAAACTGACCTACCTGTCGGGCGGCGACGCGTATTTCGGTCCGAACTACGGCGGCGCGACGGTCAACACGGTCACGCGCGCGGGCTTTGCCGGCCAGTGCGCGAACCTCGCGCGGCTGTTCAGGCAGATGACGTTCTCCGTCGACGTCGAGAACCGGATGATCGCCGACATGCTCGACCACAAGACGTCGCCCGCGCTCGCCGCGCAGCATGCGCTGAAGGCCGATCCAGCGCTCGTCGAAGCGTGGCTCGACGGCGTTACCACGGCGGCCGGCGCCCCCGCGTTGCCGGCCGTGCGCGCGGCCCTCGACGCCCGCTGACAGCCTCCGCGCGGCCGGTTTCTCGCCGCGCCGCCCGCCTCCGTGTTTTCCCGAACGGTCGCATCGAGACCATTTGGTGTCGCCTTCAGACGGGTGACCTGAAATATGGGTTTGTATTTTTCGCCAATGGCTGCGTTATTGCGGAAAACGAAATGCCGAAGCCAGCGGACGTACCGAATTCGAATCAGCCGGCGTATTGCTGTGCGCGCCAGGCCACGGTTCTTTCCATCGAAGGGTTCAGGGAGGGTGGTCGACAATGAAGCAAAAGAAAGTTGCCGTAGCCGCCGCGCTGGCATGCGCGGCCTGTATTCCCGCCATCGGCCACGCGCAGAGCAGCGTGACGCTGTACGGGATTCTCGACGCGGGCATCACATACGTGAACAACACGGGCGGTTCGCACGTGGTCAAGTTCGATGACGGCGTCTCGTACGGGAACCGCTTCGGCCTGAAAGGCACGGAAGATCTCGGCGGCGGCCTGAAGGCCGTGTTTGCGCTCGAGAGCGGTTTCCACCTCGGCAACGGCCAGCTCGGCTTCGGCGGGGCGGAGTTCGGGCGGCAGGCTTATGTCGGTCTCCAGAACGATTGGGGCACGCTGTCGTTCGGCAACCAGCTCGACATCACCAACGAGCTCGTGTCGATCTACAACATCTCGGCATGGGGCAGCGGCTACGCGATCCACCAGGGCGACTTCGACCGCTTCAACGGCGACCGCCTGCCGAACTCGGTCAAGTTCCTGTCGAACGACCTGAACGGCGTCAAGTTCGGCGCGATGTATTCGTTCGGCAACGTCGCCGGCAACTTCCACCGCAACAGCGCATGGAGCGCGGGCGCGAGCTACACGAAGGGCGACTTCTCGATCGGCGCCGCGTACACGCGCCTGAACAACCCGAACGGCATCTACGCGTTCGACCCGTACGCGATGATCGGCACGCATACGTTCCTCGGCCAGCAGACCGTGACCGTCGATCCGGCGACCGGCGCGCGCACCGACCTGTTCGCGAACACCGCGATGGACGTCGACAGCCAGGGCACGTTCGGCGTCGGCACCAGCTACACGATCGGCAAGCTGACGCTCGACGCGAACTTCTCGTACACGACGATCAAGGGTTTCGGCCAGTCGTCGCACATGCAGGTGTATGAAGGCGGCGGCTTGTACCAGTTCACGCCGGCGCTGAGCTTCATCGCGGGCTACCAGCACACGCGCTTCGAAGGCCACCACTGGAACCAGGGCACGGCCGGCCTGCACTACCTGCTGTCCAAGCGCACCGATGTGTACATCTCCGGCGATTACCTGCGCGCGTCGCAGGGCGTCGATGCGGTGGTCGGCTACAGCTTCACGCCGTCGACGACGCAGACGCAGGCCGACGTGCGGATCGGGATGCGGCATTCGTTCTGAGCGGGGTGAGGTAGTTGTTTCGACGTCTTCAGCGAGGTCTCTCTTTGGCGCGAACCGCGGTTCGCGCTTTTTTTTTGCGGCGCGATGCAACGTCGTGCGGTGTGCGCCGTCCTTGCCCGCGGCCGGCGGGCATCCGGCAAGGTTTCGTTGGTTGAAGCTATCATCGCGCTTTGGCCGCATCGCGTATCGGCGATCGCCGGCCTTCCCTCCGATGACGTCTCGCCGATGACCACCCCGTTACCCGAATCCACTTCGCCGTCGCCGTTACCCGCCAACCTGTTCCGCCACACACCGTTCCAGCGCTTCTGGGGCACGCGCGTGATGTCGTCGCTCGCTTTCCAGATCCTGTCGGTCGCGATCGGCTGGTACGTCTATGCGCTCACGCACAGCGCATTCGCGCTCGGGCTCGTCGGGCTTGCGCAGTTCGTGCCGATGTTCGCGCTGACGCTCGTCGTCGGGCAGGTGGCCGACCGCTACGACCGCCGGCGCATCGCGACGATCTGCCAGGGCGTCGAGGCGCTGGCCGCCGGCGTATTCCTGTTCGGCGCGGCGCAAGGCGGGCTCACCGCCCCGGGCGTGTATGCGCTGGCCGCGATCGTCGGCACCGCGCGTGCGTTCGAATCGCCGTCGGTGTCGTCGCTGCTGCCGGCCGTCGTGCCGCGCGGCGACCTGCCGCGCGCGACCGCGCTGTCGACGTCCGCGAACCAGGCCGCGCAGATTCTCGGGCCCGCGTTCGGCGGGGTGCTGTATGGCGTCGGCGCGCCCGCGGCGTTCGGCACGAGCGTCGTGGCGTTCGCGATCGCGGCCATCCTGAGCGGCACGATTCCGCTGCGCAGTGCGCCGCCGGCGCGCGAACCGGTCACGCTGCGGTCGGTGTTTTCCGGCATCGCGTTCATCCGGCGCGAACCGGCGATCCTCGGCGCGCTGTCGCTCGACCTGTTCGCGGTGCTGTTCGGCGGCGCGACCGCGCTGCTGCCGATCTACGCGCGCGACATCCTGCAGGTCGGCCCGTGGGGGCTCGGCGCGTTGCGCGCGGCGCCGGCGGTCGGCGCGCTCGCGGGCACGCTGTGGCTCACGCGCTTTCCGCTGAAAGGGCGGCCGGGCCGCGCGATGTTCGGCGGCGTGATCGCGTTCGGCATCGCGACGATCGTGTTCGGGCTGTCACGCAATTTCGTGGTGTCGCTCGTCGCGCTGGCGGCGCTCGGCGCATCGGACGTGGTGAGCGTCGTCGTGCGCCTGTCGCTCGTGCAGCTGCGCACGCCCGACGACATGCTCGGCCGCGTGAGCGCGGTCAACTCGCTGTTCATCGGTACGTCGAACCAGCTCGGCGAATTCGAATCCGGCGTGACGGCTGCGTGGTGGGGTGCGCCGGTGGCGATCGTCGTCGGCGGCGCGGCGACGATCGCCGTCGCGCTGACATGGATGCGGTTGTTCCCGACCTTGCGGAACATGACGTCGCTGGAGCGCGATCATTGAATCGACGTCAGCGGGGCGATGCGTTTGCCGTTCACGGGAAACCGGCCTCATTCGCCGTAACTCATTTCAAATTGCTTTCTTGTTTCAATCGAATTCCAAACGGCATTCGGGTCGGATAATCGTCTGAACAATCAATCCGGTGCTGTCGTTTCTCGCGATGCGGGGTACCGGAGCTGAAAGCGGTGCTGGCATAATCGAGCCCACCGCGGTGGGAATCCGAAAAGAGGCTGATACTTCAGTGCCTTGCTGCACAAGGCTCCCAGCCCTGAATTTGTCAGACTGAATATCCCGATCAATTACAAAAGCCATTCATATAATTACATAAAAATTTCAGTAATTTTTCGAAACATCGTGCTTTCGTATGACGAAGCGGGTATCGATTGAAACGAAAAGAAATATCTGGAATGATACCGATTCTCATTTTCATGACCGCGGCCACGACTGCGCTGCCGGTCACTCGTCAACCGTAGCCAGCTAGTGTCGCCGTCGGTCTGATCGTCGGCGGCCAGCGAGCCAGCGTATATCCGTGCCTCGTGCGCGCGTCGCCGCGCGTCCACGCGGGGCGGTTTCAAATTCCGACTGGATTTTCATGCCGAACAAGACCCCGTTCGCGAGTGCGCTCGCGCTGGCCTTTGCTTTGCCTATCGCTTCGCCTGCATTCGCGCAGGGCACGAGCGCCGAATCGGCGCCGGCCGTCACCGCGAAACCGGGCAGTGCGACGCCGGCCGCGAGCGACACGCTGCCGACGGTCAACGTGTCGGGGCAGGCCGTGCATCAGGATTTCCAGGCCGAGCGTTCGAGCGTCGGCGCGAAAACCCCCACCGCGCTGCGCGACATTCCGCAGTCGGTCACGGTGATCAACAAGGCGCTGCTGGAATCGCAGGGGCTCACGTCGTTCCAGGACGCGCTGCGCAATGCGCCGGGCATCACGATCGGCGGCGCGGAAGGCGGGCAGATCGGCAACAACATCAACCTGCGCGGCTTCACCGCGCAGAACGACATCTATCTCGACGGCTTCCGCGACCGTAACCAGTACTACCGCGACACGTTCGATCTCGATTCGGTCGAGGTGCTGTACGGCCCGTCGTCGATGCTGTTCGGGCGCGGCTCGACGGGCGGCGTGATCAACCAGGTGTCGAAGAAGGCGAACCTGAAGCCGTCCGCCGAAGTGTCGACGACGATCGGCACCGACGACCACTACCGCGCGAGCGTCGACCTGAACCGGCCGCTCGGCGCGACCTCCGCGTTCCGCATCAACGCGTTCGGCCAGTCGCTCGGCTCGACGCGCGACGTGATGAAGAACAAGGACTACGGAATCGCGCCGGAGCTGCGCTTCGGCATCGGCACGCCGACGGAGATCACGCTGTCCGCGCTGGTCCAGCACAACTACGACATGCCGGACTACGGCGTGCTCGCGCTCAACGGCCATCCGGCGCCGGTATCGAAGCACACGTTCTACGGTCTCACCGACGACCGCACGATCGAGGACGTGCAGACGGTGTCCGCGCGCATCGATCATCGAGTCAACGACGCGCTGACGATCAGCAACCGCACGTCGTTCTCGCACTCGATGACCGATGCGCGCGAGACGGCCGCGAACGCGGTGCTGACCGGGCCGCTCGCGTCGAGCACCGCGCTCGCGAACGGCAACTACACGTCGTTGCCGATGTCCGCGCTGTACGTGAAGCTCGCGAGTCACGATCGCGTGATCGAAAACCATTCGGTCGACAACGACACGATGGCGCATTTCAAGTTCGACACGGGCTTCGTGAAGCACGACCTGATCGCGGGCGTCGAGGTCGGGCACGACAGCTACACGAACCAGGCGTACACGCGCAGCGGCCTGCCGATCCTGTCGCTGATCGATCCGGCCTATCTGTCGTCGAGCGCGTCCAACGCGACGCAGACGCCGGCCAATCACGCTGAATCGGGCGCGACGACGCTCGCCGCGTACATGAACGACACGGTATCGATCGGCCGCGACTGGAAGTTCGTCGGCGGGCTGCGCTGGGATCGCTTCCAGGCGCATCTCGCGAACACGGTGAGCGCGCCGCGCTACGCGTCGCAGACCAACTACTTCACGAGCGTGCGGGCCGGCGTGATCTACCAGCCGACCGAATCGCAGTCGTACTACTTCTCGTACGGCACGTCGTTCAACCCGTCGCTCGAGACGCTGACGGTCACGAACAACACGCAGAACCTGTCGCCGGAACACACGAAGTCGTACGAGGTCGGCGCCAAGTGGGATCTGCTGAACGACAACCTGTCGGTCACGTCGGCGCTGTTCCAGCAGGAGAAGAGCAACGCGCGCACGCTGACGTCGACGGGCGAATACCTGCTCGAGGGCGACATTCGCGTGCGTGGCTTCCAGGCGAGCGTGACGGGCCACATCACGCCGAAGTGGCAGGTGTTCGGCAGCTATACGTACATGAACGGCGTGATCCTGAGCGCGCTCGACGGCACCCAGGGCAAGACGCTGGCGAACACGCCACGCAACACGTTCACGCTGTGGACCACGTATGCGTTCACGCCGCACTGGGAAATCGGCGGCGGTCCGACCTACATGTCGGGTCGCTACGCGGCGAACACGAACTACGTGCAGGTGGGCGGCTATACGCGCTGGGATGCAACGGCCGCGTATCACGCGAAGCAGTGGGACCTGCGCCTGAACCTGCTGAACCTGACCAACAAGTTCTATTACGATGCGCTGATCCAGTCGGACGGCGGCCGCGCGGTGCCGGGCGTCGGACGCACGTTCCTCGCGACGCTCGACTACCGGTTCTGACCGCACGCGTGCGATCGCCGCGTCATTCGATGAAAAAGGTGGAACGATGCTTGTACACATCCCGAACGTGCTGACACCCGAGCAGGTGCGCACGGTGCGTGACCGGCTCGACCAGGCGGGCGACGCGTGGGTCGACGGCCGCGCGACGGCCGGCTACACGGGCGTGCCGGTCAAGCGCAACCAGCAGATCGCCGAGCATGCGCCGATTGCGCGCGAACTGGGCGACGCGATCCTCGCCGCGGTCGAGCGCAATCCGCTGTTCATCAGCGCGGCGCTGCCGAACCAGGTCTATCCGCCGCTCTTCAACCGCTACGAAGGCGGGATGACGTTCGGCAGTCACGTGGACGGCGCGGTGCGCGTGCTGCCGAACGGCGTGAAGCTGCGCACCGACGTGTCGGTCACGCTGTTCCTGTCCGCGCCGGACGAATACGACGGCGGCGAACTCGTGATCGAGGACGCGTATGGCGTGCAGCAGGTCAAGCTGCCCGCGGGCGACATGATCGTCTATCCGGCGACGAGCCTGCACCAGGTCACGCCGGTCACGCGCGGCGTGCGCGTCGCGAGTTTCTTCTGGGTGCAGAGCCTCGTGCGCAGCGATGCACAGCGGGCGCTGCTGTTCGACATGGACACGGCGATCCAGCGGCTCAACGCCGGCGGCGCCGATACGCAGGCTTGCCGCAGCCTGGTCGGCTGCTACCACAATCTTCTGAGAATCTGGAGCGAGACGTGAGCGTTGCCGATCCCATCGACATCGACGCGGCATCCGCGTCCCGCATCGCGCCGGGCATGCGCCCGGCCGGCTCCGGCGGCGCGCGTTCGCGCCGCGGCACCTTCATCAAATGGCTGCGCAAGGTGCACGGCTGGATCGGCCTGTGGGGCGCGGCGCTCGGCCTGCTGTTCGGCACGACGGGCTTCCTGCTGAATCATCGTGCGCCGCCGCTGCGCATCCAGACCGGCGCGCCGCGCGTCGAGACGTTGCGGCTCGGCGTGCCCGATCCGCGGCCCGCGTCACCGCGCGAGCTCGAGCAATGGCTGCGTGCGCAACCGGATCTGCATCTGCCCGAACGCATGGGCCGCGTGCAGAAGGAGCCCGCGCATCCGGTCGCATGGGGCGACCGCGAAACCGTGCAGCCCGAGCACTGGCAACTCGTGTTCGCGTCGCCGCATGAAAACGTCGCGGTCGACTACTGGGTCGGCAGCGACACGATGACGCTCAAGCGTATCGGTAACGGCACGCTCGCGTGGCTGACGAACCTGCACAAGGGCGTCGGGACGAGCATCGGCTGGGTGCTGCTCGTCGATACGCTCGCGGGCGCGCTGGTCCTGCTGTCGCTCACCGGCGTGCTGTTGTGGACGGAGCTGAACAAGCGCAAGACGATCGGCGTGGTGCTCGTGATCGGCTCGATCGTCGCGATCGTGTGTGCGGCCGGCGCATAAGCGCATAACGGCTGACGGTCAGACGCCGGCGTCGCGCGCGACCTGTACGGCCGTGCCGTAGCAGATGACTTCCGTGACGCCGGACCCGATCTCGGTCGAGTCGTAGCGCATCGCGACGATCGCGTTCGCGCCGAGCTTGCGCGCGTCGGCGAGCATCTTGTCGAACGCCTGCTGGCGCGCCTTCTCGCACAGCGACGTATAGAGCGTGATGTTGCCGCCGAAGATGGTTTGCAGCGCCGCGCCGAACGAGCCGACGATCGAGCGCGAACGCACGATGATGCCCTGTGCGACGCCGAGCGAGCGGACGATCGTGTGGCCGGGCAAATCGAATGCGCTCGTGACGTGCTCGGGCGAGAGGGCGTCGACGGAGCGGGAGAAATCGGTCATGGCGGAGCACCGTGGTGCGGAAGTGGTCGAACGACGATTCTATCCGGAACGGGAAACGTGCTCGACCGGGCGCGCATGACGCATGCGCGCCCGGTGCGACTCGCGCCGGCCGAGGCCGGTCAGCGCTTGACGGTCGTACTGCCGTCGCCGCCGAGATCGACCGCATACGCAAGCGCCAGCTTGCCGAACTTCAGCGCGTGGTTCGCCTGCCGGTCCGAATTCTCCAGCGTGTCGTTCACGGTATGGATATAGGGACTGTCGTTCTGGTCGGCCTCGAACGGGAACGACGCCGGATAGCCTTGCGCATGCCACGACGCGTGATCCGAGCACGCATAGCCGCATTGCGACGTGCCGATCGCGAGCTCGGGCAGGTAGGTCTTCGCGAGGTTCGTCAGGTAGGTGTTCTGCGCGGCGTTCGTGTAGTCGGTGATCAGGTAGATGTCTTTCGGATCGCCCTGGTAGTTCGTCATGTCGAGCTGCAGCACGCCGACCACGTTCGCGTTCTGCGTGCGGAACTGCTTCGCGATCGCCTTCGACCCGAGCAGGCCGGCTTCCTCGGCCGCGTAGCCGACGAACTTGATCGTCCGTTTCGGCCGGTAGCCGTTCGCGAGCAGCACGCGCAGCGCTTCGGTCAGGCTGGCGATGCCGGACGCATCGTCGTCGGCGCCGGGCGAGCGCGTGTTTTCCGTCGTGCGGCCGACCGTCGAATCGAGGTGGCCGCCCAGCACGATCGTGCCCGAGGCCGGATTGCTGCCGCGGATCGTCAGGATCACGGATTTTTGCGGAAAGCCCGCATGCGTGAACTGCTCGACGGCGATGTCGGTGCGCGAACCGGCCAGTTGCCGCCACTGCAGCGCGAGCCAGTCCGACGCGGCGACGCCGTGCGACGTCGTGTAGTAGCGGTTCGTGAAGCCGGACGGCGACGTGATCGTGCCGACGATGTTGCTGGCCTGCAGCTGCTGGATCCAGGCCTTGATCTGCGGCGCGTTCGATAGCTGGTAGGCGGGCACGGCCGCCTGTTTCGCGAGTGCTGCGGGTACCGGCTGCAAAGCCTGCCGTGCGTCGTCGAACGAGTCGTGCACGATGTAGCCGGGCCCGTGGCCGCGCGCATGGTGGACAGCATGGGCGAGTTCGCCGAGTCGTGAATCGTCGATCTCGACGATATGCACGGTTTCGCGGCGCACGGCGCCGTCGGCCGTCTTGCCGGCGTCGACCACCGTGCTGTACTGCGCGGTTGCGCTCGCATCGATGCGTTGAAGCTGGCGGAACGCGGTGTCGCCGAGCGTGATCCACACCGGCGTCGCGTGCGCGGCGGCGGTCAGCAGCATGACGCCAAGCGCGGCGCTCAGGCGGGTCAATGTCAGAGTAGGCATGTTCGATCTCGTGAGGATGGCGATGTCGAGGAAGAGGGGCGTCGCAGGTCATGCGACGCCCCCGCCTGCTGCGGAATTACGACTTCTGCGGCACGGTCACGCCGTACGTGCAGCTCTTGTTGTATGCATTGCCGATCGCCGTGAGTTGCGCGCTGCTGTAGCCGAGCGCGGCGGCGGCCGTCAGCACCGCCTGGGCGGCGGCCTTCTGGTTCGTCGAGCTGTTGGTCATCGACAGCCCTTTCAGGAAGGCCTTGTCCATCGCCTGCGCGCCGATCGCGTCGCGCGCGACGAGGTTGCACGACGCCCAGTACTGGCCGGCCGTGTGGATCTCGGCGCCGCGTGCCTGCGCGTAGGTGCGTCCGACGTTCCAGTTCGTCACGCGGCCGCCCCAGTATTCGTTGTGGCCGTCCCAGTTGTAGACCCAGTGATACTGCGCGTCGGACGGGCTCCATTGATTGAAGTCGCGGCTGTACGCGGCGGCGAGATAGTCGCCCGTGCCTTCCGACAGGCCTTCCTGCTGCGACAGGCCGCCGTTGGTCACCCAGTCGTGGATGCCGTGGCCGAGCTCGTGGATCACGACGTCCGCATCTTCCGCGTCGTCGACACCGCCCTGGCCGAAGGTCAGCCGGCCGCTGCTCGACGAGTACGACGAGTTGTCGTCGCCCGATTCGCCGTGCGGGTCGTACTGCACGCCGCCCGTGTACTGGTAAGGCAGCGCCTTGATGCCGAGCGTCTGGTTCACGTAACGGAGGAACGTGTCGATGTGGTAGTACGTGTTCACCGCCTCGAAATACAGGTTGCCGCGCGTGAACTCGAACGTCGGCGTCGCCTGCGCCGGACACGCGTTGTCGCGCGGCGCATCGAAGTCGACGCACGACGCATACGGGCCCGACAGCACGTAGCGCGAGTTCGACTGCGCGAGATCCTTCAGCGTCACGCGCACGCGCGCCGCCGTGAGCTGGGTGGAATCGGCGTCGTTGCCGTCCTTGTAGCCCGTGCTGCCGTAGCTGCTCTTCGTCGACGAAAGCGGATCGGGCCGGAATACGAAGCCGGTGCCGTCGGTCGCATAGAACGCCTTGTCCTCGGCGCGCAGCACTTCGCCGCTGTCCGCGTCGATCAACAGTTCCCAGTCGCCCTTCGGGCCGTCCTGCGGGCGGCCGCGTACCTTCCATGCGGTATGCGTGCCGGCCTTGTCGACGAACGCGACGCGCTGTGCGTCGAGGTTCGTGAAGCCGCTGACGCCGAGATACGCGCGGGCGCGGTCGAGCGCCTGCTGCTGGTCGACCGCCTGTGTCTTGCGCGCGGTGACGGCCACGCCGTTGATCGTGTTGCTCGCGACGTACAGGATGCGGCCGTCCTTCGCGACCGTCACCGCGATGTCGCTGCCGTACACGGGCAGTCCGGCCGCCTGCTGCTGGAAGTGCACGACGGTGAAGTCGACATCGCTGCGCTCCGACGTCACCGCGAGGCTCGCGAGCGCGGCCGGGTCGAGCCCGAGCTGCGTCGCCTGCGACGCGACGAAATCGCGCGCGGCGGCCGCGGGCGTGGCGGCCGCCTTGTTCGCGCGATAGGCGGGGTTGTACAGCGTGACGGCGACGCCGTCTGCGCGGAATTGCCCCGCGGCGGTATCGGCCTTGGCCGCGGCCGGTGCCACGCCGCGCGTCAGGCTTTCGCGCAGGCTCGACGCCTGCGGGTTCGCGACCTTGGTATCGGCCGCGCTGCCGCCGACGATGCCGAAACCGAGCGCGAGACCCAGGGCGAGCGGCAATGCTTTGCGTGATGTCTGCATGGGTGATCCTCATCTCAACGGTTGGACACGCCCGCGCGCTCGTGGCGAGCAGGCACGACACGGCTCGCGCGCCGGCTCGATGGAACCGGTGCGGCGAAGCGGTGCTGGGAGATTCGACTGACTGAGGATAACTAAGCGTCAGGTCGAAACGCATCGGAACGGAATGGCGGCGGGGAAGCGAACGGCAGGCAGGTGCGGCGACGGTGAGGCGAGCATCGTCATGTCATACCCCTCGGAATTGATATCGGTTTGGCAGCCTGCGTGGCGCGACATGCGTCGGGCCCGGGCTCTCATCTCCTTAGGGCTGCCTATCTAATTGCGAGGTATGTTACAGAATATTTTCGGCAACTTTGCAATTTATTTTCGAAGGCCGCTTCGGTCCGTCGATCAATCGGCGGCATTGTTGAGCGAATGGCGGGAAACGCTGCCGGCGCGTGCAATGGCGCGCCGGATTGTACGCAAAAGCGGCGCCGTTCAGCGCGTCGCGCGGCGGTCGCTGCGCGGGCTCACGCCGAAACGCGAGCGATACGTGCGCGAGAAATGAGACGGCGATTCGAAGCCGCACGCAACGCACACCGACGTAATGCTCATGTCGGTCTGCTGCAGCAGCTCGCGTGCGCGATCGAGGCGCAGGTTCAGGTAGAAGCGCGTCGGCGTGTCGTTCAGCGTCGCGCTGAACAGCCGTTCGAGCTGGCGCCGCGTGATCGCCACGTCCTGCGCGAGCGCATCGGAGCCGAGCGGAGTTTCCATGTGCCGCTGCATCGTGTCGATCACCTGGATCAGCTTGCGGTTGTGCACGCCATAGCGCGCGGCGATCTCGAGCCGCTGGCTGTCCGAGCGCTGCCGGATGCGGCTCACGACGAACTGTTCGGAGATGGCCGCCGCGAGATCGGCGCCATGCCGCCGGCCGATCAGGTCGAGCATCATGTCGATCGACGCGGTGCCGCCCGCGCAGGTGATGCGCCGGTCGTCGATCTCGAACAGTTCCTGCGTCGCGTTCAGGCCCGGGTAGCGCTCGCGGAACGCGGCGAGCGCTTCCCAGTGCAGCGTCAGCGTTTGCGATGCGTCGAACAGCCCGGCTTCCGCGAGCACGAAGCTGCCGGTGTCGATGCCGCCGAGCGTCGCGCCGTGCCGGTTCTGGCGGCGCAGCCAGTCCGCGAGCGCGCGGTCGTAGCATACGAGCGGATCGAAGCCGGCGACGACGAACACCGTCTCGACCTGCGCGACGTCCGCGTACGCGGCTTCGGCCGCGACAGGAATGCCGTTGCTCGCGGCGACGGGCGTGCCGTCCGCGCTGATCACGTGCCAGCGGTACAGCTCGGTGCGAAAGCGGTTCGCGACGCGCAGCGGTTCGACCGCCGACATGAAGCCGAGCGCGGAGAAGCCGGGCAGCAACAGGAAGTGGAAATCCTCTGGCATCGGGGCGTGGGGTGGAAGCGGGTGGTCGTCACGTACTGCGTGGGCGCGGCACGGCGAGCGGGCAGGCCCGCGCACGCCGCGCCCGGCCCGCGGAAGCCGGACGTTCAACGCACGATTATCGCGGTTTTTGCCGGCGCTCAGCGCGTTTTTGCGCCGCGCACCGTCCGGCGCGCCGTCGTCGAAGGCAGTTCGCCGAACTGGGCCCTGTACGCGTTCGCGAAATGCCCGAGGTGGATGAAGCCCCAGCGCGCGGCCGCTTCGCTGATCGGCAGGTCCGACTGCCGCGTGTCGAGCAGCAGGCGTCGCACCTGCGCGAGGCGCAGCGAGCGCGTGTAGTTCAGCGGACCGGTCTGCACGACCGACTGGAAGCTGTTCTGCATCGTGCGCCGGCTCACGCGCAGCTGCGTGCACAGGCTCAGGATGTCGACGGGCGCTTCCGGGTGCCCGATCACGTAGTCGTGCACGCGCCGCACGATGTCGGCGTGGCACGCATGCGTGAGGCGGTTCGACGGCTCGGGCATCCGGTAGGTCAGGAGATCGACGAGCACGTTGGCGACCTCGCCGCGCAACTCGGACTGCGCACGCGCCGCATCGAACGTGGCGGGTGCCGACAGCACGCGTTCGAGCAGTGTCGCGAACTGCAGGCTCGCGCGTTCGCGTGCGGCGACCGGCACGTCGACGACGCCGCGCCGCAGCGCGCGCTCGTCGACCCGGACGTCGGCGGCATCCTCGATCTGCTGCATCAGCTCGGCGTCGACGACCACGCCGATCAGCGACATGTCGTCGGGTGAATGCAGTTCGAACGGCGAGCCGCCGCGCGCCATCACGATCGTGCCGCGCTCGATGCGCGCATCGCCGAAGGCGAAGGTACCCGAGCCGGTGAGCGGCATTCCGAATACCGTATGGCCAGCCGGCAGGCGCCCGCGCTGGATGACGCGCACGTTCGCCGCTTCCTGGAACAACTGCACGCCGTCGAGCTCCACGTGCTTGACCGTGCTGCGATACGAGCCGCAGCCGATCTGGTCGTAACGCTGATCCCAGCCGCGCAGCGCCTCGGCATGCCGGTCTGCGTCGTCGAACATCTGGTGAAACACGAGCACGGCGCCTCCGGCGGTCGTTCGGACCGCGCAAGATTAAACCGACCGGGCGGTCGGTGCAATACGGATGAGCGCTATTCCGGCAGGGGTTCTGGCGGGGTCGGATGGGGTGCGCCGCAGGTGGCTTTCAGGCGGTTTTCCAATATCCCGAATCGGCACGCACGCGTTGCCGGTCCGGGTGCTGAACCGATTTATTGTCGAACTACAGTCGCCCCACATTACCTGAATCCCAACTGGAGGCGACATGAGAACAAGGCGACGCACCGCGGCTTTCGCGGCGACGCTGGCGTTCGCGGCGGCGTGGGCCGGCAGCGCGGACGCGACGGAAAAGCCCGAGGAACTGGTCGTGCAGAAGATGCCGCCGTGGCATCCGCACGCGGTGTACGTCGTGGACATCGCGATGCCGACGATGACCGACGGGCGCATCTTCGTGTACGACGCCGACGCGAAGAAGCTGCTCGGCCAGATCGACGGCGGCTTCGCGCCCGGCCTCGCGATTTCGCCCGACCACAAGACGAGCTTCATTGCGACGACCTATTTCTCGCGCGGCTCGCACGGCACGCGCACCGACGTCGTCGAGATGACCGACAACACGACGCTCGATCACACCGGAGAGATCGTGATTCCGGCGAAGCACGGGCAGCACGTGCCGTCGCCGTACAACACCGCGTTCAGCGCGGACGGCAAGCGGCTGTACGTCGCGAACATCACGCCGGCCGCGTCGGTGACGGTGATCGACGCGGTGTCGAAGCAGGTGCTGTCCGAGATCGACACCGCGGCATGCGTGCTTGCGTATCCGTCGGGGAACGACCGCTTCACCGCGCTGTGCGAAAGCGGCAAGGCGCTCACGGTCACGCTCGACGCGAACGGCAAGGAGGTGAAGCGCACGATGTCCGATGCATTCATCGACGTCGACAACGATCCGGCTTTCATCAACGCGTCGCGCTACCAGGGCGGCTACCTGTTCACGACGTATCACGGCAACGTGCGCAGCGCCGATTTCGGCGGCGCCAGGCCCGCGTTCGGCAAGTCGTGGTCGCTGCTGACCGACGCCGAGCGCGCCGAAGGCTGGCGCCCGGGCGGCATGCAGCAGACGGCCGTGCAGGTCACGCAGAACCGCTACTACGTGCTGATGCACAAGGGTGGTGACGGCACGCACAAGGATCCCGGCACGCAGGTGTGGATCTACGACCTGAAGACGAAACAGCGCGTCGCGCGCTGGGATCTCGCGCAGCAGAAGGTCGATCCGCTCGTGTCGATCCAGGTCAGCGAGGACGACAAGCCGCTGTTCTACGGGCTGACGGGCACGTCCGATCTCGTCGTGATGGACGCGCACAGCGGCAAGCTGCAGCACGTCGAGAAGCAGATCGGCAGTACGCCGACGCTGCTCGTGAACCCGTGAGGTCGCGATGACGCTCGATCCCGTACTCGCCACCAGCGCGCAGGCCGGCGCGGCCGTCGTCGTGTTGCTCGGCGCCTTCGCGAAGATGCGCCGGCCGGCCGCGTTCCGCCAGGCGCTCGCCGGCTATCGCCTGCTGCCCGATGCGCTCACCGCGCCCGCCGCGTTCGCGATTCCGCTCGCCGAAGCCGTCTGCGCCTCGGCGTTGCTGTTTCCCGATACACGCATGACCGGCGCGCTCGGCCTGATCGCATTGCTGCTCGTGTTCGCGGCCGGCATGACGATCAACATCCTGCGCGGCCACACCGACATCGACTGCGGCTGTTCCGGTATTGCCGCGGCCGCGCGCACGGATGCGCCGCGCGGCATCGGCTGGCTGCATGTCGCGCGCGTGCTGCTGCTCGTCGTGCTGGCCGCAACCGCGCTCGTCGAGCCGGGCAGCCGCGCGGTCGTGTGGTTCGACTACCTGACGCTGTTCTCTTCCGTGCTGCTGATCGTCTGCGCGCTGCTCACCGTCGACGTGCTGCTCGCCAACGTACCGCGCCTTTCCCACCTGAGGAATTCATGATGCAAACCGCTCTCACCGTTTCCACCGCCTTGCTGTGGGTCGCCGTGCTCGCGCTCGGCGCGATCTGCCTCGCGCTCGTGCGCCAGATCGGCATCCTGTACGAACGCATCATGCCGGCCGGCGCACTGATGATCGACAAGGGGCCGGCGGTCGGCGCGATCGCGCCCGCCTTCGAGCTGACCGACATTCGCGGCTCGCAGGTGAAGGTCGGCGGCATCGACGCAGCGGGCAAGGCGACGCTGCTGTTCTTCCTGTCGCCGACGTGCCCGGTCTGCAAGAAGCTGCTGCCGCTGTTGCCGTCGCTGCAGGCGAGCGAGTCGACGCCGGTGAACATCGTGCTCGCGAGCGACGGCGATCCCGACGAACACGCGCGCTTCGCGCAGAAGCACGACCTCGCGCGCTTCCCGTACGTGCTGTCGCAGGAGCTCGGCCTTGCGTACCAGATCGGCAAGCTGCCGTACGCGGTGCTGCTCGACGACGCCGGCACCGTGCGCGCGAAGGGGCTCGTCAATACGCGCGAGCATCTCGAGAGCCTGTTCGAAGCGAAAGAGCGTGGCGTCGCATCGCTGCAGCAGTTCGTGCACGGCGATCACGACCACGACGGCCATCAAGAGCACGCGCAGCACGCGTGATCGGCCGACCTTCCTTCAACGTCAACGGAGAACAACGGAATGGGCCTGTTTGATTCATGGTTCGAACGGTCGGCGCGTGGCGTCGCGCAGCATAGTTCGCGGCGCAGCGCGATGGCGAAGCTCGGCAAGGTGCTGGTGGGATCGGCGATGCTGCCGCTGTTGCCCGTCGATCGAACCGCGTATGCGGCCGACGCGGCCTCGGGTGCATCGGCGGCGTCCGGTGCCGCCGCATCGGGCGCGAGCGACGATCCGATGAGCTGCGACTACTGGAAATACTGCGCGATCGACGGCTGGCTGTGCAGCTGCTGCGGTGGTACGTCGAGCAGCTGCCCGCCGGGCACCACACCGTCGCCGATCACGTGGATCGGCACCTGCCGCAATCCGCACGACGGTTCGGACTACATCGTGTCGTACAACGACTGCTGCGGCAAGACGTCTTGCGGCAAGTGCTTCTGCAACCGCAACGAGCGCGAGAAGCCGCTGTACAAGCTGTCGCTGAACAACGACATCAACTGGTGCATGGCGAACGGTAATTCGAATTACCACTGTTCGGTTTCGGTCCTGCTGGGAGCGGCAAAGCAATGAAAGTGAAGCAAGCTGGAAAGATCGTGGCCGCGTGCGTGGCGGCTGCCGCCGGGTTTCTGATGCTGCCGGACGAGGCCGGTGCGCAGCAGGCCGTTCATTACCCGGCGGGCAAGAGCCTGTTCGACGCGCAGTGCGCGGTGTGCCACCAGGCGGGCGGCAAGGGGCAGGACGGCCTCGCGCCGCCGCTGACCGAGTATCCGGGCAAGTACGCGACGGCCGACGCGGGCCGCGCGCAACTCGTCGCGACGCTGTTGCACGGGATGTTCGGCGAGATCGAGGTGCACGAAAAGCGTTACAACTTCAAGATGCCGTCGTTCGCGAGCGCGAGCGATGACGACATCGCGAACGTGCTCAACTACGTCGTGTTCGATCTCAACGACCGGCACGGCGACGCGAAGCCGTTCACGGCAGCCGACATTCGCGCGGCGCGGGCGAAGGAGATGGACGGCACGGCCGTTCACGCGCAGCGTGCGATCGTGACGAAGGGGCTGGGGCTGTGAATGCGGCCGGCATTCGGCGTCGCGGCGGGCGTACGGCGGCGTTGCGGATCGGCTCGTTCGTGACACGCCGTCTGTCTTCGGCGCTGGTGATTGCTGTCGCGACATGTGCGATTGCAGCTCCCGCGCATGCCGACGGCGCGGCCGACGCCACGCTCGCGCGGCAGCACTGGGTCCTCAACTGCATGGGCTGCCACACGGCGACGGGCGGCGGCATTCCGGGCAAGGTGCCGCCGCTCGCGAACTCGCTCGGCTATTTCACGCATCTGCCGGCCGGGCGCGAATATGTGATGCGCGTGCCCGGCGCGTCGAACTCGGCGCTGTCGGACCAGGATCTCGCCGACGTACTGAACTGGGTGCTCACGACGATGAATCGCGATGCGCTGCCGCGCGATTTCAAGCCTTATACGGCTGACGAAATCGCCGCGCGTCGACGGCCCGCGTTTTCCGATGTCGCGACGGTGCGTGCGAGGCTCGTGCGCGAATTGCACGAGCGCGGGATCGACGGTGTGTCCGAGCGCTATTGATTGGCGACGACGGGGCGACGCAGCATGTCGCGGCGCTTCGGTCGCGAACACCGGATTGGCAGCGCGCGGGTTCCGCGCTACGCTCGTCGTCATTGGCCGGCGCAGGCGCCAGGCGGATCGAACGGAGGTTCAAATGGCAATCGAATACTTCGCAGAAAGCAACCCCGTCACGCGAAACCTGCCTCGATCGTTGGCGACCAAAGCCGGCGATCTGGTATTCGTATCCGGTCAGGTGGCGAGAAACGAAGACGGCAGCATCGTTGCCGGCGGGATCGAAGCGCAGACACGTCAGACGTTGAAGAACGTCGCACACGTACTCGCGCTGGCAGGATGCACGCTCGGCGACGTCGTGAAAACCACCGTCTGGCTCGAAGACGCGCGCGACTTCGCCGAATTCAATCGCGTCTATGCGGAGTTCTTCCCCGAGAACAAGCCGTCACGCTCGACGTTGCAGGCGACGAACATGGTCGGCACCAGGATCGAGATCGAGGCGATCGCGTGCAAGCCCTGAGTGCCATCGCGCCACGTCGATGCGGCCGCGTGCCGCTTCAGTGCGGCGGCGACAGCCGTTTGAAGCGGCTCCACAGCTGCTTCAACGTCTGATGATCGGCCGCGGCGCGCGCGGCCAGAAAGCCGCGAGCAAAGCCCGCACCCGGCGCGGCGTCGGGTGACGTGCGAGGCAGCGCTTTCAGAAACTGCTCGGCGACCACGGCATCGTTACGCCAGCCCAGATCATCCTGAAGTTCGGACAGCGCGTCGACGTACGAGCGGACGGCTTGCTTGCGGCACAGCGACGCGAAAAATTCGGTGGCGTACCGGACTTTCTTCGCCGCGATGCGCGCACGGTGACGCCGGTGATCGTCGAGATCGGCCAGCCTCTTGCCGCGTTTGATCAGTTTCCGGTGCCGGCGACGCAGAACTTCGTGAGCAAACGGACTCGCCGGCTGCATGATGGCATCGCGCCGTTCGTCAGGCATCCCGTCCCGCCAGCCCTTTCGGTTCACCCATGACGCGAGCTGTAACGCGAGCCGCGTGTAGCGAACCGATCCGACTGCGGAAGCCGCGCGCTGGCGATTGAGGGCGGCAATGCGCTTGCAGGCGTTCCGCACTGGACGGATCTCGTCCGGATTGCCGTTCGTGCCGGCATGGTCGAGCGTCGCTCCGGCAAGTACTTCCCAGTCGCGCGCGGCGCCGAGCTCGCCGGCGATCCAGCGCAGTTCGTCGTCAAGGCCGGGATACGCGGGAATCACTTTCGCGAACAGGTCGAGCGCCGAACGCAGGCGACGCAGCCCCACCCGCATCTGATGCACGCTCGACGGATCATGGCCGGACTCGACACCGCGTTCGTTGGCGCGGATCTGGTCCAGGCAGTTGCGCACGATCCGGCAGAACGCGTCTTCGATCGAATCGCGCTTCTTCAACTGCACCGGTCGCGCCTTGACGGCCGGCTGGTGCTCGGCGACGAGCAGCCCGTACCCGAGATCGGCCTTGCTCTCGTGATCGATGCGCAATGGCGCGATGTCGAGCAATTCCAGTGCGATGCCGTACAGGTTTTCGGGGCGGCCGCGTTTCAGTTCCAGTTCGATCGCGGCGATCGGGACCGACTTCGAATCCGCGTCGACCGTCCCCTTGTCGAGCGCGACCTCGACTTCGTCGCCGGAAGGCAGGCGCAGCGGTAGAACCCGCCGCTTGATCCGCGTGACGAACACGGGCTGAAGATCCGGTGCCGTGGCCTGGTCGCGAACCAGGCGGCCACACTCGGTGTCATCGGGGAGCGTGTCCCGCAGCCGTGTCAGATCGGGGACGTCGCCGTCGACGGGCGTCTCGAATTCGTCCCGCTCGAACAGGCCGGCCCGGGCCGATCCTTCCAGTTTCAACGTCTGGACTCTGTGGTTGCCGGCCGCACGCACCCGCAGGGAAGCCGCGCACCGGTGAAATGCGAGCGTGGCAGTGTCGAAGTACGTGCTCGTCAGCTGTTGAGTCGCACCGGCGCCGTTGGACGGCGCAAGCAACGGCGCGTGGCGCAACTTGTCGAGGTTCTTTGCGGAAACCCGCAGCTTCAGCTCTCGTTCCATACCGCCTCCGATATGTTGCCGACCATCAGTTCCCCGCCGATCCCCGGGAGTCTTCCCAGTCGTGCCACTCGATTCGATGCATGTCCACATAACGGCTTACCGCTGCGCCGATCGTCGGAAAGAAGTTGTCGTCGCCGAACATGCTGTACATGCCGTAATGTTTGAGGCTGTCCTTGACGGGGCCTTTCAGCTCCGCGAAGACCAGCTTGACCTGCCGCGCGGCAAGTTCAAGATGCAGCCGTTCGAGGACATCGGCAGCCGTGAGGTCGATGTCGGTCACGGGCTCCGCCGCGATGACGATCCAGCGTGCCGGCTCCGGCGATTCATCGACCGCGCGCAACACCCGTTCCCGAAAGATTTCGCCATTCGCGAAAAAGAGCGGCGCATCCCAGCGCAGCAGCACGAGCCCGGGCACGCGCCGCGCGTCCGGATGGCGCGACACGTCGTGATAGCCCTTCGTGCCGTCGACCCGCCCGAGCACGGCATCGTAAGGCCGCCACGCGCGCCATAGAAACGACAGCACGGTGAGCAGCAGTGCCAGCGCAATGCCGTTCACGACCCCGACGGCTGCAACGCCGACGAAGCACGCCACCGCCTGCACGAACTCGCTTTTGCGGAGCCGATAAAGCCGCACGACGCCGCGCACCTCGATCATGTTCACGCATGCCGCGATCACGACGGCGGCCAGCGCGGATTGTGGCGTGTGCGCAAGCGCGCGCGGCGCGAACAGCAGCAGTGCGGCAACGACCGCGGCAGCCACCACGCCCGTCGCCTGCGTCTTCGCGCCCGCCGCTTCCGCGACGGGCGTGCGTGAGCCGCTCGCGCTCACCGCGAACCCTTGCATCAGGCCGGCGGCGAGGTTCGACAGCCCGAGCGCGATGCATTCGTGATTCCGGTCCACGCTGGTGTCGTTGCGCAGTTCGTAGGTGCGGGACAGCACGCTGATATCCGTGAACGAAACGAGCGCGATCGCCGCTGCGCTGCCCGCGAGATGCAGCCAGTCGTCGAAGCTCACGTCGGGGATGCGCGGCACCGGCAGGCCTTGCGGGACCGCACCGACGGTTGCAACGCCGGCGCGCGTCGACAGATCGAACCACATCACCACCGCCGTCGCGCCCGCCACGGCGAGCAGCACACCCGGCATCCTGGGCCAGAGCCGTTTGCACGCGAGTATCAGCGCGAGCGCGGCGACACCGAGTGCGAACGACGTTGCGTTCACCTTCGATGCCGCGATGCCGGCGACCACGTCGCGCACCTGCTCGATGAACGATTCGCCGTTGCCCTTGTAGCCGAGGAGCTTGGGCAATTGTCCGATGCTGATCGTCAGCATGATGCCGTTCAGAAAACCGTACCGGATGGGTAGCGACAGCAGCTCGGTGACGAATCCGAGCCTGAGCACCCCGACCGCGATGCAGATCGCGCCCGCGAGTATCGCGAGCGCGCCGGCAAGGGCCAGCGCATGCGCGGCATCGCCGTGAGCAAGCGGCGTGATGCTTGCGGCAATCAGCGCAACCAGCGCGGAGTCGGGGCCGAGCACGAGGATGCGGCTGGGGCCGAAGAGCGCGTACGCGAGCATCGCGGCAAGCGACGCATAGAGCCCGTTGACGGCGGGCAGGCCCGCTGCGTTCGCGTACGCCATGCCGGCGGGCACGAGCACGGCACTGAGCGTGACGCCGGCAAGCAGATCGTGCGGCAGCCAATGCAATCGATACGTGCGCGCCGCGGCGAGTCCGTTGATCCACCGCAGCAGGCCGGCATCGGGCTTGCGGGGCGGGCGGGCCGTGTGCTGGTGGGCACGGCTTTTGATGTTCATCGCAGGACGTCAGGGAACCCGGGCGGAATCGTTCGTTACGTCCGCCGGTATCGTTAAAGATTATGTTCCCGTGCCCTCGGAGCGCAAGCCCGGTTTCACGATGTTGCGTTTCGACGCGTCGGCCTGACGGTCCGGCTACTTCGCCGAATGCCGGTCCGATCCCGGCTGGCGATGGCCGAAGTGATCGGCGGTGCGATTGAATCGCCCGGCGGGAGCGGAGTCGTCCCCCGTTGTCCGCTACTTGGTCGCGCGATCGCTCGCCTCGCCGAACGAAGCCCGAACTTCGTTCGCCGTCCGGGCGGGCGCCTGCAGATGCGGAAAGTGGCCCAGTTCCGGAAGAATCGAAATGTTCACCCCGTTTCGGTCCGCGTACTCGATGCCCATTTCCTTCTTGATATAGATGTCCTTCCCGCCCCACACAACCTTAACGGGGACTTTCAGCTTTGCCATATTGGCTTCGAAGTAGTCCTGATCCCGGGTGAAGCATGCGTAGTAGTGGAAAAAGGCGTCGGCCGCGGTCAAGTCACCGTCCCATCCCTTCGCCACGTCGTCCATGAATTCCTCGGGCAACGTGTAGCGCTCGTCATCCTCCATGCCCCGGAAGAACGTGTTTGCGAGGATTTCGTCGCGATTCCTGTTCATGGCGGCGCGCACGATATCCGATGAAGGCTTCGACTTCAGGCCTTGCAGGCTTTCGTACATATATTGCGGCCGGTTGAACGGGGCAAAGTCGCCAACGATGATTTCCCGCGCGATATCCGGTTGTTCCAACGCTGCCAGCAGCGCCGGAAGCGCACCGATATCCGTCGCATAAATCAACAGTCTCGAACCATCGATGCCCGACGTACGGATGTAGTCTCGCAGCACACGGGCATAGTCGCTCGGCGCGTACGAAAAGCGATCGGCGCGCGGACGCGACGATTGCCCGTAGCCTGGCCAGTCGAACGCATGCACCTCGTAGTCGGAGGACAGTGATTCGGCAATCGGCTTCCACGCATACATCGTCTCGGGGAAGCCGTGCAGGAACAGCACGATGCCCTTCGATCGTGCGGGGCGGTAGACCATGCGGCGCAGCGTGATGTCGGCATCGACCTGCACGTCGCCGACATCGACCGTGGGTTCCGGCGACGATGGCGCCGGCACGGTCGGGCACGTTGAAGAACCCGCAGCGGCGGCGGGAGAGGCGGGTGTTTTCGTTACGGGTCGAGTCATGATCGAGGATCTCGTTCGGTGCGACATCGCGCGGCACACGGTGCGCTTCGCTGTTTCGAAAGATGGCGGGGTGCAGGGGTTTCTACTGAGCCGCCGGAGGATTCAAGAGCTTGCTCAATGGCTTGAGCGGGCCGATCGGGAGCAGCGTGAACGTCATGAGGTGAGCCTTCCCCAACGGGAGTCGTTCCAGCATTTCATGCGCTTCACCCGTGTCCGTCACGTTCAGGACGAACGCGACCGCGGGCCGGTCCTGCAGGGAATACCACTGATCGATCTTGCCCGCGAGATACAGCTGTGTCGTCTCGCGGACTTCGGTCGGAAGAATGGTCTGGACGTGCTGCATGTCCGTGCCGGGAGGAAACGTACCGATCGCCAGTATCTTCGTGATGGGCGTGGTCGGCAACGCAGCGGAATGTGCCATGGAGACTCCTGCGAAAGCGAGCAGCAAGCAAGCTGCCGTCAAATCAAGAAGAAGGCGTTTCATCCTGCGGCCCCGGGCCCGGTGGCGGGACGGCTGCCGCATTGAGCGCGGCGGCTTCCCGTTCCGATAGATAACACGCGCGAAAGCGCTCGTCCACGCGCTCGCGCATCAATTGCGAGAAGAGTAGTGCGGCATCGAGCGGTCGATGATTGATGACGACGGAATCCGTATCGCCTTGCTCGTTCATATGGGCGACGACCACCGTCTCGATCGGCACGCCATTGATACGTGAACGATAGGATTCCAGATAAAGTTCGTTGCCGATCATGCCTTTGTAAGCATGCTGCTGGAACTCGTAGAGCGAGACCGCGTGCTTGATCACCGAGAGAATGTCGGCTCGCCCGTCGATCGGGCGCTTCAGCACGGTGGCTTCCAGCGTCGCGTTTTCGGCCAGGCGCGCCAGCCACCGCGGTGGACCGTCGGCTGGTGCCATCATCGGGGCCGTGTCGTTGAATTTCATGGCGGTTACTCCTTGCACGCGTTGCGCGTGACACCTGCGTTTGCGGCATCGAGCGCTGCCGCGAGCGCAACGCGTGCCTTTTCTCGGCGCCGTCGCGCAAGGCGCTCGGCGCCCGCGTCGCGCTCCGGTTCGCCCGCGAGCAGCGCGTGGATATCGGGCAGCGTCCAGATCGCGCCGCGCGTTCCCCACGCACCGTCCGGTATCTCGGTCGGAAAGATCCAGACGCGCGGTGCGACATCGTCGAACGGCCGGCCTTCCGCGCGTGCCACGGCTTCCGTGACGCGTCGGACGAGCGAGCGGCGCGATTCGTCGGTGTATTGCCCTTCGGGAACCGAAGGAATGATCCGGTAGCGCACCGTATCGGTACGTTCGCCGCCGATGTAGATCGCGGCCGGCCGGTGCAGATGGAATACGGTCACGCGCTGAACGACCGGGCTCGCGGGATCGTACCCTTCTGCTTCGATGAGGATATCGGTCAGTTCCCTGATGAGGCGGGCTTCAGCATCGGGCGTCAGTGCGTGGTCGGGCCACATCGCATCGATCATCGGCATGGGATGCTCCTGTTTTCGGTTGATCGGATGGCGCCATCGTCGCGGTTTACGCGGGCGCAGGAAAGTGGCAGCATCGCCACTATTCAAGGAAATTCGGACACGCAATGGCGATCATCCGCATCTGGGTCTATGACGGAATCCTGGCGTCCGGCGTCGCGGGCCCGGTCGATGTCTTCAGCGCTGCAAATCAGTTTCATGCGCGCCGGGCGGAACCGGGCGCGTCGTCCGCGCCGTTGTTCGCATGGCGCGTGGAGTCGCTCGACGGGCAACCGGTGAAGGCGGCGTCAGGTCAGATCATTCCGGTCGACGGCAAGATCGACCCGCGCAAACGAGCCGACGCCGTGCTGCTGACGGCGCCTTTCTTTTCGCGGATCGACGAGTTCCTCGGGCATCGCGAGCAGTTGAGCGAACTGACTTCCGCACTGCGGCGTCAACACAAGGCAGGCGCGATGCTCGCCGCGTATTGCACGGCGAATTACCTGCTTGCCGAGGCGGGCCTGCTGGATGGCCGCGTCGCGACGACGCACTGGGCGAGAGCAGCGGATTTCGCGCGCCGCTATCCGCGTGTCGAAGTCCGCGCGAACGAGCTGCTGCTCGCGCAAGACGGGATCATCTCGGGCGGCTCCGTCACGTCCTATCTGAACCTCGCCGTGCATCTCGTCGAAGCCTGCGCCGGCGGAGAACTCGCGACGATGACCGCGAAGGCGCTGTTGATCGACATGAACCGGACGTCGCAGGCCTCCTTTGCCACGCTTCTCGACGAACACGGGCATACCGACACGCTCGTGGCGCGCGCTCAGCAGCGGATGGAAGCGACATTGCAGCAAGGATTCCGGCTCGGCGATCTGGCGGCATCGCTTGCCGTCAGCGAACGTACGCTCAATCGTCGCTTCAAGGAAGCGGTCGGCCTCGCGCCGTTGACGTATCTGCAGAATCTGCGGGTCGAGGTTGCGAAACGTCTGCTGGAAACACGGCCGATCGGGCTCGAGGACGTGAGTCAGCGCGTCGGTTACAGCGATGTCAGTACGTTCCGGCAACTGTTCAAGCGCAAGACGGGGTTGTCGCCGAGCGAATATCAAGTGCAGTTCTCGCGTGCTGCGGCAAAGAGCGTGCAAGCCGAACCACGCGATCGGCGCGATTGAGCGTCGCGACGTCGCGTTGCCGATCGCAATGGAATCGCGCCGCTCCTGGTGCTCCATTTGTATCCCGAAGTATCTGCAACAGACGCGGATACGTACGCATACACATCGCCGACTTTCCGACAAGAACGGGATACGTTCGCCTGCTCCAATGCGCCAGTCGCGAGCGGAGTGCCGCACCGCGCATTGTCCAAGGAGTGTGTCATGAAAGTCGTCAAGGCCGCCGCTGTCCAGTTCAGCCCGGTGCTCTACAGTCGTGAAGCCACCGTCGCCAAGGTCGTGGAGAAGATCCACGACCTTGGCCGGCAAGGTGTGCAATTCGCCACTTTTCCCGAAACGGTCGTCCCCTATTACCCGTATTTCGCGGCCGTTCAGACGGGCATCGAACTGCTGTCCGGTACCGAGCATCTTCGGCTGCTGGAACAGGCCGTCACCGTGCCGTCCGCCGCGACCGATGCGATCGGCGAAGCAGCACGCAAGGCCGGCATGGTCGTGTCCATCGGCGTCAACGAGCGCGACGGCGGCACGCTGTACAACGCGCAATTGCTGTTCGACGCGGACGGGCAACTGATCCAGCGCCGTCGCAAGATCACGCCGACGCACTTCGAGCGCATGGTTTGGGGGCAGGGCGACGGATCGGGGCTGCGGGCGGTCGACAGCGCCGTCGGCCGTATCGGGCAGCTCGCGTGTTTCGAGCACAACAATCCGCTCGCGCGCTACGCGATGATCGCCGACGGCGAGCAGATTCATTCGGCGATGTATCCGGGTTCGGCCTTCGGGGAAGGCTTCGCGCAGCGCATGGAGATCAACATCCGGCAGCATGCGCTCGAGTCCGGCGCGTTCGTCGTCAATGCAACGGCGTGGCTGGATGCCGACCAGCAGGCGCAAATCATGAAGGACACCGGCTGCGCGATCGGCCCGATCTCGGGCGGCTGCTTCACGACGATCGTGTCGCCCGACGGCATGTTGATGGCCGAGCCGCTTCGATCGGGCGAGGGCGAGGTCATCGTCGATCTGGACTTCTCGCTGATCGACCGTCGCAAGATGCTGATGGACGCGGCCGGTCACTATAACCGCTCGGAATTGCTGAGCCTGATGATCGACCGTACGCCGACCGCGCATGTTCACGAACGCGTCGCGCAGCCGGTGGCCGGATATGACGCGGGCGCGGACGATTGGCGTGCCGCGGCTGCGTGATGCGCGGGCTTGCCCGGCCGTTGCCGAACATTCGGCTTGCCGATCGGGGCCGGCAGTCGTCGCATGAACGCGCATTTTCTTGATCGCAACATGTGCATATGCATGTAAGGGTGCGATGAAATCTTTCCTTGAAAGGTGTGTGATATGAAAACGAACGCTGCCGATGATCGGCCGCTCCTGATGTCGGGCGCCGAAAGCGCGCCTGCCGGTGCCGGTCGCAACGTGACGACGTCGTTGTCGCGCCGGCGCTTTGTCGGTATCGCGGCCGCCGCACTGGCGGCCGGCTCGCTGAGCCGCCTGGCGCTCGCGCAGACCAGCCCGGCAATCGGCACCGCGGAACCCGCACGCGGCGACAGATCGGCGATCCGGCCATTCCGGGTGCATGTGCCCGACGCGCAGCTCGCCGACATGCGGCAGCGCATCAACGCGACGCGTTGGCCGGACCGCGAGACCGTGGCCGACGAGTCGCAGGGCATTCAGCTTGCGACCATTCAGGCGCTCGCGCGGTATTGGGCGAGCGACTACGACTGGCGCAAGTGCGAAGCGACGCTGAATGCGTACCCGCAATTCGTGACCGAAATCGATGGCCTCGACATCCACTTCATCCATGTGCGTTCGAAGCACGAGAATGCGATGCCGTTGATCGTGACCCACGGCTGGCCCGGCTCGATCATCGAGCAGTTCAAGATCATCGCGCCGCTCGTCGATCCGACTGCGTACGGCGCGCCGGCGTCGGATGCGTTCCATCTCGTGATTCCGTCGCTGCCCGGCTATGGTTTTTCGGCGCGACCCACGACGACGGGATGGGGGCCGGAGCGCACGGCGCGCGCATGGGTGACGCTGATGAAACGGCTCGGCTACGCGCGCTTTGCTTCGCAGGGCGGGGACCTCGGCGGCATCGTCACGAACATCATGGCGAAACAGGCGCCGCCTGAGTTGATGGGCATTCATGTGAATTTCCCGGCGTCCGTGCCGGCGGAAATTCTGAAGTCGCTGACGGCCGGCGATCCCGCACCTGCCGGCTTGTCGGACGAAGAGCGGCACGCATATGAACAGCTGAGCGCCAATTTCAAGAGGAAGCGCGGTTACGCGATTGAAATGGGTACGCGCCCGCAGACGTTGTACGGACTCGCCGATTCGCCCGTCGCGCTGGCTTCGTGGCTGCTCGACCACGGAGACGGTTACGGCCAGCCGGCGGCAGCGCTGAGCGCGGCCGTGCAGGGTCGCCCGGTCAACGGCCACTCGGCCGGCGCGCTGACACGGGACGACGTGCTCGACGACATCACGCTTTACTGGCTCACGAACACGGGCGTCTCGGCGGCGCGTTTCTACTGGGAATCGCATGCGAACTTCTTCCTAGCGGCCGACGTCGGCGTGCCGGCGGCGGTGAGCGCGTTTCCGGGGGAAAACTACCAGGCGCCGCGGAGCTGGACCGAGAGGGCTTATCACAATCTGATTTACTTCAACAAACCGGCAACAGGCGGGCACTTCGCGGCATGGGAAGAACCGATGATCTTCGCGAATGAAGTGCGTGCCGGGTTGAGACCGTTGCGCGCGTGACGGGCGACGCGCTCCGCCTCGTTTGCGGCGGAGCGCGTCGACAACGGCGCGGTAGCGTGCATCGATGCGGTCTCGCCGGCTTGTCCGAAATTCAACGGAAGATGGCGATATTGCCTCTTTCGCCGGCTGCGCCTGTGTCCGATCATCCGGCCACTTTTCGTTGCGGAATCCAGAACATGACGGCCAATGCCCACCTCGCGACCGACCTGCTGTTTGCCTATGCAATCTATTTCGTCGGTACCGCGAGCCCCGGACCGAGCAATCTCGCCATCATGTCCATCGCGGCGAATCACGGCCGAAAGGCGGCATTGACGTTCTCGCTTGGCGTCCTGTCGAGTTCGATGTTGTGGGCGAGTGTGGCCGTGCTGGGCGTATCGGCTGCGCTGATCGCGTATGCCCCGTTCATCGTCGCGATCAGGATTTTCGGCGGACTGTATCTCTTGTGGCTTGCATTCAAGTCGGCGCGCAATGCGCTCGGACGGGTGCCGCCCGCCGTATCCGAAACGGCGCGAACGCCGACGTTGACCAGCATCTATTGCCGCGGTGCGATGCTTCATCTCATCAATCCGAAGGCGATCCTCGTGTGGGTTTCGATCGTTGCGCTGTCGTCCGGCGGCACCCGGCAGTCACAAGGTGCACTGGTCGTGGGTTGTGCGGCCATTGGGTGCGGCGTGTTCGCCGGTTATGCATGGCTGTTTTCCATGGAGCCGGTTCGAAGGATCTACATGCGAACCCACAAGGCACTGGACGGGTGTCTGGCCGTCGTATTCGGGGTCGCTGGGATCAGGTTGCTGGCATCGCGTCCATAGCGCGGCTACCCGTCGCGCGCACGACACCGGATGTGCCGTGCATGAGACAAGCGCCGAAATTTCCAACGAGCGGACAGCTTTCGTTAGAATCGTTCGTCTATCAGAGAAAAGCAGCGTTGCATCGGCGCAGCGGCATCCGCTCATGAACACCGCTCGCGCTCATCCCATGTCCTTTACCGGAGGCGAACGTGCCAGGATTACTTCCCGATGTCGACCGCGACGGGCTTCTCGAATACTCGGTCGTGTACACCGACCGGTCGATCAATCACATGTCGCAGCGCTTCCAGGGCGTGATGCGCGACATTTCCGCTGCGCTGAAGAAGGTCTACAACGCGAAGGCGGTCGCAATCGTCCCGGGCAGCGGGACGTTCGGCATGGAAGCCGTGGCCCGGCAGTTCGCGACGAACAGGAAGTGCCTCGTCATCCGCAACGGCTGGTTCAGTTTCCGCTGGTCGCAGATTTTCGACATGGGCAGCATTCCGTCCGAGTCGATCGTGCTGAAGGCGCGTCCGGTCGAAGCGGGCAGACAGGCCGCCTTTGCGCCGGCGCCGATCGATGAAGTCGTTGCGGCGATTCGCGAGCACAAGCCGGATCTGGTGTTCGCGCCGCACGTCGAAACCGCGTCGGGGATGATGCTGCCCGATGCGTATCTGCGTGCGGTCGCCGACGCCGTGCATGCGGTCGGCGGCATGTTCGTGCTCGATTGCATCGCGTCCGGCACGATCTGGGTCGACATGGAGGCGAGCGGTGTCGACGTGCTGATCAGCGCACCGCAAAAGGGCTGGAGCGCGTCGCCCGGCTGTGCGCTGGTGATGCTCGGTGCGCTCGCCCGCGAGCGCATCGATGCGACGACGAGCACCAGTTTCGCGTGCGATCTGCGCAAGTGGCTGCAGATCATGGAAGCGTACGAAAACGGCGGGTTCGCGTATCACGCGACGATGCCCACGGACAGCCTCGCGACGCTGCGCGACGTGATCAAGGAAACGGACGCGTACGGCTTCGACAAGGTGAGGGCGGAACAACTGGAGCTCGGCACGCGGATTCGTGCGTTGCTCGCCGAGAAGGGGTTCCGGAGTGTCGCGGCCGAAGGCTTCGAGGCACCGGGCGTCGTCGTCTGTTATACCGATGACGACGATATCCGGTCCGGCAAGAAATTCGCCGATGTCGGCATGCAGATCGCGGCCGGCGTGCCGTTGCAATGCGATGAGCCGGCGGATTTCAAGACTTTCCGGATCGGCTTGTTCGGGCTGGACAAGCTGAATGATGTCGATGCGGCGGTTGCGCGGTTCGCGAGTGCGCTGGAGCGGGTGCTGTAGCGCGTTCTGTAGCGCGTCGCCGATCCAGGCATGAATTGCGGCGCATGACGTGACGAGATCGATCCGATCACGGGTCACCGATGCGCCGCGTTTTCCGAATGCCGCCGCGATTGTCCGGCGCGGTCGGCACATAGTCATTTGCGTGACCGTTCGGCTCCGTTCACGACATTCAGCCGGTCCAGGTGCCTACGTTGATGCACGGGGACGCGTTGCTGGTTCCTGCCTCAATGCTTCGGCGATATCCAATGCTGCTTTTTGCAGCTCGGGCACATAGCGGCGAGTGGCATCTTCGAGACTTACCGCGCGCGACAGGAAGACGACATTGAGACTGGCGATCACGCGTTCGTCCGCGCTGATCGCGACTGCCACCGCGCCGATTTTCGCCTGCGCGGTCCAGTCGCCGTGATTCGATCCGAAACCATCCTCGCGCACACGCCGGATCAGCTTGCGCACGAGCGTATCGTTTCTCGCGAGCGCCTGTTGTTCTTCACCGCCCGCGCCGGAGCGCAACAGGTCCAGAATATCCTCGCGCTCCTCATCGGGGCACATGGCGAAGTAGGCGCGGCCCGCAGCCGTCAGCAACATCGGCAAACGCCGCCCTACCATCGCGCGATGAAACGACAGCCGGCTGAAGCGGTGCGTCGTCTCGCGGATGATCATCGCGTCGCCATCGGGCGTGGTCAGATCGGATGGCCACGCGACGCGCTGCAGCAGCTGCCCCATGATCGGCGGCGCCACGGTGGCGATGCGCTCGGTATCGGTGAAGCCTTCGCTCAAGGAACGCACGGCGAGCGTCAGGCGGAAGCTGTCGTCCGATGTGCTGCGGCGCACGAATCCTTCCTCCATCAACGTTTCGAGCAGGCGGCGCACCGTAGTGCGATGCAGGCCGGTCAGATCGGCGATCTGCTGACTCGTCGCGCGTCCGTTTTCCATCGCATTCAGAGCCCGCAGTACCTGGAGGCCGCGCGCCAGTCCGCGCACGTTCGTGTAGGTCGTCACGGAAAAATCCCATTGAAATCAATAATGTGCATTCTATGCACATTCCGGAGATTTTGTTGAGGGTGTTTTCCGCCGTCCATAAACTGCGCTCATAAGCTGAACGATCGAGAGCCAGGCGCTTCGTCGGTTCAGCACATCGGACAAGCCCAGTCAGGAGACAAGCATGCGCCCCGCCTTTGAACCGGCGGCCGGCAACGGCCGCGCTCATCCTCACGAAACGACACATCGTTCGATCGACGCAGATGTCGCCATCATCGGCGCGGGCCCGGTCGGCCTGATGATCGCGAACATTCTCGGCCTGCAGGGCGTGCGCGTCGTCGTTATCGAGAAGCTCGCGCAGATCATCGACTATCCGCGCGCCATCGGCCTCGACGACGAAGCACTGCGCGTATTCCAGTCGGTCGGCCTTGTCGACGAGCTGCTGCCGCACACCACGCCGAATCACTGGATGCGCTTCACGCTGAAAGGGAAGTGCTTCGCGTCGATCGAGCCGCGCACCGACGAGTTCGGCTGGCCACGCCGCAATGCCTTCATCCAGCCGCTCGCCGATCAGATTCTGTACCGCGGTCTCGGGCGTTTCGGGAATGTATCGACGCTGCTTGGCCACAGCGTCGACAGCTTCGCGCAGGACGAGAGCGGGGTGACCCTCGACGTGACAGACGCGAACGGTGCGAAGACAACGATTCGCGCCGCGTACATGGTCGGCGCGGACGGCGGCAACAGTTTTGTGCGCCGCGCGCTCGACGTGCCGTTCGAAGGCCGCACGAAGCCGAATCAATGGATCGTGATCGACGTGCGCAACGACCCGATCGGCTCTCCGCATGTCTATCTGCATTGCGACGCGCGGCGTCCCTACGTTTCGGCGGCGCTGCCGCACGGCATCCGGCGCTTCGAATTCATGGTGATGCCGGGCGAGACGGAGGAGGAACTGTCGAAGCCGGAGAACATGGCGGCGTTGGTGCGCGGGGTCGTCGACGATCCTGACAAGGTCGACTACATTCGCCGGCGGGTCTATACGCACAACGCGCGGCTCGCGAGCACGTTCCGCGTCAAGCGCATCCTGCTCGCGGGGGACGCAGCGCACATCATGCCGGTGTGGCAGGGGCAGGGCTACAACAGCGGCATTCGCGACGCGAGCAATCTCGGCTGGAAGCTTGCGATGGTCGTGAAAGGCACCGCGCACGACGCGCTGCTCGGTACCTACACGACGGAGCGGCGTGCCCATGCGCGCTCGATGATCCACCTGTCGGAAGTCGCGGGCGATATCTTCGCGCCGACGAGCTTCTTCGGATCGAAAGTGCGTGACGCGTTCGTGCGCTGCTTCGATGTGCTGCCCTCCATGAAGCGCTATTTCGTCGAGATGCGCTTCAAGCCGATGCCGCGCTATGAAGAGGGCGTCGTGCTTCTGGCGCGACGCACGCGGTCCGAAGGGCTGCTCTCGCGCATGATCGCGAAGCGCGGACACGGCGCGTTCGGCAGGCTGGTCGGTTTGATGAGCGAGAAACGTGAATCGCTGATCGGGCGGATGGTGCACGGCCGCGATGCGCAGGCTGGCACTCCTGTGGGTCGCATGTTCATCCAGCCACGCGTGCGTCTGGTGGATGGCAGCATCGTCCGGCTCGACGATGCGATCGGCAACCGCTTCGCGATCGTGGGGTGGGGCACGGACCCGACCTTCGGCCTGACTCCCGAGGCACGCCGCATCTGGAACGCGCTTGGGGGGTGTTTCGTGATCGCGAAGCCCGACCCGCAGCTCGCTTTCCACGACGACGTGCCCGACGACGTGATCGCCGTTGGCGATGTCGACTCACGCCTGCGCGACTGGTTCGCGCGCGTGCCCGAATCGGTCGTGCTGTTGCGGCCCGACCGCTTCGTGGCCGGCATGTGCTCGCCGCAATGTGTATCGGGTTGCGTGTCGCAGCTTGCGCAACGGCTGTCGCTTGTGATGGCAACGGGCGCGACGGCCAATGGCGCGACGTTCGCGCACGCCGCCGACCTGGTAGGGGCCTGAGATGCCGATTCATCTCGAATGCATGTCGCACACGCCCTTGCACGGGTATTTCGACCCCAGTCCGGAAGTCGTCGCGGAAGTCGAACTGGTGCAGCGCGCGGCGCGCGAGCGGGTCGATGCGTTCGATCCGGAGCTGGTGATCGTGTTCGCGCCGGACCACTACAACGGATTTTTCTACGACGTGATGCCGCAGTTCTGCATCGGCGTGAGTGCGACGGCCATCGGCGATTTCGGCAGCGCGGCCGGCCCGTTGCCCGTCGCGCGCGATGTGGCGCTCGCGCTCGCCGATGCCGCACTCGCGAGCGATATCGACGTAGCCGTTTCGTATCGCATGCAGGTCGATCACGGCTGCGCGCAGGCGCTCGAGGTACTCACCGGTGGCATCGACCGTTATCCAGTGGTGCCCGTTTTCATCAACTCGGTTGCGCCGCCGATGGCGTCGTGCCGCCGCGCCCGGCTGCTCGGCGATGCGATCGGCCGTGCCGTCGCGCGCATGCCGCGGCGCGTGTTGCTGATCGGCTCGGGCGGTATTTCGCATGAGCCGCCGGTGCCGGAAATCTCGGGCGCGGACGATGTCGTCGCGGAACGGTTGATCGCGGGGCGCAACCCGTCGCCGGAGTCGCGCAATGCGCGGCAGTCGCGCACCGTCGCGGCGGCCAAGGCATTCGCGGCGGGTGACAGCCGGCTGCATCCGCTCAATCCCGCATGGGACCAGAAATTTCTCGAACTGCTCGAACGCGGTGAACTCACCGCCGCCGATGGCTTCATGAACGAAGCGATCACGCGTGAGGCAGGCAAGTCCGCACATGAGATCCGCACGTGGGTTGCGGCATTCGGTGCGCTTGCGGCGAGCGGTCGTTACGAGGCATCGATCGATTACTACCGTGCGATTCCGGAATGGATCGCGGGCTTCGGCGCGATGCACGCGCGAGAACGGACTCTTTCCAGGAGATAGAACCATGTCGGATGACAGCAACATTCTTTCGATGGCCGCGCGCCTGCGTGAGGCGCAGTCCTTGCGTCGGACGATCGCGCCACTGCGCGATACGTGTCCCGAAGGCGATCCGGCACTCGCGTACGCGATCCAGCAAATCAACAACGACTTGCGCGCGGCGAACGGCGAGCGCATCGTCGGCAGGAAGATCGGCCTGACTTCGCCCGCGGTGCAGAAGCAACTCGGCGTCGATCAGCCCGACTTCGGCGCGTTGTTCGCGTCGATGGCTTACGGCGACAGCCAGCCGATGCCGCTCGCATCGTTGATTCAGCCGAAGGTCGAAGCGGAGATCGCACTCGTGCTCGAACGCGACCTGACCGCCGAGAAACACACCTTCGCGGATCTGATCTCGGCGACCGCGTATGCGGTGGCCGCGATCGAGGTCGTCGACAGTCGCATTCGCGACTGGGATATCCGGTTTTTCGACACCGTCGCGGACAACGCGTCGAGCGCGCTGTTCGTGCTCGGTAGCCGGCCGGTGCTGCTGCGCGATATCGAGCTGAGCGCGTGTGCCATGACGCTCACGCAGGACGGCGAAGTGCTTTCACGCGGCAATGGAAGTGCGTGCCTCGGCAATCCACTGAATGCGGCTGCGTGGCTCGCGGATCGGATGGTTCGACTCGGCACGCCGCTGCGCGCCGGCGACATCGTGCTGACGGGTGCGCTCGGCCCGATGGTCGCGGTGAACGCGGCCGGCACTTATACGGCACACATCGAAGGGCTCGGCGGTGTGCGCGCCAGTTTCAGCGAATGACGGACGGAGACATTTCCATGGCAGCAGACAACACCAAGTGCAAAGCCGCGATCATCGGATCGGGCAACATCGGCACCGACCTGATGATAAAGATCATGCGTCGCAGCCGGCATCTCGAGGTCGCGGCGATGGTCGGCATCGATCCGGCCTCGGACGGTCTCGCGCGCGCGGCGAAGCTCGGCGTGGCGACGACGCATGACGGCGTGGAAGGGCTTGCGCGCCTGCCCGTGTTCGACCAGATCGACTTCGTTTTCGATGCGACGTCTGCCGGCGCACATGTGGCGAACGACGCGTTCCTGCGCACGCTCAAGCCAGGCATCCGCATGATCGATCTGACGCCCGCTGCCATCGGCCCGTACTGCGTGCCGGTGGTGAACCTCGACGCGCAACTCGATGCGCCGAACGTGAACATGGTCACGTGCGGCGGACAGGCGACGATCCCGATGGTCGCGGCAGTGTCGCGGGTCGCGAAGGTGCATTACGCGGAGATCGTCGCGTCGATCAGCAGCAAGTCGGCGGGACCTGGCACGCGCGCCAACATCGACGAGTTCACCGAGACGACGTCGAAGGCGATCGAAGCGGTCGGCGGTGCCGGCAAGGGCAAGGCGATCATCGTGCTCAACCCGGCCGAGCCTCCGCTCATGATGCGCGACACGGTCTATGTGCTGTCCGAAGCGGCAGACCGGACGCTGATCGAAACGTCCGTCGATCAGATGGCCGCGGCGGTCCAGGCCTATGTGCCCGGCTATCGCCTGAAGCAATCCGTGCAGTTCGACGACATCCCCTCCGCTGCGCCGTTGCATATTCCCGGACTCGGCCGTTTCAGCGGACTGAAGACCTCGATCTTCATCGAAGTGGAAGGCGCGGCCCATTATCTGCCGGCCTACGCGGGCAATCTCGACATCATGACTTCCGCCGCGCTGGCAACGGCCGAACGCATGGCTGCGTCGCTCGTGAACGCCTGAAGCAAGGAGCACTCGATCATGGACAAAAAACTCTATATCTCCGATGTGACGCTGCGCGACGGCATGCACGCGATCCGTCATCAGTATTCGATTCAGAACGTGCAGGACATTGCCCGCGCGCTGGATGAAGCGAAGGTCGACAGCATCGAGGTCGCACATGGCGACGGCCTGCAGGGTTCGAGCTTCAACTACGGCTTCGGCGCCCACAGTGATCTGGAATGGATCGAGGCGGTAGCCGATGTGGTGAAGCACGCGAAAATCGCGACGCTGCTGCTGCCCGGCATCGGCACGATTCACGACCTGAAGGCCGCGTACGACGCGGGCGCGCGTGTCGTACGTGTCGCGACCCATTGCACGGAAGCGGACATTTCCAAGCAGCACATCGAATATGCGCGCAGCCTCGGCATGGATACCGTCGGCTTTCTGATGATGAGCCACATGACCGCGCCCGACCACCTCGCTATCGAGGCGAAGAAGATGGAAAGCTACGGCGCGACCTGCGTGTACGTGGTCGATTCCGGCGGCGCGATGAACATGAACGACATCCGTGCGCGCTTCAGGGCGCTCAAGGCCGTCCTTCGCCCCGAGACCCACACGGGCATGCATGCCCATCACAACCTGAGCCTCGGCGTGGCCAACTCGATCGTTGCGGTCGAGGAGGGGTGCGACCGCATCGATGCGAGCCTGGCGGGCATGGGTGCGGGAGCGGGCAATGCCCCGCTCGAAGTGTTCATCGCGGCGGCCGAGCGCCTTGGCTGGCATCACGGCACCGATCTCTATCGCCTGCTCGATGCGGCCGACGATATCGTCCGCCCGTTGCAGGACCGACCGGTGCGGGTGGACCGCGAAACGCTCGCGCTCGGCTATGCGGGCGTGTATTCGAGCTTCCTGCGGCATTCTGAAATCGCGGCGAAGAAGTACGGCCTGAAAGCCGTCGACATTCTCGTCGAGCTCGGCAAGCGACGCATGGTGGGCGGTCAGGAAGACATGATCGTCGACGTCGCGCTCGATCTGAAGAAGCGCGAAGCACGCGCCTGAACCATTCGGTATGCCACGCGCCATGAAGAGCGCTGCATCGTTCAACCTGGAGACATCAATGAAAACGTCAACGGCTTCCCCCCCGCGCGCCGGCGGCGCCATCACCATCGGCCTGTGCTTCGCAGTCGCGCTCCTCGAAGGGCTCGATCTGCAATCCACCGGCATCGCCGCACCGCGCATGGCACGCGAGTTTCATCTCGCTGCCGCGCAGCTCGGCTGGGCATTCGGCATCGGCGCGCTCGGTCTGTTGCCGGGCGCGGCGATTGGCGGCAGGCTCGCGGATCGCATCGGCCGCAAGCGCGTGCTGATGATGTCGGTCGCACTGTTCGGGATATTCTCGATCGCAACGACCCAGGTGTGGGATCTGCAGAGCCTGCTCGTCGCGCGCTTTCTCACGGGCCTCGGTCTCGGCGCTGCGATGCCGAACCTGATCGCGCTGTGTGCGGAGGCGGCGGCGCCCGGACAACGCAGCACGGCGGTCGGCGCGATGTACTGCGGCATGCCCTTCGGAGCGGCGCTCGCGGCGGTAATCGGCATCGTCAGCCCGAGCGTCGAGGCCTGGCGGCATATCTTCTATGTCGGCGGGATCGGCCCGCTGCTGACCTTGCCGCTGCTGGCGCTTTTCATTAAGGAGTCGACGCACTTCGTCGCGGCTGGCCAGGGTGCGACCCATGAGTCGAAGGACGGCATCGTGCGCGCGCTCTTCAGTGACGGGCGTGCGGTGACGACCATCGCGCTGTGGATCAGCTATCTGGGGACGCTGATCGTGCTGTACTTCTTGATGAACTGGTTGCCGTCGATGGTGCTCTCGCGCGGCCTCACGCCGGTACAGGCAAGCATCGTGCAGATGATGTTCAACATCGGCGGCGGCGTCGGTGCGATCGTGATCGCCGGCCTGATGGATCGCATCGGCAAGCGGGTGGTCGTGGTCGGCATGTATACCGGCATCGCGACTGCGTTGCTTGCGCTCGCCAGCGCGAACGGCAGCACGTCGATGGCATTGGGCGGCCTGCTGGCGGGCCTGTTTCTCGTCGGCACGCAGTCAGTGCTGTACGCGCTCGCCGGTGCAACGTATCCGACGCGGGTTCGAGGCACGGGCGTCGGCGCGGCGGTGGCCGTCGGCCGCGTCGGCTCGATGGTAGGCCCGCTGATCGCCGGGCAACTGTTTGCGCTCGGCCAGAGCGCGTCGATGCTCGTGATCTCCAGCATTCCGCTCATCGTGATCGCGGCGCTCGGCGCGCTCGCGGTGGTCGGGAAATTTCCGCGCGAGTCGGCCGACGGCTCGCGCACGTTTGGAACCGAATCAATCTGACGAAGGATCTCGACATGACTGACACTGTGACTCATAGCGAAGCCGCGACCAGCAAGTACGTGAACGTGGTGGAAGGCGGCACGGAACTGCGCGTGCACTACAACGACACCGGCGCGGGCAAGGAAACGCTCGTTCTGCTGCACGGCTCCGGCCCGGGCGCGAGCGGCTGGGCGAACTTCCATCGCAATGTGGACGCGTTCGCGAACGCGGGTTATCGCGTGATCCTCGTCGACTGTCCCGGCTGGGGCAAGAGCGATTCGATCGTCTGCACCGGCTCGCGCTCCGACCTCAACGCGCGCGTGCTGAAAGGCGTGCTGGATACGCTCGGCATCGAACGCGCGCATCTCGTCGGCAACTCGATGGGCGGGCATAGCGCGGTGGCCTTCGCGTTGTCGTATCCGGAGCGCGTCGGCAAGCTGGTGCTGATGGGCGGCGGCACGGGCGGTCCGAGCCAGTTTGTGCCGATGCCGACCGAAGGCATCAAGCTGCTGCAAGGGCTGTATCGCAACCCTACGCTCGAGAACCTGAAGAAGATGCTCAATGTGTTCGTCTACGATGCGAGCACGATGACGGAAGAGCTGATGCAGACGCGGCTCGATAATATGCTGGCGCGGCGCGATCATCTCGAGAACTTCGTGAAGAGTCTGGCGGCCAATCCGAAGCAATTTCCAGACTACGGTCACCGGCTGAACGAAATCAAGGCGCCCGCGCTCGTGATTTGGGGGCGCGATGACCGTTTCGTGCCGATGGATGTCGGCCTGCGGCTCGTTTGGGGTATGCCGAACGCCGATCTGCATGTGTTCGGGCGCTGCGGGCACTGGGCGCAATGGGAGCACGCGGAGCGATTCAACCGGATGGTGCTGGAGTTCCTGCGCCAACAACAAGCCGTTTAGTCTGCTTTCCGCGATCCCTCCGTCGGGCGGCTTCTGTGCTTCGAAAGCGGCCGTCGACGGGCACCGGCGTCGTACGACCGAGATGGGTCGGTGACGGTCGACCGCGTGCGGCGTTAGCCGGCCACCAGCTGACATTTGGCGTCTGAAGTCGAAATGCTGGCTTCTCGGCTATCTCCGGCCGCTCCTGATATGAGACCCTCCCGGACAAGCGCACGTCTGCTGCCGAGCAAGCGAGCAGACTATTTCCCCGCCGACAGATCCGGGAGAGACAGGAAACGAGGGCATTCGCCTCCAAGGAAGAGGCCGACTATCAAACTCAAACTCGACTACGTTGGCGCGTCGTTGCGAATACCGATCACGTAACGCGCATTGCGCGCCACGGACGGGTCGGGATCGGTGGCCAGCCGGGCAAGCAGGGCCGACGCCGTGCCATTGAATTCGGCGAGCGCCTGACAAACACGTACACGGGTCTGGACATCGGCTCGACCGTCCGAGATCGCTGCTTCAAAGCGCTCCACAATTTGCCTTGCGATCGCGGGGTCTTCCGCCAAATCGGCTAACGCATCGGCCGCCTCGACATCGTGAGTCCCGCCAAGGACCTGCTCGATCAGCAGGGGAATGGCGTCGCGTATCCCCCATCCGCCCAGCACCCGCGCGGCGCGATACCGCACGCGCTCCGCGGGGTCGAGGAGCGAGCCACGCAAGGTCTCCACCGCATCGGAACCGCCGAGTTTCGCCAGCGCGAGCACGGCCCGTTCGCGTACTGCCGGATCGGGCTGTTGAAGCGCCGCGCCAAGTACGCTGGCGCCGCTGCCTACGGTTCTTCCCAGCGCCCAGTGCAGCGCACCTGCGACATTCGGCTCCTGTTCCTGGAGCAGTGCGTGGGCGATGAGTGCTGCAAGCGGGGCATCGCTGGACGCCGCGTCAAACGCAGCACGCTGTCTCTCAGGCGCATGCGTCGACTCCAGTCCTTTCAACAGATGCACGACCTCAAGCACTGCTGACCAATCCTCGGGAGAGGTGGCGGACACAGAAGTCAGCCGGCAAAGCAACGCTTGCTCTGCGGCCAGCCGCTCGCGGCTGCGAACCATCAGCGCGTCAATGAGCACATCGGGGTGAGGCGCCTGTTGGCTGAGCGCCTGACGCACCTCGGCCAGCCCAAGGCCCAGCGAACGCAGGCTCTCCACCTGGAACAGGCGCAAGGCATCGGCTTGCGAATACTCGCGGTATCCCGCTTCCGTACGTCCCGATGGGCTGACCAGTCCGATCGCGTCGTAGTGCCGCAGCATGCGCGCGCTGACGCCGGAACGATTGGCCAACTCGCTGATGCGCATCACTTGTCTCCGGTGTCATCTGGTTCACGCCGCGTCGTGTCTCGGCCTTGGCTCCCATCGAGCCTCGAAAATTCTAACAAACCGCCAACGGCTTCCATCACCTCGGCCAAAACGTGGCTCATCACATCGATCGCCGTCAACCCGCCTATTCATCGGCGTAGGGCAACGGTGCACTTGCGCGCCACGCATCGGCTGGATCGAGCACAAACGCACTCTCCGGGTCCGCAATGAGCCTGAGGCTCGCGCAGGCATGAACGCGAACCGCCGGGTTCGTGTGTCGGGCCGCCGCATCGAGCGGGGCCATGGCGTCGTCTCCAAGCATGAGTAAGGCCCGGCTCAGACTGCGCTTGAGGTCCTTGTCGCCGCGGCCCAGCTCGCGAACCAGTTCGCGTGCCAGGGCGGCTCGTCGCCAGGTCGGCACCAGCCCCGCCGCGGTGCGCCACGCAGTTCGTGCCACCTCCGGATCGGGGTCATGTAGGTGCCCGCTCGTGATCGCTGACCAGGTTGCGGGGTCGCCGATCTTCGAGAGCGTATGCAGCGCCTGGCTACGCGCTTGCGCCAACGGCGAGCGCAGCTCGTCAAGCAGCAATGGCAATGTCAGGTCCTGCGCATGCCGGGTGAGCGCCCAGGTGAGCATGTCGCGAACGAAGAAATCCGGTTCGACACCGCAACGCTTCACCAGTAGCGTGATCTGGCCTGGATCGGGAGCCGTGCCGGCACCCAGCGCAGCCGCAAGGCGGAGCGAAGCGTCCGGATGCTCGAGTGCCGTGGTCAGTGCGTGACGGGAAGTCGGGGGATAGTGATGGGTCATGAACGCCTCCTCGCCCGACAGTGGACGCCTTGTCACTGTGACAAGGTCAAGTGTTTTCGGACGAGGGGCGAATTGCACGCCCAGACTGCCGTTCGTGGGGCCGATCATCGCTTCCTCCGCGGGTGAGGGGGCGGCGGGTGGCCATGAGCAGTCGGTCGACGTCGACGGCTAGATCATTGACAATTGCTGTGCCGGTCCATCGATGGCTTGGCGCGGGCAGGAGGAAAGGTGCGATGGGGCAAAAATTGGCCGATACCGAGTTAGCGCTTTACAGGAGATTGGATGAGGTTCTGTACTACGTATGGGACCCAATCGGCGTCGCATCCAGCCCCGCGGCACGCGACGAATATCAAGGGTATCTGCCCAAGGTTTTCGCCATGTTGCAGGAGGGATTGGACGCGTCGTCCATTGCAGCATACCTCGACAATGTTGCGACTGAGAGCATGGGTCTGGGCACGAATCCAGGACATTCCAGACGCGTCGCGGAATTGCTGCTCGACTGGAAGACCGAGATTTATGGGGTTCGGCATCGACAAACTTGATCCATTCGACGGAAGTCTCAGTTCGATGGCGGTCCCGATCAGCTTCCCGAATCGGCCATGACCAGCCTCACAGTCGGTGCTCTGATAAGTTGATCGTTTGCAACCGGGGTATGGGTTGGCTCTATGGTTAGCCCGTGGGTGATTTATCCGTCGCTTGGGAATTAATGATAGAGGGGAAGAATGATGTTGAAGATCTTCCGTGACTCGTGGCCGACGCCGCCGAAATTGTCAAGATCTCAGTATCGGAGACATCGCCTCCGGTGTCTTGTGTTTCTGTTGACATGGGTTTCTTTTGGCGTGGGTTTGTATTTGATATGGGGGCACCTAAATCTTATGCTGCAGATCATCTTGATTCTCGTCGGTGCGGCATTTAGTCCGGGTGTGGATATGGTTGAGCGGTTATTTGTGCCGTACGAGAAATATGAAAAGGAGGGGCCAGATTAATAGCGATAAATTTTAGAAACCAAAGTGCGACATATCCGGAGGCTGCGTCGATGCGCCCGAAGCGAGACACATTTGCAGCAAGAGTAACTGTCCGTGATGCCCCTCAGTCTACGGGCCAGTTCCGAGCTTCGTCTAAAATAGATGTTTGAAAGCTGCATCAAAGTTATTGGAAGAAAAGTTTTGAGGAGTCATGGGTCATCCTGTATACAAACTGCTCGAAACACTGGATGCCAAACGACTTTATTACGCACTTTCGCGACATCGCAGTGACGCCATATTGGTTTCGGTAACGCTCGTAGGAATGCGCGTTGAGGTCGATGTTTTTGACGATGGGCGAATGGATGTTTGCTGCTTCTGCGGCGATGAAAGTGTCGAAGGATTTGAAGATCTGATCTACACACTTGTCGCGGAATACGGAAAATAATGGTACCCGCGGCGGTGTTGCCGCCATCGAGCAGCAACGCAAAATCCGCAATCGTCAACAATGCGAGACCGACTGACACGACGAATGTCGGCTTTCGGCAAGTGATAGCGGCTGCTTCGGGTCGGGGGCGGCCGATCGCGTCGGGCAGGTGTCGGCCAAGAAGGGCCGTTCAACGGCACCTGGTAGATCGTCAACAATCTGTGCGTTATAAACTGTGGCATTACAATCGCAACCGACTACGAAGTGAATGCCACAACGCTAGGCGGATTTTCTAATAGGCGCTGAGCCGCAGACAACCGAGAGTCCCTATGTACGCTCCTGGTGATTCTATATTGCTAGCATTTTTCTGGTGTTGGGTATGGTTCTCCACCGTTTTTGTGAGCCTGACCACAATCTCTTTTGTGGGGGCGCACCGGGATGAGAGTTGGTTAAATCGGTCCCCGCTATGGTGGGCAATACGGATACTGATAATAGTATTGTCGGGTGGTGGAATGCTTGGCGTGGCCCGTGTCTCATATATCTTACGGGCCGCCAATGCGTTACACATGCTAAGTTGGATGTTCGGTATCGTCGTCGGAGTTGGTCTATTTATTGCGCTGCGGAATCCTCGGAGTAGAAAGGATAACCCTGGCACCAATTAAGTGGTCATCGTCCCTAGAGTCCCAATAAATCTCGGCAGACGTCCGCTTCGGAGAACTCGGAACGTCCCTTGCGGGTCGGCCTGAGGCGATGGTCGTCGGCCCGGGTTCAGCCATGAAGGGACGGTCGCCCCCTCACGTCATCGTCGGCAGTCAGCGCACTTCATGAGCCGGGATTCTCGCTGGATCTGTCTAGACTCAAACATGCGAAATGACCCAAAGCTCGTTACTGAAAGGGGCGCTTGGATCTATCAATAGCAATGCCAATTATTAAACTAATGCCGGCTATCCAGAACAAGCCATTCAAGGAGCGGAATTCATTCTTATTAAGGTAGGCGATCTGGCCATGGACGTCATGCATATAGACTCTGCCTTGGGAAGGATCAGGCACCTTCGAGCGCGAATTGACAAAGTCATAAGACAAGTAGATTGCCGAACAAAATGATATTACCGAAATTGCAAGAACAATTGCCTCGCACTGTCTCCAGAATTTCATAAAATCACCCTTTCGTCTCGACGACCGACCGATGCGAGCGGCGCGCGCAGCACCTTGCCAATTATGCATGAGACGATCGGCGAGTTCTATGATGGCACTGGCCGCCACCTCGTTAGTTTTCCGAGCCGGGATTGCAGGCAGCCCCGGTGCGCCACTGTCTATGTCCGCTATGGATTGCCATGACAGTCAGCTGTGGGTCGATCACCACCATTGGCGACGAACGATCGTATTATCCGAGACCCAATCTGACGTTGACCGACCAGTCAGATCCCGGCCTATACACCCGATGCTACCGATGACGTCTTTTCCAGTCGAACGATGGAAGCTCGATACGACTGGCGACAGACCCGTTCCAGGACGTTTCGAACCCGGCCCGCGCAAGCGCTTCCGCGACCTGGCGGCCCACTACCGAACCGCGCGCGTCGTCGCCGGCGAGGTCGCCGAAGGCGAGCGTGAGGCCGTGTCCATCCAGCGCTCTTTCGACATCCTGTCCGTGATAAAAGCAGTACCCGTGATAGCGCCCTTGCGGCGCGTCCTGCACGGCTTCCGAAACGTCCGAGTGGCCATCCGACATCGTGTATCCGGCGTTCGACAGCGCGCAGATGCCGTCGTCGTCCAGTTCATCGAACACGCGGTCCAGCCGATCGCAATCCGTCTCCCGAGGCCAGGACCGTTCTGCCGCAGCCTTGCGTTCGAATTCCGACTCGATGAAACCTTCCAGCCGATCCGCGTCGCAGTCCGGCTCCAGGATGTCCTCCATCATTTCCCGCACATCATCGGGGTCGTTAAAGCCCGACCACACCCATTTGGTGATGCACTCCATCACGTATTTTTCGGTGTCCGTCACGTCATGGCCTCCAGGTGTCGTCTTCGACGTTCAACGCCGCTGCCGGCCGTTACCCGTCAGCGACAGTCCTGCTCGACAGTTCGCACCGGCGTATTGAAACCGTGTCGAGCGGCGAACATCCCTCCGGAAAACGGTTCGGCGTCTCGACGCGCGCCAGCGGCGCCGCCCGTTTTCGCGAGCACTAGCACCAGCACAAGCGTGCGCGATGCGCAGCTTCCAGCATCACCATGTCGAATGCGCTTTCTCCAGTTGCCGGTGCTCATCGTCGCGGCACCGTTTCAGCGGAGGGCAGGATCGATTTCGGCACTGCTCAATCCGAATCCCGCCATGCGCGCGCGATGCTCCGGCGAGCCCAGATACGAGCGCAGCTGCCGGTTGACTGCATCGAGCAACGCGCTGTTTTGTCGATTGAACGAGAAGGCACCCAACGGCGGCAGGCGGTGTATCCGGTCCGCTACCGGTTCGTGCGCGACGGCCTCGAGCAATGCGCCGCCCATCCGCTTCGCCACGATCCGAAGTCCGAGCGCAGTACTGGCGTACGCGTCGACCGCGCCGGCGCGCACCGCGTCGATTGCATCGGCTTGCCGGTCGAACAGGGTGATCTGATGCTCGCTCACGCCCGCGGCTTTCGCCGAGTCGTGCTGTACCTGTCCGGTTATGATGCCAAGACGTGCATCGGGACGCGCGGCAAGCGACGCATAGCCGGTCAGTTGCTTCGGGTTTCCGGCACGAACGAGAAAGCCGTCCGCGATTCCCCACACGGGTACGCTGAACGCGACCATGGCGGCGCGTTCCGGCGTAACGAAGAGCGGAACGTTCATGTCCCAGCGGCCTGCGGCGACACCGGGCAGCAGTTCACTGAACGTCGTCAGGTGAGGTTCGATCCGCGTGACACCGATCGCCCGAAGGATCTCGCCGGCGAGATCGAGGTCGGCACCGGTTGCCGTGCCATCCGGTTCCGTCCATCCAAATGGCGGTTCGTCGAGGTATGCAATCGTTACCTTCATCGCGTCTTCTCGCGAGCAGGGACGGCCGCCGAATCGGCAGCCGATTGCCGACGATTCTAATACTTCGCTCGCAGGACAGGGCCGGCCGCAGCCGGCCCCGATCATGCGACTACCTGGGCCAAACTCAACCCGCCACGTTCCGATTCGCTTCGATCACGGTCAACGCCGTCATGTTCACGATCCGTCGCACGGTCGCGCTCGACGTGAGGATGTTCACCGGCGCATTGACCCCCAGCAGGAACGGCCCGACCGCGACGTTGCTGCCGGCTTCCGTCTTGAGCAGGTTGTAAGCGATGTTCCCCGCATCGACGTTCGGGCACACGAGCAGGTTCGCCGCGCCCTTCAGCGGCGACATCGGCAGCAGCCGCGCACGCAGCGCCTCATCGAGCGCGCAGTCGCCATGCATCTCGCCATCGGCTTCGATATCCGGCGCGTGCGCGCGGATGATCTCGAGCGCCTTGCGCATCTTCACGCCCGACGCCGCGCTGCCCGACCCGAAGTTCGACCGCGACAGCAGCGCAGCCTTCGGCGTGAGGTTCAGCCACTCCATCTGCCGCGCGGCCGCGATCGTGAATTCCGCGATCTGCTCGGCATCCGGGTTGTCGTTCACGTGCGTATCCACGAGCGCGACCGTCCGCTGATTGAGCAGCAGAATATTCATCGCCGCGTAGGTCGATGCATCGGGCTTCTTGCCGATCACTTCATCGACGAAGCGCAGGTGGTTGTGATACTCGCCGACCGTCCCGCAGATCATCCCGTCCGCATCGCCGAGCCGCACCATCATCGCGCCGATCAGCGTCAGGCGCCGGCGCATTTCGACGCGCGCCATTTCCTTCGAGATGCCGTCGCGGCAGCGCAGTTCCCAATACGTGGTCCAGTATTGCGGGAAGCGCTCGTCGTATTCCGGATTGGTCACCTCGACGTCCTGACCGAGACGCAGGCGCAGGCCGAACCGCTCGATCCGCGCGAGCAGCACCTCCGGCCGGCCGACCAGGATCGGGCGCGCGAGCTTCTCGTCGACGATCACCTGCACCGCGCGGAGCACGCGCTCGTCCTCGCCTTCGGTGAACACGATGCGTGCCTTGCCGCCGTCGCGCACGAGCTGGCGTGCGGTCGCGAACAGCGGCTTCATGAACGCGCCCGAGTGGTAGACGAACTGCTGCAGCTGCTCGACATACGCGTCGAGATCCGCGAGCGGGCGCGTCGCCACGCCGCCTTCGATCGCCGCCTTGGCGACGGCCGGCGCGATACGCACGATCAGGCGCGGATCGAACGGCTTCGGAATCAGGTATTGCGGACCGAACGACACTTCATCGCCGCCGTAGGCCGCGGCGACGATGTCGTTCTGCTCTTCCTGCGCGAGGCCGGCGATCGCGTGAACCGCGGCGATTTCCATTTCGCGGGTGATCGTCGTCGCGCCCACATCCAGCGCGCCGCGGAAGATGTACGGGAAGCAGAGAACGTTATTGACCTGGTTCGGGAAATCCGAGCGGCCGGTCGCGATCACGACGTCGTCGCGCGTCGCGTGCGCGAGTTCGGGGAAGATCTCCGGCGTCGGGTTGGCGAGCGCGAGAATCAGCGGCCGCGCGGCCATCGCCTTCAGCATCTCCGGCTTCAGGATGCCGCCGACCGACAACCCGAGGAACACGTCCGCGTCGCCGATTACTTCGGACAGCGTGCGCGCATCGGTTTCCTGCGCGAAGCGTTCCTTGGCCGGATCCATCAGCGTGGTGCGGCCGCGATAGACGACGCCTTCGATATCCGTCGCCCAGATGTTCGCGACCGGCAGCCCGAGGTCGACGAGCAGGTCCAGGCAGGCCAGCGCCGCCGCGCCGGCACCCGACGTCACGACCTTCACTTCCTTGATCGACTTCCCGACCACCTTCAGCCCGTTGATGAACGCGGCGGCGACGGTGATGGCGGTGCCGTGCTGGTCGTCGTGAAAGACGGGAATCTTCATGCGCTCGCGCAGCTTGCGCTCGACGGTGAAGCACTCCGGCGCCTTGATGTCCTCGAGGTTGATCCCGCCGAAGGTGGGCTCGAGCCCGGCGATGATGTCGACGAGCTTGTCCGGGTCGGTTTCGTTGATCTCGATGTCGAACACGTCGATCCCCGCGAACTTCTTGAACAGCACGGCCTTGCCTTCCATGACCGGCTTGGACGCGAGCGCGCCGATGTTGCCCAGACCCAGCACGGCGGTGCCGTTGGTGATCACGCCCACCAGATTCCCGCGGCTCGTGAAGCGGTGCGCGTTCAGCGGCTCGGCGGCGATCGACTCGCACACGCTGGCGACGCCGGGCGTGTAGGCGAGCGCGAGATCGCGCTGCGTCACGAGCGGCTTGCTGGCGACGACGGAGATCTTCCCCGGGGTCGGAAACTCGTGATAGTCGTACGCGGCCTGCTGCTGGGTCTCTGTCTGTTTCATGTTGTCGGGTCCGGGCGTGCGCGTCAGGCCAGTCCCGACGCGATCCATGGAGGTGATTCTAGGGATCAGCCATAAGGAGATGATTCTGTTTTAATATCGGTCCATCACTTTTTCATGATGGCGTGGCGGTACGGCAATGACATTCGACGCGAACGACGTGGTCAGGCGGCTTGGCGCGCGCCTGAAGATGCGGCACCTGATGCTGTTGCTGCAGATCCAGCAGCACGGATCGCTGACGCGCGTCGCGGAGCACATGGCCAGCAGCCAGCCCGCCGTGACGAATGCGCTGTCCGAGCTGGAAAGCATGTTCGGCACGCCGCTGTTCGAGCGCTCGTCGCGCGGGATGCGGCCGACCGCGCTCGGTTCGGTCGTGCTCGAGCGCGCCAAGGCGATGCTGAAGGATCTCGACCATCTCGCCCGCGAGATGGAGGCGGTTGCCGCCGGCCATGCGGCGCACCTGCATATCGGCGTGATTCCGTTTATTTCGGGCCAGATGCTGTCGGCGGCGCTCAAGCGCCTGCAGTCCCGGATGGAACGGCGCCTGACCGTGACGATCCACGAGGGCACCAGCGATCAGCTGCTGTTGCAGCTCAAGGACCACAGCGTCGATCTCGTGATCGGGCGGGCATCGTCGGCGATCGATCTGGGGCAGGTCTCCTTCGAAGTCCTGTACCAGCAGCAGCCCCGCATGATCGCGAGCCGGCGGCTCGCCGCGAAACTGGCCCGCACGAAACTCGACTGGGAGAAGCTGCACGCGCTGGACTGGATTCTCGGCGCGCCCCACACGCCGATGCGGGAGCAGGTGACCGACCTGTTTCTGTCGGCGGGCATCGCGCCGCCCGTGCCGATCGTCGAAAGCTACTCGTCGAAGCTGATCGGCGAAATGATCGCGTCGAGCGACGACGCGGTGTCGATCGTGCCGGCCGATATCGCGGAAGAAATGGTGCGCATCGCCGGCGTGGCGATCGTGCCTTACTCGCTGGTCTGGACGTTGCCGCCCATCGCGCTGTTTACCCGCGCTGCCGAATCGCATGCGCCGACGCGGGATGTGCTCGTGCAGGCGCTGCGCGAGATCTGCAGGGAAACCTACGTCGAAGCGCCGCGATAAGCCTTCGGTTGCCGGCCGGTACGTGCGCGGCCGGCAACCGCGTCATTCCCGCTTTTCATCGTCCGCCGATTCACATGGCGTGCTGTGGCGGGCGTGTTGCAATTGCATGGATCGTCATCGTCAACTGCGTCGTCAACCATTACTGGAGCGTCACGGCGCATGGCCGGCAACAGAGGCGACAAGTCCGATGCTGGCACGACTCGATTTCGTCATCAAGAAACGAGCGGCATGGGTGAATTTCCAAATAGTGGTTGTTCATTGCGCGGCGCTTGTCCTACCCTCATAACCGGTCCACAAGGAAGGCTCGCGGCGGCCGCGTACCGTATCGATTCCATCGTCTTTGTCGCTTGTTCCGTCGCAGTTCGGCGGATTATCAACGTCAGACGCGTGCTTGTCGATTCGTATGGTGTGCGTTGCATCATCGCTGCCGTGACGGCATGGGTTGCCGGCCAACGATAATGCGCCGGCGTGTGCGGTGCGATCGGCAAGCAGCCGTTTGCAGGAAGGGTATCGGGATGTCGGGCAACCTGCTCGCGCCTGGCGCGGCGAGGGCCCGGATGTTTTTTCGATCGATTGCGGACACAACGTGCGCGCTCGCGAGGCATGCAGCGGGCGATCGAGACGTGGAGGGGCGAGCTTGATTTTGCGACTCACATTCAAACATTTCGCATCGCTGATCGTGGCCGCCGCACCGGCGGCCGCGTTCGCGCAGACGAGCGTGACGCTGTACGGC
>NZ_QTQN01000014.1:0-159342 GCF_003853755.1 Burkholderia sp. Bp8984
TTCACGTTCGCGATGTCGACGCCCGTGTTGTCCGACTTCACGCGGACCTTCACGTTGTAATCGACCACTCTTTTCACTGGCACCAGGATTTTCATGCACACGCTCCAAAGTTACGAATACGACCAGAGGCCATTCTATAGCGAGGCCTCATGACTGCGCGGCCAAGCGGACCAATCCATCGCGGCTATCGAGGATAGCGCGCCTCTCCGGCGCGCCGGCAATAGCGAACGGTCGTTCTATTTTAAAAGAGAAAAAACCCGGACGCAAAGCCCGGGTTTTCGATCATCGACTCTAATCGTCACCGGGCGCGCCCCGCATCACGTGTTACCAGGCGGCGATCACCGCGCCGCCGAACTTCTGTTCGATGAACTGCTTCACTTCCGCGGAATGATAAGCCGCGACCAGCTTCGCGACCCACGGCTTACCCCGGTCGGCCTCGCGAATCGCGAGAATGTTCGCGTACGGGCCGGTCGGGCCCTCGATCGCGATCGCATCCTGTTTCGGCTTCAACCCCGCTTCCATCGCGTAGTTGGTATTGATCGCGGCCGCGTCGACGTCGCCGAGCGAGCGCGGAATCTGCGCCGCATCGAGCTCGACGATCTTCAGCTTGCGCGGGTTGTCGACGATGTCGAGCGGCGTCGCCTTCAGCCCGGCGTCCGCGCGCAGCTTCAGCAGCCCCTGTTTCTGCAGCAACAGCAGCGCACGGCCGCCGTTGGTCGGATCGTTCGGCACCGCGATGCGCGCGCCCGGCTTCAACTCGGCCAGCGACTTCACCCGCTTCGAATAGATGCCCATCGGGAACGTGACGGTCTCCGCGACCTTGATCAGCTTGTAGCCGCGATCCTTCACCTGCGCCTGCAGATACGGATCGTGCTGGTAGCTGTTCGCGTCGAGATCGCCCGACGCGAGCGCCGCGTTCGGTTGCACGTAATCCGAGAATTCGACGACGCGGATGTCGAGGCCGCCCTTGGCCGCGACCTTCTTCACCACCTCCATGATCTGCGCGTGCGGGCCGCCCGTCACGCCCACCTTGATGGTTTCGGTCTGCGCGTGCGCGCTCGCGAACAGTGCGGCCGCGCCGAATGCGGCCGCGAACTTCAGCATGAAGCGTCGTTGCATCCTATCCCCCAACGAATGAATGTCGTTTTACTTGTGGCTCAGCCGGCGCACGAGCCAGTCGCCGAACGACTGCACGATCTGCACGAACACGATCAGGATCGCGACGACCGTCCACATCACTTCCGGCAGATAGCGCTGGTAGCCGTAGCGGATCCCGAGATCGCCGAGCCCGCCGCCGCCGATCGCACCGGCCATCGCCGAATAGCCGACGAGCGACACGAACGTGATCGTCAGGCCCGCGACGATGCCCGGCAGCGATTCGGGCAGCAGCACCTTGAACACGATCTGCGAGGTCGTCGCACCCATCGACTGGGCGGCCTCGATCAGCCCGCGGTCGACTTCGCGCAGCGCGGTCTCGACCAGCCGCGCGACGAACGGTGCGGCCGCGAGCGTCAGCGGCACGACCGCTGCGGCCGTGCCGATCGACGACCCCGTGACGAGCCGCGTGAACGGTATGACCGCGACCAGCAGGATGATGAACGGCGTCGAGCGCACCGCGTTCACGATGCCGCCGAGCACGCGATTCACGCCGAGGTTCTGCAGCACGCCCTGGCGGTCGGTCAGGTAGAGCAGCACGCCGAGCGGCAGCCCGACGAGCGCGCCGACCGCCCCCGAGATGCCGACCATGATCAGCGTCTCCCAGAACGACTGCACGAACATATCGAACATCTCACTCAACATACGAAAGCTCCTCTACCACCACACCTTGCTCGCGCAGGAACGCGAGCGCCTGCCCGACCTTGCCCGGTTCGCCGCCCGCGAGCACCGCGAGCGACCCGAACGCCTGCCCCTGGATCTCGTCGATCTGGCCATGCAGGATGTTGAAATCGAGTTCGTACCGGCGGATCGTCTCCGACAGGATCGGCTGATCGACACCCGAGCCGGTGAACGCGAGCCGCAGCAGATGCCCGCTGCCCGTCTTCAGCCGCTCGGCCACGCGCGCCTTCAGCGCCGGCGGCAGTTCCTGCGCGATCACGTCGCCTATCAGCGCGCGCGTCACTTCGTGATGCGGCTGCAGGAACACGTCGATCACGCGGCCCTCTTCGACCACGCGGCCCGCGTCGAGCACCGCCACGCGATCGCACACCTGCTTGATGACTTCCATCTGGTGCGTGATCAGCACGATCGTCAGGCCGAGCTCGCGGTTGATGCGCTTCAGCAGGTCGAGGATCGCGCGCGTGGTCTCGGGGTCGAGCGCCGACGTCGCTTCGTCCGACAGCAGCACCTTCGGCTTGCTCGCGAGCGCGCGGGCGATGCCGACGCGCTGCTTCTGGCCGCCGCTGATCTGCGCCGGATAGCGATCCTTCTGCGCGGACAGCCCGACGAGGTCGAGCAGCGGCAGCACCGCCGCCTCGATCTCGGCACGGCTCGCGCCGGCCAGCTCGAGCGGCAGCGCGACGTTGTCGAACACCGTGCGCGACGACAGCAGATTGAAGTGCTGGAAGATCATGCCGATTTCGCGGCGCGCTTCGCGCAGCGCGCCGGACGACAGCAGCGTGAGATCGCGTCCCCCGACGACGACATTGCCTTCGGTCGGCCGCGTGAGCAGGTTGATGGTGCGCACGAGCGTGCTCTTGCCGGCGCCGCTTCGGCCGATGATGCCGAACACCTCTCCCTGCGGGATCGTCAGATTGACGTTGTGCAATGCGTCGACCCAGCCGGTCGGCCCGGGAAAACGCTGCGACAGATTGCGTAATTCGATCATGTAAACAAAACGGCGGCCGGCTGGCGAGGCCCGCCAGTCGGCCGCCGAAGCATCTGGAATAGCCGGCGATTTTACCGCAAACGCCTCATTCCACTTAATAATCGATTTCGATCTTTTCATAACCAGACGAAATTAGAGGGGCGCTGCTGGGCCGCCGCGCGGCTACCGCGACTATGATCCGGAACACCGATGCCAACGAGACAGGGGACCCGCCAGATGACCGCCACCACCACGCAGGCCGCCGCACCCGCCGCCACCTCGGCATCGGGCCCGGTATCGCCGCCCGCCCCGCGGATGGGCCGGCTGCGTACCGCGGACGGGCTCGAACTGGCGTCGTATCGCTGGCCGGCCGGCGACGGCACGGTGCCGCCGCTTGCGACGATCGCGCTCGTCCACGGCCTCGCCGAGCATGCGGGCCGTTACGCGGCGCTCGCGGCCAGATTGAACGCGGCGGGCATCGACGTGCTGGCGATCGATCTGCGCGGGCACGGCCAGTCGCCCGGCAAACGCGCATGGGTCGAGTGTTTCGACGATTACCTGAACGATGCGGATGCGCTGGTTGCCGAAGCCGCCCGCGGCGCCACGCCGCTCTTCCTGATGGGGCACAGCATGGGCGGCGCCGTCGCGGCGCTGTATGCGATCGAACGCGTGCCGGCTCGCGGCCACGCGCTGGCAGGCCTCGTGCTGTCGAGCCCGGCGCTCGCGCCGGGACGCGACGTGCCGCGCTGGATGCTCGCGATGAGCCGCTTCATCAGCCGCGTGTGGCCGAGCTTCCCTGCAATCAGGATCGATGCGGCGCTGCTGTCGCGCGATCCGGCCGTCGTCGCCGCCAATCGCGCCGATCCGCTCGTGCACCACGGCGCGGTGCCGGCGCGCACCGGCGCCGAAATCCTCGATGCGATGGCGCGCATCGAGCACGGTCGCGGTGCGCTGCGCGTGCCGGTGCTCGTCTATCACGGCACCGAGGACAAGCTGACCGAACCCGATGGAAGCCGCGCGTTCGGCGCCCGCGTCGGCTCGCCCGATCGCACGCTGACGCTATACGAAGGCGGGTTCCACGAAACGATGAACGATCTCGAGCGCGACCGCGTGATCGATGCGCTGATCGCGTGGATTCACGCGCACGTGCCGGCGCGCTGAGCGCGCGCCGATCCGCTGCCGGTCAGATGCCGGCCAGCACGCGCAGGTGCGCGACCACGCTGCGCCCGAGTGCCGACAGGTTGTAGCCGCCCTCGAGACAGCTCACGATGCGACCCTGCGCATGCCGGCGCGCGACGTCGACGACCTGGGCGGTCAGCCATTCGAAATCGGATTCGACGAGACCGAGGTTGCCGATGTCGTCCTCGCGATGCGCGTCGAAACCGGCCGACACGAACAGCATTTGCGGCTTGAACGCGTCGAGACGCGGCAGCCAGAACATGTCGACCGCTTCGCGGATCGCCATCCCGTTGCTGCGCGCAGGCATCGGCAGGTTGACCATGTTCGGCGCCTGGTGATCGGCGCCCGAGAACGGGTACAGCGGATGCTGGAAGAAGCTGCACATCAGCACGCGCTCGTCGTTCGCGAACGCGGCTTCGGTGCCGTTGCCGTGGTGCACGTCGAAATCGATGATCGCGACCCGCTCGAGGCCGTGCACGTCGAGCGCGTGCCGCGCGGCGATCGCGACGTTGTTGAAGAAGCAGAAGCCCATCGCGCGCGCGGGTTCCGCGTGATGGCCGGGCGGCCGAACGCTGCAGAACGCATTCGCGTAGCGGCCTTCGATCACCGCGTCGGTCGCCGCGATCGCGGCGCCGGCCGCACGCAGCGCGGCGCGCCACGTGTCGCGGTTCATCAGCGTGTCGGGATCGATCTCGACGTAGCCGTCGACGGGCATCATGCTGCGGATGTAGTCGATATGGGCCTGCGTATGCACGCGGCCCAGCGCCACCTCGCTCGCGAACGGCGCGGTTTCGTGCACGATCAGGTCGTCGATGCGGCTCGCGATCAGCTGATCCTGGATCGCCGACAGTCGGGCCGGGCATTCCGGATGCCATTCCCCCATCTCGTGCAGCATGCAGTCGGGGTGCGTATAGAAGGCGGTTGCCATAAGCTGTCATCCGCGACGCGGGTTGCGCCGCTGGTCTCCATCAATGATGTCCATCGTCTGCCGCGAATTCGCCGCTAACTTACCACAACGGTGCGCTGCTACGCCCCGGCACGCAAGGTGCGTCGGGTATACTGCGCCGAACCCCATCGCCCTGTCCGCCCGCTTCGACATGAATTCCAGCAAGCCTGCCGCCCTTCTCTCCGCACTGTTCCGCGTTCGCGTTCCGCTCGTTGCCGCTGCCGTCGCCGCTACCCTGGCCGCCGCACCCGCCGCCGCGCAAACACAGCCTGCGAAGTCTCCCGGCACGCTCGTCGCGCAGGCGCAACCGCAGCAGCCGACGCCGCCGGGCCAGACCTTCGAAGAGGAGATCGTTCCGCAGCGTTACGCGAGCAACGCGAAGGTCGATGCGTTCATCGACGAGATGGTGAGCCGCAACGGCTTCGATTCCGCGAGCCTGCACGCGCTGTTCTCGCGCGTCAGCTACTCGGCCACGGCCGTGAAACTCGTGAAGCCGGCGCCGACGCCTTCGGTGAAGAACTGGAGCGTCTATCGTTCGCGCTTCATCGAACCGATCCGCATCAACGCGGGCGTGAAATTCTGGAAGGCGAACCGGGCAACGCTGCAGCGCGCGTCCGAGGAATTCGGCGTGCCGCCCGAGGTGATCGTCGGCATCATCGGCGTCGAAACGATCTACGGCCGCTACATGGGCAACTTCCGCGTGCTCGATGCGCTGACGACGCTCACGTTCGACTACCCGGACACGCCGAATCGCGACAGCCGCCAGGCCACGTTCCGCAAGAACCTCGAGGACTTCCTCGTCTGGACCCGCGACAACCAGCTCGACCCGACCACCGTGCTCGGCTCGTACACGGGTGCGATCGGCATCCCGCAGTTCCTGCCGAGCAGCATCCGCGAGTATGCGGTCGACTACGACGGCGGCGGCCACGTCGATCTGCGCAGCAGTCCTGCCGATGCGATCGGCAGCGTCGCAAACTACCTGAAGCAGCACGGCTGGGAAACCGATCGCCCGGTGGTCTGGCGGATCACGCCCGACACGGGCAGCCTCGGCATCGCCCAGGCCGCCGCGGACGGCCAGCCCGAACCGCACTGGGCACTGTCGCAGCTGCTGCGCGCCGGCATGACGCTCAACGAGCCGACGGTCAATATCACCACCGAAGCCGGCACGCCGGTGACCGTGGTCGATCTGCCGTCGCCGGGGCGCGCAACCGAGTACATGCTCGGCCTCAAGAACTTCTACGTGCTGACGCGCTACAACCGCAGCTTCTTCTACGCGCTCACCGTGTACCAGCTCGGCGAAGCCGTGAAGGCGCAGATGGAAGCGAGCGGTGCGCTGCCGCTGCCCGCGGCGGACACGGAAGCACCGGCGCAGTAAGCTCGGCCCGCGCAAAGAAAAAGCGCCGCTCGTGCGGCGCTTTTTTATCGCGTGATCCTGCCGATGCCGTTCCGGCTCAGGCAGGAAACACGCCGGTCGACAGGTAGCGGTCGCCGCGATCGCAGACGATGAACACGATCGTCGCGTTCTCGACCTGGCGCGCGATGCGCATCGCGACTTCGCATGCGCCACCCGACGAGATGCCGGCAAAGATGCCTTCGACGGCCGCGAGCCGGCGCGCCATCGTTTCGGACGCGGCCTGGCTCACGCTCTCGACGCGATCGACGCGACTGCGATCGAAGATCGTCGGCATATAGGCCTCCGGCCACTTGCGAATGCCCGGGATGCGCGACCCTTCTTCCGGCTGCGCGCCAACGATCTCGATCGCCGGATTCTGTTCCTTCAGAAAACGCGACGTGCCCATGATCGTGCCCGTCGTGCCCATCGCCGACACGAAGTGCGTGACGCGCCCCTCGGTGTCGCGCCAGATCTCCGGGCCCGTTCCTTCGTAGTGCGCGAGCGGGTTGTCGGGGTTCCCGAACTGATCGAGGATCACGCCCTTGCCTTCGCGCTGCATCTGCTCCGCGAGGTCGCGCGCCAGTTCCATCCCGCCCTTTACCGGCGTCAGGATGATTTCGGCACCGTAAGCGGCCATGCTCTGGCGACGCTCGACCGACAGGTCCTCCGGCATGATCAGCACCATCTTGTAACCGCGGATCGCCGCGGCCATCGCGAGCGCGATGCCCGTATTGCCGCTCGTCGCCTCGATCAGCGTATCGCCCGGCTTGATGCGGCCGCGCGCCTCGGCCTTGTTGATCATCGACAGCGCAGGGCGATCCTTCACGGAACCGGCCGGATTGTTGCCTTCCAGCTTGGCGAGCAACACGTTGTTGCGTGCGCGAATCTCGTCGTCCGGCAGGCGGACCAGTTGCACGAGCGGCGTGTTGCCGATCGTGTCTTCGATAGTTTTGTAAGCCATGGAGATACCGTGAGTGCGAGGCTGATCAATCGATTGATTGTAAACCAGCGCCGGGGCTCGCGCCGGCAACCCCCATTGCGACGGTGGAATAGGCGTGCCCGCGATTCACGATCGTGCGCGTGCAGCATGCACGCAAAAAACCCGCGGCATGCCGCGGGAAGCCGTCGCAACGACGGCGACTGAAGGAGCCCTTCGCCTCGCGAGCGTTACTTCTGCGCAGTGCGGGCGGGCGCCGCGGCAGGTTTCACTGCCGTGGGCTTGCCCGCGGCGGGTGCCTGCGCACCCGAGCCTGCTGCGCCGATCGTCAACCCCTCCTGCTGAAGGCGCTCGACCGTATGGCCGCCCATGCCTTTCACGCGCGATGCAAGATCGTCTGCATTCCTGAACGGGCCGCGTGCGCCGCGCTCGTCGAGAATCGCCTTTGCCCGCGCGGGACCGATGCCCTTGATACCGACGAGTGCATCCTCGTTCGCGGTGTTGACGTCGACGGCCGCCCAGGCCGACGCGATCGCGCCGAACATCGCTGCGGCGGCAAACCATTTCCTGATCATGTGCTGGATCTCCAATGAAAAACGGTCGGCGGCTGCCGACCGTGAGACCCAGTCTAGCGATGCGACGCGCGGACTTAAACCTGGCCGGACAGCCAACGCACGTAACGGTCGACACCTTCCTGCACCGTCAGGAACGGCGCATCGTAGCCGGCAGCACGCAGCTTCGTCTGGTCGGCCTGCGTGAAGCACTGGTACTTGCCGCGCAGCGCATCCGGGAACGGCACGTATTCGATCAGCCCCTGCTCGACCTGCTGCGCGAGCGTCAGCGGCGGCAGGCCGTCGAGCGCGCGCAGCGTGTTCACGACCGTCGACGCGATGTCGTTGAACGGTTGTGCGCGGCCGGTGCCGAGGTTGAAGATGCCCGACTTCTCCGGATGATCGAAGAAGAACAGGTTCACCTTCGCGACATCCTCGATCGACACGAAGTCGCGCGTCTGCTCGCCCGGCGCATAACCGTTGTACTCGCCGAACAGCTTGACCTTGCCTTCCGCGCGGAACTGGTTGAAGTTGTGGAACGCGACCGACGCCATGCGGCCCTTGTGCGTCTCGCGCGGGCCGTACACGTTGAAGTAGCGGAACCCGGCGATCTGGCTCTTCGCGCTCGGCAGCACGCGCCGGATCACCTGGTCGAACAGGAACTTCGAATAGCCGTAGACGTTCAGCGGCGCCTCGACCTCGCGCTCCTCGACGAAGCGCGTCGAGCCGCCGTAGGTCGCCGCCGACGACGCGTACAGGAACTGCGCGCCCTGCGCGAGGCACGCATCGAGCACCGCGCGGCTGTAGCGGAAGTTGTTGTCCATCATGTAGCGGCCGTCGGTTTCCATCGTGTCCGAACAGGCGCCTTCGTGGAACACCGCGCGTACCTTGCCGAAATCGCCGCGTGCGAAGCGTTCGACGAATTCCGTCTTGTCGAGATAGTCGTCGATCTCGCAATCGACGAGATTGCGGAACTTTTCCGCGCGCGTCAGATTGTCGACCGCGATGATGCGCGACTCGCCACGCTCGTTGAGCGCCTTGACGATGTTCGCGCCGATAAAACCGGCTGCGCCGGTGACGATGATGGTCATGGTCGTCCTGCCTGAAAAATGGGAGCCGTCCGGCCGGCGCGTGCGCCGCCCGATGCGCTCAGTGAAACAGTTCGTCGTAGCCGACGGTCGCCGTGCCGAGCTTGCCGACCACGATACCCGCGGCACGGTTCGCCAGCACGACGGCGTCGACGAGCGGCACGCCTGCGCCGAGCATCGTCGCGACGGTCGCGATCACGGTATCGCCCGCCCCCGACACGTCGTACACCTCGCGCGCGAGCGCCGGCGCGTGCAGTTCGCCCGCGGCGGAAAAGAGCGTCATCCCCTCTTCCGAACGCGTGAGCAGCAACGCATCGAGATCGAGTTCCGCGCGCAGCTTCGCGACGCGCGCGCGAAGGTCGTCTTCCGAATGCCACTGACCGACGACTTCGCGCAACTCCGCGCGGTTCGGCGTGATCAGCGAGGCGCCGCGATAGCGCGCCCAGTCGCCGCCCTTCGGATCGACGAGCACCGGCTTGCCGGCCGCGCGCGCCCTCTCGATCATCGTCGTCACGTGCGTCAGCCCGCCTTTCGCGTAATCCGACATCAGCACGATGTCGTGCTGCGGCAGCAGCGCGTCGAACCGCGCGAGCCCGGCGAGCAGCACCTCGTGCGTCGGCATCGCCTCGAAATCGACGCGCAGCAGCTGCTGCTGGCGCGCAAGCACGCGCAGCTTGATGGTCGTCGGCAGCGCCGCGTCGCGCTCGAGATGGGGCGTGACGCCACTGCTGCCGAGCAGCTCGACGATCCGCTCACCAGGTTCGTCGCAGCCGACCACGCACAGCAGCCCGGCCTGGGCGCCGAGCGTCACGGCGTTGCGCGCGACGTTGGCCGCGCCGCCGAGCCGCTCTTCCTGGCGCTGCACGTGCACGACGGGCACCGGCGCTTCCGGCGAAATACGGTCGACGTTGCCGAACCAGTAGCGGTCGAGCATCACGTCGCCGACCACGAGCACACGCGAACGCGCGAGCTGCGCGCGCGGGACCGGCACCACTTCGCGAAGGGTCGTCATCGTGCGCTCATCCACGGGAGGGGGACTGCGGATCGACGTGCGGACGCCCGATCGCATGGTAGTCGAAGCCGAGTTCGGCCATCGCGTCCGGTTCGTACAGGTTGCGCCCGTCGAAGATCACCGGCGCCTTCAGTTCGGCCTTCAGGCGCGTGAAATCCGGGCTCCGGAATTCCTTCCACTCGGTGACGATCACGAGCGCATCCGCGGCGCTCACGGCCGCGTCCTGGGTATCGACGAAATGCAGACGCGCAAGTGCGTCGGAAGCCTCGCCGAGATCGAGCGCGAACACGCGGCGCGCCTCGTCGATCGCGACGGGATCGTACGCGCGCACGATCGCGCCACGCCCGAGCAGCGCGGCGATCAGCCGACGGCTCGGCGCCTCGCGCATGTCGTCCGTATTCGGCTTGAACGCGAGGCCCCAGACCGCGAATTCGCGACCGGTCAGGTCCGCGCCGAAGCGCTGCTCGATCTTGCCGATCAGCACGTCCTTCTGTGCGGAGTTGGCCGCTTCGACGGCCTCCAGGATGCGCAGCGGCTGGCCGTTCTCGCCGGCGGTGCGGATCAGCGCCTGCACGTCCTTCGGGAAGCACGAGCCGCCGTAGCCGACGCCCGCGTACAGGAAGTGATAGCCGATGCGCGGATCGGAACCGATCCCGCGGCGCACGGCTTCGATGTCGGCACCGACCTTGTCGGCGAGATTCGACATCTCGTTCATGAACGAGATGCGGGTCGCGAGCATCGCATTCGCCGCATATTTCGCGAATTCCGCCGAACGCACGTCCATGTAGATCGTGCGCTCGTGATTGCGGTTGAACGGCGCGTACAGCTTCTTCATCCTCTCGCGCGCCACCGTGCCCGTCTCGTCGTCGTCGACGCCGATGACGATCCGGTCCGGGCGCATGAAGTCCTCGACTGCCGCGCCTTCCTTCAGGAATTCCGGATTCGATACGACCGAGAAACGGTGCGCGACGCTGCCCGCGAGCCCGCGGGCGCCGAGCGCCTCGTCGACCACCGCGCGCACGCGCTGCGCGGTGCCGACCGGCACCGTCGACTTGTCGACGATCACCTTGAAACCGGTCATGTAACGACCGATGTTGCGCGCGGCCTCGAGCACGTATTGCAGGTCGGCCGAACCGTCCTCGTCGGGCGGCGTGCCGACGGCGATGAACTGGATCTCGCCGTGCGCGACGCTCGCCTCGATGTCCGTCGAGAAGCGCAGACGCCCTGCCGCGCGATTGCGCGCGATGATGTCCAGCAGGCCCGGTTCGTGAATCGGCATCCCGCCGTTGTTCAGGATCTCGATCTTGCGCGGATCGACATCCAGACAGAAGACGTCGTGGCCGATCTCGGCGAGGCAGGAGCCTGTGACAAGACCGACATAGCCGGTGCCGATGATGGTGATTTTCATAGATGTTCCGGTACGTCCCGGTAATTGACTAACTTGCCCGCCGGGCCGGACCCGGCGGGAACCGCAGTGCGTCGGCGCCGCGCCCCGGGATCAACCCGGCATCGCAGGTTCGACGCGGCGCGGCGCATAGGTTTCCCAGCCGCTGCATCCGGGGCACTGCCAGTAGAAGAGCCGTGCCCGGAAACCGCAATTCTGGCACGTATAGCGTGGCAGATTTTTGGTGCGCTGCTTGATCAGCGCGCGCATCATTTCAAGTTCCTTACGGCGCGGCTCGTCGGCGGCCGCGATCTGCGCATCGAGCAGGTGCAGCATGCCCGACAGGTTCGGCGACTTCTCCATCTGCGTGCGCGCGAGCGTATGCGCCGCGTCCTGGCCGCGCAACCCGGCGATGTGCTGATACGCAGTATCGAGCAGGTCGTTCGACGGATAGCGATCGACGTAGCCCATCAGCAGCTCGGCGCCCTCGACCGGCTTGTCGAGCGCGACATAGGCCTTCATCAGCTTGTCGGCGACGAGCGGCAGATAAGCGGGATTTTGCGCCTCGACGCGCTTCCAGTGCTCGATCGCGGCCGCGTGATCGCCCGCCGCCTGCGCGGCATCACCGGACAGGATCGTCGCGCGGACGTTCTGCGGGTTTGCGGCAAGCGCGAGCTTCAACTGCTCGGCCGCGGCAGTGGCGTTCTTGCGTTGCAGCGCGTCCTGCGCGAGTTCGCAGTGGAACTGCGCGATTTCGGTGCCGAGCGGCTTGTCGCTCATCGATTCGATGCGCTTCGCGGTGTCGATCGACTTGTTCCAGTCCTTCTCGATCTCGTAGATCGTCAGCAGCGCCCGCTGCGCGCCCAGCGCGTAGTCGCCGTCGGCGAGCCGGTGGAAGGCCTCCTCGGCACGATCGAGCAGGCCGGCCTTCAGGAAATCCTGGCCGAGTTCGTACAGCGCATGGTCGCGCTCGTTGACCGGCAGGTCCGTGCGGCTCAGCAGATTCTGGTGCACGCGGATCGCACGGTCCGTTTCGCCGCGACGGCGGAACAGGTTGCCGAGCGCGAAGTGCAGCTCGACCGTCTCGGGGTCGAGTTTCGCGACCTCGATGAACGCGTCGATCGCCTTGTCCGGTTGTTCGTTCAACAGAAAGTTCAGGCCGCGGAAATACGATCGCGGCAGGTTGGCGCTCTCCGACAGGAGGTTCTTCAGGTCATAGCGTGACGCCGCCCAGCCGAGCGCGAACGCCACCGGAATCGCGAGCAACCACCAGAAATCCAGATCCATGCGAAATATCGAAGCAGAGACGAAAACCGCGCGGGAGTCGCGCGGCGTCCGTGTTAAATGACGGGCGGCATCGGCGGCTGGTCGACGATGGCCGGGGTTTCGCGCGCCGCACGCAGATCGCGCTTCAGGCGCCCGTTCTCGAGGCGCAGGCGGAACATCGCCGGCAGTGCCGACAGCAGGCCGGCCAGCAGCCCGACGACGAAGAACGCGAGGCCGATCAGGATCAGCGGCGCTTGCCATGCGTAGCCGGCAACGAAATTCAGCGTCGCGGTTTGCGTATTGGCCAGTGCGAGCACCAGCAGCAGCACGAACACCAATACCCGGATCAGCCAGACGATAAACTTCATGTAGCCCTCTCTTTGTTGAGGTTTGCCGCGGCGCGCGACTCCCCTTCGCGGCGCCGAATCGACCCGTATTGTAAAGGAAGCGTTTCCGCGTCACCGCACATCCTGCGGATGCGCATTGCCGCACGGCGGCCGGAAATGAAAAAAGCGCCCGCAAGGGGCGCTTTTTTCTTCAGCCTTCGCCGGACGGATTCCGGGCAAGCCGAACGACGTTCAACGTTCGTCGTCCGGATCATCAGCTTTCAGCGGCTCGCCGGCGCGGCCGTCGACGCGTTCACGCAATTCCTTGCCGGGCTTGAAGTGAGGCACGAACTTCTCGGGCACCTGCACTTTCTCCCCCGACTTCGGATTGCGTCCGACGCGCGCCGGGCGACGGTTGAGGCCGAAGCTGCCGAAACCCCGAATTTCGATGCGATGCCCTTTCGCCAGGGCGTCGGACATCGCATCGAGCATCGTTTTCACCGCGAAATCCGCATCCTTGAGGACAAGTTGCGGAAATCGCAGTGCCAGCTGCGCGACCAACTCGGATTTGGTCATACTTCAGCAGACCTCGTGAGGCTTACTGGTTCTGGCCGTCGAGCTTCGCCTTCAGCAGCGCGCCGAGGTTGGTCGTACCGGTCGCAGCAGCGCTGGTGTCCGACTGCAGGCCGCGGATCGCTTCCTGTTGTTCAGCCGAATCCTTCGCCTTGATCGACAGGTTGATGCCACGCGACTTGCGATCGATGTTGATCACCATCGCGTTGACCTTGTCGCCTTCCTTCAGCACGTTGCGTGCGTCTTCGACGCGATCCTGCGAGATTTCCGATGCACGCAGGTAGCCTTCGATGTCGCCCGTCAGCGTGATGACAGCGCCCTTCGCATCGACCGACTTCACCACGCCGTCGACGATCGAACCCTTGTCGTTCATTGCAACGTAGTTGCTGAACGGGTCGCCTTCGAGCTGCTTGATGCCGAGCGAAATACGCTCCTTCTCGACGTCGATACCGAGCACGATCGCTTCGACTTCGTCGCCCTTCTTGTACTTGCGAACGGCTTCTTCGCCGGCTTCGCTCCACGACAGGTCCGACAGGTGGACCAGGCCGTCGATGCCGCCCGGCAGACCGATGAACACGCCGAAGTCGGTGATCGACTTGATTGCGCCCGTGATCTTGTCGCCCTTCTTGAAGTTGCGGCTGAAGTCATCCCACGGATTCGGCTTGCACTGCTTCATGCCGAGGCTGATACGACGACGGTCTTCGTCGATCTCGAGGACCATGACTTCGACTTCGTCGCCCAGCTGGACAACCTTCGACGGCGCAACGTTCTTGTTGGTCCAGTCCATTTCCGACACGTGGACGAGGCCTTCGATGCCCGATTCCACTTCGACGAATGCGCCGTAGTCGGTGATGTTCGTGACCTTGCCGAACAGGCGCGTGCCCGACGGGTAACGGCGCGAGATGCCTTCCCACGGATCGTCGCCCAGTTGCTTGATGCCCAGCGAGACGCGGTTCTTCTCTTGGTCGAACTTGAGGATCTTCGCGGTGACTTCCTGGCCAACCGACAGGACTTCGCTCGGGTGACGCACGCGACGCCATGCGATGTCGGTGATGTGCAGCAGGCCGTCGATGCCGCCGAGGTCGACGAACGCGCCGTAGTCGGTGATGTTCTTGACCACGCCGTTGACGATCGCGCCTTCCTTCAGCGTCTCGAGCAGCTTCGCGCGCTCTTCGCCTTGCGTTGCTTCGATCACTGCACGACGCGACAGCACGACGTTGTTACGCTTACGATCGAGCTTGATCACGCGGAACTCGAGCGTCTTGCCTTCGTACGGGGTCGTGTCCTTGACCGGACGCGTGTCGACCAGCGAACCCGGCAGGAACGCGCGGATGCCGTTGACCATCACGGTCATGCCGCCCTTCACCTTGCCGGTGATCGTGCCGGTGACGAGTTCGTTGTTGTCGAGGGCCTTTTCCAGCGACAGCCACGATGCCAGGCGCTTCGCCTTGTCGCGCGACAGGATCGTGTCGCCGTAGCCGTTTTCGAGTGCGTCGATCGCGACGGACACGAAATCGCCCGACTGCACCTCAACCTCGCCCTGATCGTTCAGGAATTCCTCGATCGGAATGTAAGCCTCGGACTTCAGGCCTGCATTGACGACCACGAAGTTGTGGTCGACGCGCACGACTTCGGCGGAAATCACTTCGCCGGCGCGCATGTCTTGACGGGTCAGCGACTCTTCGAACAGAGCCGCAAAGGATTCGGTATTCGGGGTGGAGGTTTGCAGGTCGGACATAAAAATCTGATTGTGCATGGCTCGCTGTGCCACGCCGGCCGGAATGGCAGGCTGAAAGGGCCAGATCGAGGTCCATACGGGGTTAAGGGTTCGAAACACGCTCCGCGCTGCCCGCGCGAAGCACCTACTGCCGCCCGCCTTCTCAGGCGGGCTGGCCGAGCGCCCGGTACCACTGCAGCACCTGGTCGACCGCTTCATCGACCGAAAGCGCCGACGTATCGAGCAGCTTGGCATCTGCCGCGGGCTTCAGCGGCGCGGCGGCGCGATTGCTGTCGCGCGCATCACGTTCACGAAGATCCCGGAGCAAGTCATCTATATTAGCAGAAAAACCTTTTTGCATCAATTGCTTATGCCGTCTGGCCGCGCGCGCCTCGGCGCTGGCCGTCAGAAACACCTTCAGCACGGCGTCCGGGAAGATCACGGTGCCCATGTCGCGCCCGTCGGCGACAAGGCCCGGCGTCTTGCGGAATGCGCGCTGGCGCGCGACCAGCGCGGTACGCACCGGCCCATGCACGGCAATCGCCGACGCGCGGTTGCCGACCGCTTCGGCGCGGATGTCGTTCGACACGTCGACGCCGTCGAGCTGCGCGCAGCCCTCGCGGAACGTGATGTGAAGATCGTCGATCAGCTTCACGAGCGCGTCGATGTCCTCCGCCGCGATGCCGTAGCGTACGCTCGCGAGCGCGGCGAGACGATACAGCGCGCCGCTGTCGAGCAGGTGGAAGCCGAGATGCGCGGCGACGAGCGCGGCGACGGTCCCCTTGCCGGAAGCGGTCGGACCGTCGATCGTGATGACGGGGGTCGGGTGAAAGGGTCGGGTCGATTTCATCGGTACGGTGGGTCAGGCCTTGGCGAGCGCGGCGAAGCGGTCGAAATAGTCGGGGAACGTCTTGCCGACGCACTTCGGATCGTTGATTCGCACGGGCACGCCGCCCAGACTGACGAGCGAGAAGCACATCGCCATCCGGTGATCGTCGTACGTGTCGATCGCGGCGTTTGGCGTGAGTTGTTGCGGCGGCGTGACGACCAGATAGTCGGGGCCTTCCTCGACGATTGCGCCGACCTTGCGCAACTCGGTCGCCATCGCGGCGATGCGGTCGGTTTCCTTCACGCGCCAGCTCGCGATGTTGCGCAGCGTGCTCGTGCCGCTCGCGAACAGCGCCGCGACCGCGATGGTCATCGCCGCGTCGGGAATCAGGTTGAAGTCCATGTCGATCGGCTCGAGCTTGCCATGGTCGTGGCCGATGCCGCGCACCTCGATCCAGTCGTCGCCCATCGATACGTTCGCGCCCATCTGCATCAGCGCATTCGCAAAGCCGACGTCGCCCTGGATGCTCGCGCGCCCCACGCCCTCGACGCGCAGCGGGCCGCCGCCGAGCGCGCCGGCCGCGAGGAAGTACGAGGCCGACGACGCATCGCCCTCGACCATGATGCGCCCCGGCGAACGGTAGCGGACGCCGGCCGGCACGACGAAGCGCTGCCAGCCGTCGCGCTCGATGGTCACGCCGAAGCGCTCCATCAGCCGGATCGTGATGTCGATGTACGGCTTCGAGATCAGTTCGCCGTCGACTTCGACGACGGTCCTGCCGTCCTTCGCCTTCACGAGCGGCAGCGTCATCAGCAGCGCGGTGAGGAACTGGCTCGACACGTCGCCGCGCACGCGGATCGGCGCGTCGACCGCGATCGCCGCAGGCTTGATCCGCAGCGGCGGAAAACCGTCGTTCTGCTCGTAGTCGATCTGCGCGCCGATCTGCCGCAGGCCGTCGACGAGATCGCCGATCGGCCGCTCGTGCATGCGCGGCACGCCATGCACGCGATAGTCGCCGCCATTGACCGCGAGCGCCGCCGTCAACGGTCGCACCGCGGTGCCCGCGTTGCCGAGGAACAGGTCGGCGGTCTTCGCGGTGAACGCGCCGCGCGTGCCGGTGACGACACAGGTGTCGCCCTCGCGCGCGAGTTTCACGCCGAGCTTGCCGAGCGCATCGAGCATCACGCGCGTGTCGTCGGAATCCAGCAGGTTGGTGATCGTCGTATCGCCTTCGGCAAGCGCCGCAAGCAGCAGCACACGGTTCGAGATGCTCTTCGAGCCGGGCAGGCGCACGGTGCCCGACGCACTGGAATACGGGCCGAGATCGAGATAGTCCATGGGAATCGTCCTGTTTCCTGTTATTTCTTGACCGGTTCGGCAGCGGGCTGAGCGCCGCGTTCCTGCCATGCCTTGCGGGCCGCGCGCGAGCGCGTGAACACGGCTTCGAGCGCCGCGCCGTCGCCGGCGTCGATCGCCGCACGCAGCCGGGCGAGCACGCGCGTGTAGCCGTCGAGCTCGTCGAGCAGCGCCGCGCGATTCGCGACACACACGTCGCGCCACATTTCCGGGCTCGACGCCGCGATCCGCGTGAAGTCGCGGAAGCCGCCCGCCGCATACGAGAATTTCAGTTCGGCATCCGTCTCGCCGAGGATCTGCTCGACGAGCGCGAACGACAGCACGTGCGGCAGATGGCTGATCGACGCGAACACGCGATCGTGCTGCGCCGTGCTCATCGTGCGCACGTCGGCGCCGGTCGCCCGCCACATCGCGTCGATCCGCGCGACCGCGTCGGGTGCGTTCTCCGGCAGCGGGCACAGCACGACGTTGCGGCCGACGTACAGATCCGGCAGCGCGGCCTCGACACCGCTCGACTCGCGCCCGGCGATCGGGTGGCCCGGCACGAATTGCGCGATCCGCGCACCGAGCACCTCGCGCGCCGCCGCGACGACATCGGACTTGGTGCTGCCCGCGTCGGTGACGAGCGTCGCGGCCTCGAGCCACGGGGCGATGCGCGCGAGCAACGGGCCCGTTTGCGCGACGGGCGCGGCCAGCAGCACGAGATCGGCGCCGGCAAGCGCGTCGCGCAGTTGCGCATCGTCGTCGAGCGCCGCCGCGCGATCGATCACGCCGAGCGCGAGCGCGCGCTCGACCGACGCACGGGAACGGCCGACGCCGACGACTTCGCCCGCGCCGCCCGGTGCGCGCTCGCGCAGCGCGCGCGCCAGCGATCCGCCGATCAGGCCGACGCCGAAGATGACCAGTTTGTTGAATGCAAAGCCTGACACGACAAGAGCCAAGTGACGCGCGCGGAACGATGCCCCGCGCGCGGAAGTCCAGATTCCGGGCAACGGGCCCGCACCCGGCACGACCTGCACCGGATACCGCCCGAGCCCGCCTTGGGCAGCGCCGCCCGGCCTGCCCTGCCCGCTTCGCCGCGCCGCCTGCGCGGTGCAGGCGACGGGCCGCTGCGCGTCAGCGCGCGCGCGGATACGAACCGAGTACCTTCAGGAACGCGGCCTTCTGGCCGAGCTCCGCGAGCGCGGCGGCCACGGCTGGCTCGTCCCGGTGCCCTTCGATGTCGATGTAGAAGTAATACTCCCACGTGCCGACGCGCGCCGGGCGCGATTCGAAGCGGGTCATCGACACCCCGTGCCGCGCGAGCGGTTCGAGCAGCTTGAACACCGCGCCCGGCTCGTTCTTCACCGACACGATCAGCGAGGTCTGGTCGTGACCGCTCGGTCCGGCCGGCTGCTTACCGATGATCACGAAGCGCGTGCGGTTGTGCGGATCGTCCTGGATCAGCGAGAACGCGATCTGCAGCCCGTAGTGCGCGGCCGCGCGGTCGCCCGCGATCGCCGCGACGCTCGGGTCGGCCGCCGCGAGACGCGCGGCCTCCGCGTTGCTCGACACTGCTTGCCGCTCGAGCTGCGGTGCGTTCGCGGCGAGCCACTGCTGGCATTGCGCGAGTGCCTGCGCATGCGCGCAGACGCGCTTCACGCCGTCGAGCGTGCCGCTCTGCGTGAGCAGGTTGTGATGGATCGGCAGCGCGAGTTCGCCGCTGATCAGCAACTGCGTCTGCAGCAGCAGGTCGAGCGTGCGCGACACCGCGCCTTCGGTCGAATTCTCGACCGGCGCGATGCCGAATGCGGACGCGCCCGCCTCGACCGAGCGGAACACCTCGTCGATCGACGGACACGGCAGCCCTTCGATCGACTGGCCGAAATACTCGAACATCGCCTGTTCGCTGTACGTGCCGACCGGCCCGAGGAACGCGACGTGGATCGTCTGCTCGAGCGCGCGGCTCGCGGCCATGATCTCGCGCCAGATGGCGCTGATGTGCTCGCTCGCGAGCGGCCCCGCGCTCATGTCCTGCAGGCGCGCGATCACCTGCAGTTCGCGTTCCGGCCGGAACACCGGCGCATTGAAGTGCTTCTTGACCTCGCCCACCTCGAGCGCCACCGCGGCGCGCTGGTTGAGGAGCGCGATCAGCTGCGCGTCGATCGCGTCGATGCGGTCGCGCAGCGGTTTCAGGCGGGAATTCAGTTCGTCGTCCATGCGTAGTTGCCGTGCTGTTTGAACAGCGCCGCGCTCAGGCGCCGCGCCGTTCGAAGTCCTTCATGTACTCGACGAGCGCTTGCACGCCCTCGAGCGGCACCGCGTTGTAGATCGACGCCCGCATGCCGCCGACGGACTTGTGGCCCTTCAGCTGCAGCAACCCGCGCGCCTTTGCGCCGGCAAGGAAGTCTTCATTGCGCGTTTCGTCGGCCAGGAAAAAGGGCACGTTCATCCGCGAACGCGCCGCCGGCTCGACCTTGTTCAGATAGAAGCTGCTCGCATCGATCGTGTCGTAGAGCAGCTTCGCCTTCTCGATATTGCGGGCCTCGATCGCCTCGAGGCCGCCCTGCCGCTTCAGCCACTGGAACACGAGGCCCGCGACGTAGATCGCATAGGTGGGCGGCGTGTTGTACAGCGAGTTGTTCTCGGCGACGGTTTTCCATTCGAATGCGGACGGGCAGATCGACAGCGCGCGATCGAGCAGATCCTCGCGCACGATCACGACCGTCACGCCGGCTATCCCGATGTTCTTCTGCGCGCCGCCGAACAGCACGCCGTACTTCGCGACGTCCATCGGGCGCGACAGGATGTGCGACGAGACATCGGCGACGAGCGGCACGTCGCCGAGGTCGGGAATCTCGAACGTCTCGACGCCGTCGATCGTCTCGTTCGTGCACAGATGCACGTAGGCCGGATCGTCCGACAGCTGCCACTCGGCACGGGCAGGCGCGCGCGTGAAACCGTCGGCCGTCTTGCCGGAGGCGGCCAGATGCGGCGTGCCGTATTTCTTCGCTTCGTTGAACGACTTCTGCGACCACGAGCCCGTCACGACGAAGTCGGCGGTCTTGCGCGAGCCGAGCAGGTTCATCGGCACGGTCGCGTTCGCGCCGATGCCGCCGCCCTGCAGGAACAGGATCCGGTGGCTGGCCGGCACATCGAGCAGTTCGCGCAGGTCGGTCAGCGCCGCCTCGTGGATCGACATGAATTCCTTGCCGCGATGGCTCATCTCCATCACGCTCATGCCGCTGCCGTGCCAGTCGAGCATTTCGTCGGCGGCCTGCCGCAGCACTTCCTCGGGGAGCGCCGCAGGACCGGCGGAGAAATTAAAGACGCGCATCGTGAAAACCTCGGGAGGGACGCGACCGGCTTGCGACCGGCTTGCCGCCGGCAGAAAGAACCGCGCCTGAAAAGAAATGGCCGCTTGCGCTCGCGCGCAAACGGCCATTATCGCACTGTCATCAGGCTCCCGCCAAACCCGGCCGAACGGCCGGGCGGCGTGCCCGGACGGCTTACTTGCCCGGCTTGACTGCCGCGACTTCCTTGTCAGCCTGCGCGCGCGTCGCCTGGATCGCTTGCGGCATGTACTTCTGCATCAGGCCGTTGACCACGTCGCGACCGACCTGATCCTGAACCTGGATGAACTTGCGGCCCGTCGGGCTCTTGTAGAACGTCGTCAGATCCTTGATCTCCGACGTGCTGTAGTACTTCGCATAAGCGTCGTACTGAGCCGACATCGCATCGTTCTGGAACTGCTGCGAGCCGAACACCTTGCCCGCGCCGTCAACCAGCTTCGGCACTGCGTTCTTCTGCAGCGTCGGCACGGCAGCCTGCTTCTGCTTGTCGTTCAGCGACTTGTTTTCCGACAGCGCGTCCGACAGGATCGCCGGCACGAGCTGCTTTGCCTGCATCTCGGCGCTGTTGCCGATAGCCGACACGAGCTTCGGCGCGTCGATCGCGTCGAGCAGATCCTTGATCGCTGCCTTCTTGTCGGCGTCGATCGGCGCAGCTGCCGCGGTCGCAGCCGGTGCGGAATTCGACAGCGCTTGCGCCATCGCGAACGTCGGCACCAGTGCAGCCAGCAGAACCAGTTGCTTGAATTGCTTTTGCATCATCACTCCCTTTTGGAAATATGAATGGTTGCTCGCCGACCGCGGCGCTTTTCGCCCGCGGCGGCTCGAGTCTCATCCGTTCTTCAGGCTTCGCCGTCCGACGCCTCGTCGGCCTCGCCATCGCCCTCTTCGGCTTCCGCGATCTGCTGCAGGCCGGAGAGCTTGGTACCCTCATCGAGACTGATGAGTGTAACACCTTGCGTGGCGCGCCCCATTTCGCGAATCTCGGACACACGCGTCCGGATCAACACGCCGGCGGTCGTGATCAGCATGATCTGATCCTCGGCGTCGACGAGCGTCGCGGCGACGACCTTGCCGTTGCGCTCGGACGTCTGGATCGCGATCATCCCCTTCGTGCCGCGGCCGTGACGCGTGTACTCGGTGATCGGCGTGCGCTTGCCGTAGCCGTTTTCGGTCGCGGTGAGCACGGTCTGCTCCTCGCTGCCGGCAACCAGCAGCGCGATGACCTGCTGCCCGTCCTCGAGCTGCATGCCGCGCACGCCGCGCGCTTCCCGGCCCATCGGGCGCACGTCGTTCTCGTCGAAGCGCACGGCCTTGCCGGCGTCAGAGAACAGCATCACGTCGTGCGCGCCGTCGGTGATCGACGCGCCGATCAGGTAATCGCCCTCGTCGAGGCCGACCGCGATGATGCCCTTCTTCATCGGGCGGCTGAATGCCTCGAGCGGCGTCTTCTTCACGGTGCCGAGCGACGTCGCCATGAACACGAACTTGTCGGCCGAGAACTCCTTGACCGGCAGCACGACGTTGATCTTCTCGCCTTCCTGCAGCGGGAACATGTTGACGATCGGACGGCCGCGCGAGTTGCGCGAGCCCTGCGGCACTTCATAGACCTTGACCCAGTACACGCGGCCGCGGTTCGAGAAGCACAGGATGTAGTCGTGCGTGTTCGCGATGAACAGCGTCTCGATCCAGTCGTCTTCCTTCATCTGCGTCGCCTGCTTGCCGCGACCGCCGCGCTTCTGCGCGCGATACTCGGACAGCGGCTGCGACTTCACGTAGCCCGCGTGCGACATCGTGACGACCATGTCCTGCGGCGTGATCAGGTCTTCGGTGTTCAGCTCGGTCGCGTTCAGCTCGATCTTCGAGCGGCGCGCGTCGCCGAATTCGGCCTTCACCGAGGTCAGCTCTTCGCCGATCATCGTCGTGATCCGCTCCGGGCGCGCGAGGATGTCCAGCAGGTCGGCGATCTGCGCCATCACTTCGCGGTACTCGCCGATGATCTTGTCCTGCTCGAGACCGGTCAGGCGCTGCAGACGCATCTGCAGGATTTCCTGCGCCTGCGTGTCGGACAGACGGTACAGCCCGTCGGTCTGCATCCCGAACGCCGGGTTCAGGCCTTCCGGACGGTACGCGGAGCGGCCGCCCGCGGATGCGTTCTCGGTCTCGGCGCGCGTCAGCATCTCGCGCACGAGCGACGAATCCCACGGCTTCGCCATCAGTTCCTGCTTCGCGATCGGCGGCGTCGGCGCGGCCTTGATGATCGCGATGAACTCGTCGATGTTCGCGAGCGCAACGGCAAGACCTTCGAGCACGTGGCCGCGCTCGCGGGCCTTGCGCAGTTCGTAGATCGTGCGGCGCGTCAGCACTTCGCGTCGATGCGACAGGAAGCACTGCAGGATTTCCTTCAGGTTCATCAGCTTCGGCTGGCCGTCGACCAGCGCGACCATGTTCATGCCGAACGTGTCCTGCAGCTGCGTCGCCTTGTACAGGTTGTTCAGCACCACTTCGGGCACTTCGCCGCGCTTCAGCTCGATCACGACGCGCATGCCGCTCTTGTCGGACTCGTCGCGGATGTCGGAGATGCCCTCGAGCTTCTTCTCGTTGACGAGCTCGGCAATGCGCTCGAGCAGCGAGCGCTTGTTCACCTGGTACGGCAGCTCGTCGACGATGATCGCCATCCGCTGGCCGCGGTCGATCTCCTCGAAGTGCGTGGCCGCGCGCATCACGACGCGGCCGCGCCCGGTGCGGTAGCCGTCGCGCACGCCGGCGACGCCGTAGATGATGCCGGCCGTCGGGAAGTCCGGCGCCGGGATGATCTCGATCAGCTCGTCGATCGTCGCTTCCGGGTTGCCCAGCAGGTGCTGGCACGCGTCGACGACTTCGTTCAGGTTGTGCGGCGGGATGTTGGTCGCCATGCCGACCGCAATGCCCGACGAGCCGTTGATCAGCAGGTTCGGGATGCGCGACGGCAGGACCGACGGCTGCATCTCGTTGCCGTCGTAGTTCGGCTCGAAGTCGACCGTTTCCTTGTCGATGTCGGCGAGCAGCTCGTGACCGATCTTCGCCATGCGAATTTCGGTGTAACGCATCGCCGCGGCGTTGTCGCCGTCGATCGAGCCGAAGTTGCCCTGCCCGTCGATCAGCATGTAGCGCAGCGAGAAGTCCTGCGCCATCCGCACGATCGTGTCGTACACCGCGGTATCGCCGTGAGGGTGATACTTACCGATCACGTCACCGACGATACGCGCCGATTTCTTGTACGCGCGGTTCCAGTCGTTGTTCAGTTCGTGCATCGCGAACAATACGCGCCGGTGCACGGGTTTCAGGCCATCGCGGACATCCGGAAGGGCACGTCCGACGATCACGCTCATCGCGTAATCGAGATACGAACGGCGCATTTCCTCCTCTAGGGAGGTGGGCAGGGTCTCTTTGGCGAATTGATCCATGTATCCGTATCGTTTCGGAGCGAAGACGGCGAACGCCTTTCGCGTGGGCGCTGCATGCGCAACGCAACGCGAGATTCTAACATGCGCCCATCAGCCGCCGATTCGCCACCCCCTCTATATGTAAACAGCAAAAATCGCGACCACGGCAGCGGCACCGCGAACCGGCCGCGATCGCGCCCCTTCAGGCGGCTCGGGGGCCGCGCGGATCCGAGTCGCGCACGCGGGTAAACATTTGCGGCCTTTCGCGCAATTTCGCGGACCCACTCTTGACAATCTCTAAAAGTTACGGCAGGCCGGTGTTGCGCATGCACCACAAAGTTGAAGCGATCTTAGGGTGGGGAGGATTTTTTTTCGTAGGAAGGGAACGATATGGCAAAATGCCAACGCACTGAAAGTTAGACGCTGCTCGAAGTCTACACAGAGCGGTGCCGCGTTTTTTGTGCCGCACCAATGTTATACTTCGAGCAATGTATGACTTGTCACCGTCAACAGGCTCGCAGTAAACCTGCGGTAATCTCAATTTCGAGAGGAGAAATATGAATAAACTTTCAAAGCTCGCGTTCATTGCAGCTACCGCAGTTATGGCTGCATCCGCTTCGGCACAGTCGGTGCCGGCGTCGCGTCAAGCCGTCAACGACAACTGGGTGAACGGCACGGGCGAATGGGTGTGGATGAACGGCACGAACGAGCTCTGCTGGCGTGACGCGTTCTGGACGCCGGCCACCGCCAACGCGAAGTGCGATGGCGCACTGGTCGCCCAGGCACCGGCACCGGCTCCGGTCGCACCGGTCGCTCCGGCAATCACGAGCCAGAAGATCACGTATCAAGCCGACGCACTGTTCGACTTCGACAAGGCAACGCTCAAGCCGCTGGGCAAGCAAAAGCTGGACGAACTGGCTTCGAAGATCCAGGGCATGAACACGGAAGTGGTCGTCGCTACGGGCTACACGGACCGCATCGGTTCGGACAAGTACAACGACCGCCTGTCGCTGCGCCGTGCGCAAGCCGTCAAGTCGTACCTGGTCAGCAAGGGTGTCCCGGCCAACAAGATCTACACGGAAGGCAAGGGCAAGCGCAACCCGGTCACGACGGGCTGCAACCAGAAGAACCGCAAGCAACTGATCGCCTGCCTCGCACCGGACCGCCGCGTGGAAGTCGAAGTGGTCGGTACGCAAGAAGTCCAGAAGACGACCGTTCCGGCACAGTAAGCCGCGGTTTTCGACTGCTTCAAAGCCCCGCTCCGGCGGGGCTTTTTCTTTGACGCCCGCCCAGGCGCTCGCTGGCCTCGTTGTGCGCCCCCTTATATACTCGGGTCTGACGAACCGCAGCACCGCCCTCCTTCCGTAGCCCGTTTGCCGACATGACCAACGCCGATCCGCACGAACTCCAGAAATTCAGCGACCTCGCCCATCGGTGGTGGGATCCGAATGCCGAATTCAAGCCCCTGCACGACCTGAACCCGGTCCGGCTCGGCTGGATCGATTCGCATGCGCACCTCGCCGGCAAGCGCGCGCTCGATATCGGCTGCGGCGGCGGCATCCTGTCCGAATCGATGGCCGGACTCGGCGCGCAGGTGAAAGGCATCGACCTGTCGACCGAAGCACTCGGCGTGGCCGACCTGCACAGCCTCGAAAGCGGCATCACGGTCGATTACGAGGCGATCGCCGCCGAAGCGATTGCCGAACGCGAGCCGGGCACCTACGACGTCGTCACGTGCATGGAAATGCTCGAGCACGTCCCGTCGCCGGCCGGCGTCGTCGCCGCGTGCGCGACGCTCGTGAAGCCGGGCGGCTGGGTGTTCTTCTCCACGCTGAACCGCAACCTGAAGTCCTACCTGTTCGCAGTGATCGGTGCGGAGTACATCGCGCAGATGCTGCCGAAGGGCACCCACGACTACGCGCGCTTCATCCGCCCGTCGGAACTGGCGAGCTTCGTGCGCGGGACCGATCTGCATATCGTGGAGATCAAGGGCATTACCTATCACCCGATCGGCAAGCGCTTCGCGCTGTCGAACGATACCGACATCAACTATCTCGTCGCGTGCCGCCGCGGCGCGTGACCTTCCGACCGGCATGACGACTCCCCTTTCGACCGGGCGGCCCGCACTCGACGAGCCGCGCCTGCTGCACTGCGATGCCGTGCTGTTCGACCTCGACGGCACGCTCGCCGACACGGCGCCCGATCTCGCCGCCGCCGTCAACAAGATGCAGCGCGTGCGCGGCCTGCCCGAAACGTCGCTCGACGTGCTGCGGCCGCTGGCATCGGCCGGCGCGCGCGGCCTGCTCGGCGGCGCATTCGGCATCGGCCCGCAATCGGCCGGCTACGAAGCGATGCGCGACGAGTTCCTGACCAATTACGCGACGGACATCTGCGTGCACACCGTGCTGTTCCCCGGCATCGGCGACGTGCTCGACGAACTCGATGCGCGCGGCGTGCGCTGGGGCATCGTCACGAACAAGGCGATGCGCCTCACCGCGCCGCTCGCCGACCTGCTCGGCCTTGCGCCGCGCGCGGCCTGCATCGTCGGGGGCGACACAACGCCGCACTCGAAACCGCATCCGGCCCCGCTGCTGCACGCGGCCGGACAGATGACGCTCGCGCCCGAGCGCATCGTCTATGTCGGCGACGACCTTCGCGACATCCAGGCCGGCAGCGCGGCAGGGATGGCAACCGTCGCGGCTGCCTATGGCTACTGCGGCGACGGTGCCGCGCCGGCCGACTGGCAGGCACAGCATCTCGTCGGCTCGACGCAGGAACTGCGCGAACTGTTGCGCGATGTTGGGCTATAATGTTTGATCTTATCCGCGGGGGCGACCTGGTTTCGACAGGGGTTGTGAAGCGGCTAGGGCATGTCGAGGACCCGTCACCTCGTTAATCAATGGGAAAATCGTAACTGCAAACGACGATACGTTCGCACTGGCAGCCTAACGGCCGCCGTCCTCTGCCTAGTTCACTGACGGGCTAGTGTCGCAAGACCGGTAGCAATACCGCCAGAGGTCATTTACGTCAGTTAAGCCCTGTCGGCGTCGCGACGCCAGGGTCGAAAACCTAGCGAATCGCCGTAGTGCAGCGTGTTCGTCCGCGTCGCTGCGGTTAAATCAAATGACTGAACTAAACATGTAGAACTAGTCGTGGAGCGCTTCTGGACGCGGGTTCGATTCCCGCCGCCTCCACCAAATTCCGCGCTTGACGCACGAACCCCGCACGACGCGAGTCTGCGGGGTTTTTTGTTGCCGGTGCGCCCACCTCCCGCGCCCTCCGAAAAAGCGCCCGGCCCCGAGCGGGCCAGGCGGAATGCCGCCGGTGAGCAGGCGACAGGAGGTAACGGAGGTTCGGCGCCGTCCGCGCTGCGCTCGAGCGCAGCGGACGACGCCCTGCCCGGCACCGCGACCGGACGCGATGCATCGTCGCACCGGCCCCGTGGCCCCGCCAGGCAATGCGCAGCTTAGCTGCCGCGATACAGCGACTTCATTTCTTCCGCGCTGGCCGGACGCACGCCGATCGCACGCGAGCCCGCTGCCGATGCGCCCTGCACCTGCGCGCCGTAGCCGCTGGCGTCGGCGCCTTGCGCCTGGGCCAACGCGCTGCGCTGCTGTTCTGCAACACGCGCGGTTGCGGCCTGGATCGCTTCCGGATAGTGCGGATCTTCGCCGCGGGCGGTGTTGTAACCGGCCTGCTGGAGCTGAACCAGTTCGGCGCGAACCTGTGCGCGGGTGAGTGCCGAGCCGGACTGCGCAAACGAAACGACCGGAGCAACGAGAGCGGCAGCAACGACAACGGCTTGAACGAGCGACTTCATGATGACCTACCTCCAGATTTGTCTGATTTCGCGGTGAACACCCGTTCATCGCTGACAAACCGAAGTTTATGTAGGCGGATGCTTAAGAATAAGGCAGGTTTCAGGAAGACATCCTTCCTGAATTAAGGGTTAACCCTAGAATCTCGACAGACACCCGATCCGGCATCGCACGATCGCACTGGACTACGACCGGCCATAAAGCACGAGCCCCGCAAGGCAGCATGCCCTGCGGGGCTCGAAAAGAATCGCGCGGCATCGGCGCGGCACGGCCGCACAGACGCGTCGACGACGACCCGGCGCGTCTGCCTTGGTTATTGAGTGTCCAGCGGGCACTTCAGGTTGCAGCCGTTCGGATCCCCCATATCGCCCTTGCGGCGCAATGCCGACTTCTTACCGCTCTGGTATTTCTGCGACGGCGCGGACGCCGCGAACGGCATCTGCGGATGCTCGTTCAAGCGGAACTGTTCGCTCAGGATGCCGCCAGGCACGCCCGGGGAATTCTGCGCAAGCGCAAACGGCGAAACAGCGACGAGAAGCCCTGCGGTCAACGCTGCCGCGGCGAAGGGAACGGAAAGTTTCATGGCGGGATGACGCCTGAACGGCGTGCTTGTTGGAACGTTGATCAAGCGGCAAGCGTAGCGCAAATCCCTCGCTGCTGCAGCGCGGCTCGCATGCATTCCCGTTACCGTGCGTTGCCGTCCGGCGTACCGGCCGCGACCGTACCGGCGAGGCCCTCCGCGACACCGGCCAGCGTCCCGCACGCCGCCGGATCGTAGCCGTCGAGATGCGCGACGCGCTCGACGAAACGTGCATCGCGCAGCAAGGCGAGCACGCCGGCGAGCGGCCGCGAGTCGAGCTGCGCGCGTTCGCACGCGAAGTAGTAGTCCTCGTCGACGACCGGGATGAAATCGAGCCCGAAATGACGGGCGGCCGGCTCGACGCCGAAGCCGAGATCGGCCATCCCGCTCGCGACGAACGCGGCGATCGCCGAGTGCGTGAGCTCGGCCGAAGCATAGCCGTCGATACGCTCGGGATCGATGCCGATCGCCCGCAACGCGAGATCGAGCAGCATGCGCGTGCCCGACCCCGGCTGCCGATTGACGAAGCGGATGTCGTGGCGGGCGAGATCGGCCAGCCCGCCGACCTGCTTCGGGTTGCCGCGCGGCACGAACAGCCCCTGCTGGCGACGCGTCAGATGAATCAGCACGTGACGCGTGTCGTCGAGCCACGGCCGGTAGATCTGCGCGCACCGTTCGCGGAACGCGCCGCGCGGCAGATGGAAGCCGGCCAGCTCGCATTCGCCGCGCGCGAGCGCCTGCACGGCCTCGACGCTCTCGCGATACTTGATGTCGACGGCGGCCTGCGCATCGACGAGCGCGGAAACGAGCGCCGCAACCGCATAGCCGTGCGACGCATGGATGCGCACGGCGCCGTCGCGCTGTGCGAGCCGCCGGTTCAGGTCGCTCGCCACCTCGGCCGCCAGCGCGCGCAGGTTCCCGTCGAGACGGCTGCGCGCGAGCCGCTGCGCGTCGACGACCGCCTGCCCCAGCTCGGACAATGTCGATCCCTTGCCGCGCGCGGTCTCGATCAACTCGCCGCCGACGCACGCCTCCAGCGCCCGCAGCATGCCCCACGCGTGCCGATACGACAGCCCTTTCGCCTGCGCGGCCTGTGCAATGCTGCCCGTATCGGCCACGAGCTCCAGCAACGGGGCGACATCCGACAGGCTCGCCGTGCGGCCCTCCGTGTCGCGTACGGTCAGATACGCGTCGCATTCGATTCGAATCAATTATGTACTCCGATTTCCTATTGCGACTGCGAAATCTTCCGCTTATCGTTGCTCAAAATCAATCAGGACGAAGTCCCGGTGTGCACTATATGAATCAAGGGCACATATGAGACTTTGGAGGAGCACAACGATGTCCCCGAATTCCCCTGCGCCCGACGCGCTGGTCGAGCGTCATGCGCGCGCCGGCCGCTCGCTCGTCGCGATCCTGCATGCGATCCAGGACGAGGCCGGCTACGTACCGGCAGGCTGCGTCGCGCCGCTCGCGAAGGCGCTGAATCTGTCGCGTGCCGAAGTGCACGGCGTGCTCACCTACTATCACCACTTCCGCACCGCGCCGCCCGCGCGCGTGACGATCCAGATGTGCCGCGCCGAGGCGTGCCGCAGCATGGGCTGCGAAGCGCTGGCCGCACACGCGGAAGCGCGCACGGGTTGCCGGTTCGACGCCGCGCACGGCGATGGCGCCGACGCGCACGCGCCGGGCGACGTCGCGCTCGAGTCGGTCTACTGCCTCGGGCTGTGCGCACAATCGCCGTCGATGACGGTCAACGGCGTACTGCACGCAAAGGTCACGCCGGAGAAGTTCGACGCCCTGCTCGCCGACGCGGCCGCCCACACCCCGGAGGCCGCATGACGACCCGCATCTACGTTCCGCGCGATTCGTCCGCGCTGGCGCTCGGCGCCGACGCCCTCGCCGCCGCGATCGTCGCGGAAGCCGAGCGGCGCGGCGTCGCGATCGAACTGATCCGCAACGGTTCGCGCGGGCTGCTGTGGCTCGAGCCGCTCGTCGAGGTCGGCACGGCCGCCGGGCGCGTCGGCTACGCGAACCTGTCGGCGGCCGACGTGCCCGCCCTGTTCGATGCAAACTGGCTCGACGGCGGCACGCACCCGAGCGGCGTCGGCCTCGTCGACGCGCTGCCCTATCTCGCGCGCCAGCAGCGCCTCACGTTCGCGCGCATCGGCCTGACCGATCCGCTGTCGATCGACGACTACCTGAAGCATGACGGCCTCGCCGGCCTGAAGAACGCGCTCGCACTCGACGGCGACGCCGCGTGCGAGCAGCTGATCGAATCGGGGCTGCGCGGCCGCGGCGGCGCGGCCTTCCCGGCCGGCATCAAGTGGCGCACGGTCCGGCAGGCGCGCGCCGCGCAGAAGTACATCGTCTGCAACGCGGACGAAGGCGATTCGGGCACGTTCTCCGATCGCCTGCTCATGGAATGCGATCCGTACTGCCTGATCGAAGGGATGATCATCGCGGGCATCGCGACGGGCGCGACGCTCGGCTACATCTACGTGCGCAGCGAATACCCGCATGCAATCGCGGCACTCGAAACGGCGATCGAGCGGGCTCGCGAAGCCGGCTGGCTCGGCGAACGCGTGCTCGGCTCCGCGCATGCGTTCGACCTGCACGTCGCGAAGGGCGCCGGTTCGTACGTGTGCGGCGAGGAAACGGCGCTGCTCGAATCGCTCGAAGGCAAGCGCGGCGTCGTGCGCGCGAAGCCGCCGCTGCCGGCGCTCGCCGGGCTGTTCGGCCAGCCGACCGTGATCAACAACGTGATCACGCTCGCGACCGCGCCGGTGATCTTCGCGCGCGGCGCCGCGTTCTATCGCGACTACGGGATGGGCCGCTCGCGCGGCACGCTGCCGTTCCAGCTCGCGGGCAACATCCGCCACGGCGGCCTCGTCGAGCTCGCGTTCGGCGTCACGCTGCGCGAGCTGCTGTTCGACTACGGCGGCGGCACGGCCAGCGGCCGGCCCGCGCGCGCCGCCCAGGTCGGCGGCCCGCTCGGCACCTACCTGCCCGAACACCAGTGGGACGTGCCGCTCGACTACGAGGCGTACGCGGCGATCGGCGCGGTGGTCGGCCACGGCGGCATCGTGCTGCACGACGACACGTCGAATCTCGCGGAGCTCGCCGAATACGCGATGAAGTTCTGCGCGATCGAATCGTGTGGCAAGTGCACGCCCTGCCGGATCGGCTCGACGCGCGGCGTCGAGACGATCGCGCGGATTCGCGAAGGCGACACGTCGGAGCGTCAGGTCACGCTGCTGCGCGACCTGTGCGACACGATGCTCGCCGGCTCGCTGTGCGCGATGGGCGGGATGACGCCGTATCCGGTGCTGTCCGCGCTCGACCATTTCCCCGAAGATTTCGGGCTCGCCGCCGGCAAGCAAGCCGCGTCGGGTCCGGTCAAGGCTGCGGCCTGACCCAGAAGGAGCCCTGCATGTCCCTCGACACGAACAACGTCCGCCAAGGCGGCTGCGGCTCGGGCCAATGCGCGTGCAAGAGCGCCGCTGAGGCGCGCGTGCGCGATCCGTTCGACGAAACCGACTACGGCACGCCGCAACGGCATGCCGATACCGACGTCACGCTCGAAATCGACGGCCAGCCGGTCACGGTGCCGGCCGGCACGTCGGTGATGCGCGCCGCGATCGAAGCCGGCGTCAACGTGCCCAAGCTCTGCGCGACCGATTCGCTCGAACCGTTCGGCTCGTGCCGTCTGTGCCTGGTCGAAATCGAAGGCCGGCGCGGCTATCCGGCATCGTGCACGACGCCCGCCGAAGCCGGGATGAAGGTGCGTACGCAGTCGGACCGGCTGCAGTCGCTGCGCCGCAACGTGATGGAGCTGTACATCTCCGACCATCCGCTCGACTGCCTCACCTGCCCCGCCAACGGCGACTGCGAACTGCAGGACATGGCGGGCGTGGTGGGCTTGCGCGAAGTGCGTTACGGCTTCGACGGCGCGAATCACCTGCGCGACCAGAAGGACGAATCGAATCCGTACTTCACGTACGATCCGTCGAAGTGCATCGTCTGCAACCGCTGCGTGCGCGCATGCGAGGAAACGCAGGGCACGTTCGCGCTGACGATCGCCGCGCGCGGTTTCGAATCGCGCGTCGCCGCCAGCGAAGGCGAATCGTTCATGGCATCGGAATGCGTATCGTGCGGCGCGTGCGTCGCCGCGTGCCCGACGGCCACCTTGCAGGAAAAATCCGTCGTCCGGCTCGGCCAGGCCGAGCATTCGGTCGTCACGACCTGCGCGTACTGCGGCGTCGGCTGCTCGTTCAAGGCCGAGATGAAGGGCACGCAGGTCGTGCGCATGACGCCGCACAAGAACGGCCTCGCGAACGAAGGCCACGCGTGCGTGAAGGGCCGCTTCGCATGGGGCTACGCGACGCACAAGGACCGCATCACGAAGCCGATGATCCGCGAGAAGATCACCGACCCGTGGCGCGAAGTCAGCTGGGAAGAGGCGCTCACCTACGCGGCGACGCAGTTCCGCAAGCTGCAGCAGAAGTACGGCCGCGATTCGATCGGCGGCATCACGTCGTCGCGCTGCACGAACGAGGAAACCTACCTCGTGCAGAAGCTCGTGCGCGCCGCGTTCGGCAACAACAACGTCGACACCTGCGCACGCGTGTGCCACTCGCCGACCGGCTATGGCCTGAAGACGACGCTCGGCGAATCGGCCGGCACGCAGACCTTCGCGTCGGTCGGCCAGTCCGACGTGATCGTCGTGATGGGCGCGAACCCGACCGACGGGCACCCGGTGTTCGGCTCGCGCATGAAGCGGCGCATCCGCGAGGGCGCGAAGCTGATCGTGATCGACCCGCGCCGCATCGACGTGGTCGACGGCCCGCACGTGAAGGCCACGCATCACCTGCAGCTGCGCCCGGGCACCAACGTCGCGATCGTCAACGCACTCGCGCACGTGATCGTCACCGAGGGGCTCGTCGCCGACGCATTCGTCGCCGAACGCTGCGACACGCGCGCGTTCGAGCAATGGCGCGACTTCGTATCGCGCGCCGAGAACTCGCCCGAAGCGACCGCCGACGTAACGGGCGTGCCGGCCGCGCTGGTGCGCGAAGCCGCGCGCCTCTATGCGACGGGCGGCAACGCCGCGATCTACTACGGCCTCGGCGTGACCGAACACGCGCAAGGCTCGACGACGGTGATGGGCATCGCGAACCTCGCGATGGCGACCGGCAACATCGGCCGCGAAGGCGTCGGCGTCAATCCGCTGCGCGGCCAGAACAACGTGCAGGGTTCGTGCGACATGGGCTCGTTCCCGCATGAACTGCCCGGCTACCGGCACATCAGCGACGAAGTCGTACGCACGCAGTTCGAACAGGCATGGTCGGCCACGCTGCAGCCGGAACCGGGGCTGCGCATCCCGAACATGTTCGACGCGGCGCTCGACGGCAGCTTCAAGGGCCTCTATTGCCAGGGCGAGGACATCGTCCAGTCGGACCCGAACACGCAGCACGTCGCGGCCGCGCTGTCGTCGATGGAATGCATCGTCGTGCAGGACATCTTCCTGAACGAAACCGCGAAATACGCGCACGTGCTGCTGCCGGGCTCGACGTTCCTCGAGAAGGACGGCACGTTCACGAACGCGGAGCGCCGCATCTCGCGCGTGCGCAAGGTGATGCCGCCGCTCGCGGGCTACGCGGACTGGGAAGTGACGCTGCTGCTGTCGCGGGCGCTCGGCTACGACATGCACTACACGCATCCGTCGGAAATCATGGACGAGATCGCGCGGCTCACGCCGACCTTCTCGGGTGTGTCGTACGAGAAGCTCGATGCGCTCGGCAGCATCCAGTGGCCGTGCAACGAACAGGCGCCGGACGGCACGCCGACGATGCACATCGACGCATTCGTGCGCGGCAAGGGCCGGTTCGTGATCACGCAGTTCATTCCGACGCCGGAAAAGGTCACGCAGCGCTATCCGCTGATCCTGACCACGGGCCGCATCCTGTCGCAATACAACGTCGGCGCGCAGACGCGCCGGACCGAGAACGTGCAGTGGCACGAAGAGGACCGTCTCGAGATCCATCCGCACGACGCGGAGGACCGCGGAATCCGGACCGGCGACTGGGTCGGCATCGAATCGCGGGCGGGCCAGACCGTGTTGCGCGCGCTCGTGTCCGACCGCATGCAGCCGGGTGTCGTGTACACGACGTTCCACTTCCCCGAATCGGGCGCGAACGTGATCACGACGGACAGCTCCGACTGGGCGACGAACTGCCCGGAATACAAGGTGACGGCCGTGCAGGTGATGCCGGTCGCGCAGCCGTCGGAGTGGCAGCGCGCGTATGCGCGCTTCAACTCGGAGCAGCTCGACCTGCTCGAGCGCCGCGCCGCCACGCCGGCCGTCGTGACGACGGGCAAGTGAGGAAGCGATGGACAACGGACACCTGGTCGACATGGCCAACCAGATCGGCGCGTTCTTCGAATCGATGCCCGATCGCGAAGAAGCGCTGAGCGGGATCGCCGAGCATATCCGGCGCTTCTGGGAACCGCGGATGCGTCGTGCATTGCTCGCCGCGCTCGACGATCCGTCGAGCGCGGCCGGACAACGCGCGGCGCCGATCGTGCGCGACGCGATCGCCGCGCACCGCGCATCGCTCGTACCAGCCGCGGCCTCCGCCTGAGCGCCCCGCTACGCAGGCACCGACATGCCCGCGAACCAGCTTTCGCAGTGGCGCAGCAGCGCGTTCGCGTCGGTGGCGGTACGGCCGCGCACCGCGATGTAGCCGTCGGGCCGCAGCAGGTAGAACGACGGCCTCGAGCGGCCGTATACCTGCGCAAGCCCATCCGTGCCGTCGCTTTCGGCATCGGCGACGCGCCATGTTCGCACGGCGCCCGGCATGATCCGCTCCAGCCCCTGCACAAGCGCCTGCGCATCCGCGGGCATCGGCGGCACGTCGCCCGTCTCGCCGGCGTCGGCTCCTGCCGGTTCCTCGAGCAGCAGCAGCGTAAAGCTCGCGGGGTCGTGCAGGTCGTATAGCCGCGCGGTTCCGGGCGCCCGCCCGAGCGGCCCGTCGACCACGTGCACGAGCGCGTCGGGCGCTCGCTCGCCTGCGCGCGGCCCGCCGTCGAGCACGCGTTCGAGCGTGAGCGGGCTTTTCCGGTATTGCACGCCGAGCTCGCTGACGGTGCGGCGTACCGCGTCGCGCACCGGCCCGAACGACGCCAGCAGCGGCACGACATGATCGCGCAGCAGCTTCATCGCGCCGTGGTCGGCTTCGACGATCTGCGTGACGAGGCCGGTCTGCCGCAATACGTCACGCTCGATCGGGTGGCGCTCGGCGTGATACGTGTCGAGCAGGCGCTCCGGCGTGCCCGCGCCGAGCACGCGCGCGAGCTTCCAGCCAAGATTGAACGCTTCCTGGATGCCCGTGTTCATGCCCTGCGCGCCCGCCGGGCTGTGAACGTGCGCGGCGTCGCCCGCGAAGAATACCCGCCCGTGACGCAGTCGCTCGACCATCCGGCTATGCAGGCGGAAATACGTCGACCACGCGAGATCGCTCGGCGCAATCGACGCACCGACGCGCGCGCGCACGATCGCCTCGCATTCGTCGAGCGACGGGGTCGAGGGCGTGAGTCCGTCGGGCGATGCGTCGCTGCCGGGCGGCCGGTCGGCAACGAGCCGGTAGCGGCCGCCGCCCATCGGAAACAGCCCCGCGATGCCGTCGGGCGTCGTGAACAGATGGATCTCCTCGTCCGGCCAGTCGGGTATCGCCGCGAAATCGGCGAGCAGGAAAGTCTGCTCGAACGCATGCCCGGCGAAGCCCAGGCCAAGCAGGTGGCGCACCGTGCTGTGCGCGCCGTCGGCGGCGATCAGGTACGAGGGCGCGAACGCCTGTTCACGACCGTCGGCATCGCGGATCGTCACGTCGAGCGACGGTCCGCCCGCATCGCATGCGGTGAGCGTGACGCCGCGTTCGACGGTCACGCCGAACCCGGCCAGATGCTCGGCGAGCAGCCGCTCGGTGATGCTCTGGTCGAGAAACAGCAGATACGGATAACGCGTTTGCAGCGGATCGAAATCGAGCCGCGCGATCACGCGGCCGTCCGCATGCAGCGCGGCCGCATGGGCGCGATGACCCAGCGCGAGAAACGGTTCGACCGCGCGATGCTGCTCCAGCAGTTCGAGCGTGCGTGCCTGGATACCGATCGCGCGAGAATACGGCGCGGGCACGGCCAGCCGGTCGATGATGCGCACCGGCACGCGGGCGCGCGCGAGACTCATCGCTGCGGCAAGGCCGGTGGGGCCTGCGCCGACGATCAGCACCGGCGGGATATCGAGCAGTGTGTCAGCCATGAGAACCTCGATGACACGCGATTGTGCAAGTCTACGCCGCTCCGCGTGACGGGGCCATATGCCGACCGGCCGATCTGGGGTGCCCGCGCGCAGTGTGGGAAAATACACGCTTTCCGTCAGTTTTCGCGTCATGGAATCCGCATTCGACCGAGCGTATGCCGCGCACCGCGCGGGCCGCCTCGCCGAGGCCGAGCACGGCTATCGCGCCGCACTCGCCACTCATCCCGCCGACGCCGACGCGCTGCATCTGTTCGGCGTGCTGCGGCATCAGCAGGGCCAGCATGCCGAGGCGGCCGATCTCGTCGGGCGTGCGGTCGAGTTGCGCCCGAACGACGCCGCGCTGCAGCTCAATCTCGGCAACGCGCTGAAGGCACTCGGCCGGCTCGACGAAGCGATCGACCGCTTTCGCAACGCGCTGACGCTCGCGCCCGAATTTCCGCTCGCGCACTACAACCTCGGCAACGCCTATGCGGCACTGCAGCGCCACGAAGATGCCGTCGACGCATTTGCCCGTGCACTTCGGCTCACACCGGACGACGCATCGATCCACAACAACCTCGGCAACGCGCTGAATGCGCTCGGCCGTCACGACGATGCGCTCGCCGCATTCCATCGCGCGCTCGAGCTGCGGCCCGGGCATGCCGGCGCGCACAACAATCTCGCGATGGCGCTGAACGCGATGGGCCGGGCCGACGACGCGATCGCCCATTTCCAGGCTGCGATCGCCGCGCAGCCGCGCTTTGTCGCCGCGCATTTCAATCTCGGCAACACGCTCGAGGCGCTCGGCCGTCATGGCGAAGCCGCCGCCGCATTCGAAGCCGCGCTCGCGCTGCACCCGCCGTTTCCGCTCGCCCTCTTCGGGCTCGCGAACGCGCTGTGCGCGCAGGCACGCCAGCGCGAAGCGCTGCCCTACTACGAACGCGCGGTCGGTCTCGATCCGTCGTTCAGTCTCGCGTGGTTGAACCTCGGCAACGCGCATCACGCACTCGGCGCGCACGAGATGGCGCTGCGCGCGTTCGACCAGGCGCTGCGCGTCGCCCCCGACCTGAAACTCGCGCAGCTGCACCGCGCCGTAACGCTGCTGACGCTGGGCGACTTCGCCCGCGGCCTGTCCGCGTACGAAACGCGCCACGACACGCCGGGCGCGACGCCGCTCGGCACGCTGCCGCGCTGGCAAGGCGAGCCGATTGCCGCGCGCACGCTGCTGATCCGCGCGGAACAGGGCTTCGGCGACACGCTGCAGTTCGTCCGCTTCGTGCCGCTCGCCCGCGCGCGTTGCGCGCGCGTCGTGCTCGAAGTGCAGCCGGAACTCGTCGCGCTGCTCGCACCGGCCGCGGCACGCTGGCGCGTGACGCTCGTCGCGCAGGGCGCCGCGAAGCCGCCGGCGGCGGACGTCGCATGCACGCTGATGAGCCTGCCGTTCCTGCTCGGCCTGCAGCCGGCCGACATCGTCGCGGGCACACGCTACCTCGACGTGCCGGACAGCACGCAGCGGCGCTTTCGCGGCTCGCTGGGCGGCCAGTCGAAGCGCAAGTTCGGCCTTGCGTGGACGGGACGCCGGCAGGCACAGGAAAACCGCTCGATGCCGTTCGACGCGCTCGCGCCGCTGCTCGCGCTGCCGGACATCGACTGGATCGTGCTGCAGCCGGCGCTCGACGACGACGAACGGGCACGCGTCGACGCGCATCCCCGCATGCATCGCCTCGACGGGCGGCTGAACGACTTCGCCGACACGGCAGCGCTGATCGAACGGCTCGACGGCGTCGTCACGATCGATACGGCGGTCGCGCACCTCGCGGGCGCGCTCGGCAAGCCGCTGTGGATCATGCTGCCGTTCGCATCCGACTGGCGCTGGTTCACCGGCGACGACCGTCCGTGGTATCCGCGAGCGAGGCTCGCCCGCCAGTCCGCACCGGGACAATGGCTCGACGTGGCGGCGGCGGTCGCCGCCGCGCTGCGCGACGCCTGAATACCCGAGCGCAGACAAAAAAAGGGAGCGCGGCGCGCTCCCTTTTTTCAGTCGATGTGATGCGATACAGGCGGCGTCAGGCCGACTTGTACTGGTTGCGCGCTTCGCGTGTGCGATACAACACGAGCGTCGCGATCAATCCGCAAAATGCGGCGACGCTCAGCCACAGCCCCGGTGCCGCCTTGTTGCCGGTCTGGTGGATCAGCAACGTCGAGATCGCCGGCGTGAACCCGCCGATCGTCGTCGCGAGGCTGTACGCGAGCGAGAAGCCGGCCGTGCGCACATCGGCCGGCATCACTTCGGTCAGCGCGACGACCATCGCGCCGTTGTACGAGCCGTACAGGAACGACAGCCACAGCTCGACCGCGAGCAGCCGCAGGAACGACGGATCCGCCACGAGCCACAGCACGGCCGGATAGGCCGACAGCAGCGTGAGCACCGTGAACGCGATCAGCACCGGGCGGCGGCCGATGCGATCCGACAACGCACCGGACAGCGGCAGCCAGACGAGATTGGACAGGCCGACGCAGACGGTCACGACGAGTGCGTCGAGCGACGACAGGTGCAGCACTTCCTTGCCGAACGTCGGCGTGTATGCGGTGATCATGTAGAACGACACCGTCGTCATGATCACCATCCCCATGCCGGCGATCACGACGCCCCAGTTTTCCAGCATCGAACGCATGATCTCGCCCATCGTCGGACGGTGACGCTTCGCGAGGAATTCGTCGGTTTCCTTCAGCGAACGGCGGATCAGGAACAGGAACGGAACGATCAGGCAGCCGATCAGGAACGGAATGCGCCAGCCCCACGCGGTCATGTCCTCGGCCGGTAACGCGCGGTTCAGCAGCACGCCGACGAACGCGGCGAACACGACCGCCACCTGCTGGCTGCCCGATTGCCACGACGTATAGAACCCCTTGTGCCCCTTCGTCGCGATCTCCGACAGGTAGACGGACACGCCGCCGAGCTCGACGCCCGCGGAAAAGCCCTGCAGCAGCCGGCCGAGCAGCACGAGCACCGGCGCGAGCACGCCGATCGTCGCGTAACCCGGTATCGAGGCCACCGTGAGCGTGCCGAGCGCCATCAGCCCGAGGGTCAGGATCAGCCCCTTGCGGCGGCCGTGATGGTCGATGTACGCGCCGAGCACGATCGCGCCGACCGGGCGCATCAGAAAGCCCGCGCCGAACACCGACAGCGACAGCATCAGCGACGCGAACGCGTTGCCGCTCGGAAAATACGTTTTCGCGATGGCCGACGCGTAATACCCGTAGACCATGAAGTCGTACATTTCCAGGAAGTTGCCGCTGACGACCCGGAACACGGTACGGAATTTCGATTCCTGCGCGACGGCGTGTGTGGCAGTGGACATGGAGTTCTCTCGGCTCGGAAGGCGCGACCTGCGCGCCGTGGGGATCCGACGATGCGCATGCCGGCATGGTTGGCGAATGATGCCACGCGAAGCCGACAATTGCCTTGTACCGGGCCGGCGTTGCGGACGCCGCGTCCGGCTCGTACGAATCGCCGCGAAAGGCGCATCAAAATCGGATTGATCCGATCGACCGATCGCGATCGCCTGACCACAATGTCACGATTTGCGACGCACTCCGCGCCGCGGCCGGCCACGCGGCCCGCGTCGCACCGCACACCGCCCTCATGATTCCATCGCCCCTCGTTTCCGTCGAAGGCTCAATCGCCCGCCCTCGCGTCGCGCCGCTCGACGGCGTGCCGCCGTTCGGCCGCGAATGGCGGTTCGGCGCCGCGTCCGGCAGCCGCTCCGGCATCCGCTGCGTGGCAACGTTGATGACTTCGTGCATCGACGTCGACGCGCCGCATCGTGCCTGCCGCTGGCAACCGCTGGCCGCCGTACAGCCGTCGTCAGCGGGCGTACCGGCCGTTGCGGCCGGCGCCACCGGTCGGCATCGGCACATCGCACGTGCCGTTGATCGAGCACATGACCGGCGGGCACGGCATGCCGCCTGCTGGAGCATCGGCGCACTCGCGATCATCGGCGGGCTGATCGTCGCCCACGAACCGTTTCCGGATGTCGCGCGTTCGCCGGTCATGCAAATCGCCGGCGCCGTGCCGGAGCACGCGACGGAATTCACGGGTCGAGTGCGGAGCGCCGGGGCCGAGCCCGCCACGGCCATCACGCCGGCACGGCACCACCCGGCGCGGGCCGTTGCCAATACACCTATCACATCGTCGCAGCCCGCACGCGACGCTGCGCTCGCGCCGTCGCCGCGACTCGCCGACGCCGACGGCGCGCCAGACGTACGACGCGCCGCCAGCGCGGCGGCACCGTCGCCGAATCGACCGAACGGCACGCATGCGACAGCCGCGCAAGTCCACCCGCCTTCCGCGCCGCGACTCGCCGGCCGCCCGTCGATCACGCACGTCGCATCGCGCATGCCAACGCCCGGTCGCGCCGGTTCACTGCCGGTCCCGGACACCCGGCACGACCAGCACGCTTCGCTCGACGATCCACTCACGCTGATCGCGATGGCGAACGCGCTGCGCGCCGATCGCCCGGCATGGGCGGCCGACGCGCCCGCCGCAGACTTCGACTGGACGACGCACCTGTCCCACCGCCGCCTGACCGACACACCGACCACACTCACCCGCTGACGCGCGGGCAATAAAAAACCCGGCGAAGCACGCTGCGCCGGGTTTTCGTTCGTCGACCGGTCCGTCGGGCCGGCCGCTCGTCACTTGCGCGCGGGCAACCCCGTTTCGGCCTGCCGCTCGAGTTGCCGTACCTGCTCCTGCAGTTCGCGCAACTGCAGCTGCGCCGCCCGCTTCTCGACCTGCAGCGCCTGCGCCTGTTCGTGCGCCGACTTCTGCCGCTGCGCGACCTCGGCCTGCTGGCTGCGCGCGACGCTCAGATCGGCCTGCAGTTGCTGCGCACGATTCGCCTGCAGCGCGATCACGCGTTCGAGGAACGTCTTCTGCGCCTGCAGTTCGGTGCGGCGGATTTCGACGTCCGCGAGTTGCGTCGTCTGCTGGACGAAGTTCACGTAGACCATTTCCGCGCGGCTCTTCTCCTGCGACTTGACCACGCGCCACAGATGCTTGTCCTGGAACAGCGCGACGTAATACGTCATCTCGCGCGGATCGAACATCAGGCTCGCGCCGTAGCTGCCGTTGTACGTGGTGCGCATCTCGACGATTCGCCCGTCGTGCAGCATCTGCGTGAGCTCGGCGACGTTGCCTTGCGCGGTCGCATCCGTCGCGGAGGCGGCGGACGCGTCGGAAGGGGAAGCCGCCTGCGCGGCATCGCCGCGCAGGCTCGTCACCGCGGGGCGCGAGCCCGCGACCGGCGCGGTCGCGTCGACGGACCACGCTGCGCCCGCGTGCACGCAGGCGGCCAGCGCAACGATCCACGTTGCGCATCGTGCAGGGGAAAAATCTCGGAAGGCCAACGTCAGACTCCGGCGAACGAATCGGGAGTCGCGATTATCGTTCAAAACGAAACGGCCACATCTCGAATTTAACGGGATGCGGCCGGCCTTCCTGCCCGGCACTGCAAACGCCGGCTACAGGCGCGTTTCGCGTGCCGCGCGCAGGAATGCATCGAGCAGCGGCGTGCAGTCGAGCAGTTCGGCGCCGCCCGCACGATGAAACTCCGGGTGCCATTGCACGCCGACGACGAACGGCGCGCGCCGGTAGCGAATGCCTTCGATGATCCCGTCGCCGGCCGACACGGCCTCGATGTTCAGATCGCGGCCGAGATCGCGGATCGCCTGATGGTGGATCGAGTTCACGATCGCTTCGCTGCGCCCGGGAAACATGCTCGCCAGCGTCGACGAGTCCGGGAAGCGGATCGCGTGACGATGCTGGTCGTAATGCTCGCTCACGTGCGCGTTCGCGGTCGGTACGTCGGTCGCGATGTCCTGGTAAAGCGACCCGCCGAACGCGACGTTGATCAGCTGGCAACCGCGGCACACGCCGAGCACCGGCTTGCCGGACTCGACGAACTCGTGAAACAGCTCGAGCTCGTACATGTCGCGCACGCGATCGCCCGGCCATTCGGGGCGCGCGTCCGACGCCGCGTAGGTTTGCGGCGACACGTCGGCGCCGCCTTGCAGCAGCAGGCCGTCGAGATGCTTCGCGTAGTCGCGCAGGCGGATGTTGCTCGGGTGCAGCATGCCCTGGTGACCGACGGTCGGGATCATGAACACGAGCACGTCGCGCGACATCACCCAGTGCGCGATCGATTCCTCGAGATACTGCAGCGTCTTGCCGCGCAGCCCCTTCGCGCCGGGCTCCGGATGGAAGATCCGCGCCGACACGCCGATGCGCAGCGTGCGCTGCGTGATCCGCTGGCCGGCGCGATCGAATAGCCGGCGTGCGCGCGCCGCGACGATCCGGCCGAATACCGACCACGGCGTGTCGCTTTGCTTCAGGTAAGCCGGCGGCACGTTCTGCGCATTCGCGGGCGGCGGGCGCGGCGTGTCGAAATCGGGCTGCGCGCCGAAACCGGGTGGCGCCGCACCGGGTTTCGGCGGCGCTGCACTGCCTTCGGCGGCGGCACCCGCCGTGCCTGCGGCGCCCGGCTCGGCCGCCGCCGTGACCGGCGCTGCGCCATTCGCCGCGACGACCTGCGCAGCGGCAGCCTGCGTGGCAGGCGCCTCCGGCGTGGGCGCCGGACCGGAACGAGGGGAATCGGTGGAAGCGGAAGAAGTGCCGGGCAGACCGGCCGGGGGAGGCGTGTTTTCGCTCATGACGATGGTCTGGTACGTCGCTCGCGCGTATTGGATTGACGAGGATTCATTATGCTTCAGTGCACGATCGCGCGGTGAACCTGCAACATCCTGTCGAAATTGTTGCAAGTCGTCGCATCCCCCGCCGGACGTGCCACCGGCCTCCATTCGATGGTATCGAAGGTCGTCCGGGCGAACTGGACATCAGTGATATATCACAATAATATTCACGGATCGTCCACGTTGCCCGATCGCCCGCGCCATGACCGCGCCCTGTCCGGCCACCGCGCCCCCGCCCGCATGAACGCCCTGACCGACGCCCTCCACGACCGGCCCGCCGCATCGGCGGTCAGCCTCGCCGACCGCGCGTACGCGCTGATCCAGCGCGACATCATCACGATGCGCCTCAAGCCGGGCGCCGCGCTCAACGAAGCCGACCTCGTGGCCCGCACCGGCATCGGCCGCACGCCCGTCCATCAGGCCGTCCACCGGCTGGTGCTCGAAGGGCTGCTGTCCGTGATGCCGCGCAAGGGGCTGATGGTGCAACCGCTGTCGCTCGACGACATCGCCGCGGTGATCGACGTGCGCCGCATCAACGAAGCGCATTGCGTCGAACTCGCCGCCCGCCACGCAACGCCCGACGATCTCGCGCGCATGGCCGCGCTGCTCGACGACGGCCAGGCCTGCGTCGACTCGCACGACGTCGAGGGCATGATGGAGCTCGACCGCGCGTTTCATCAGACGATCGCCGCGGCGGCACGCAACACGGTGCTCGCGGAAATCCTGCGCGCGCTGCACGAACGCTCGCTGCGCTTCTGGTTTGTCACGCTGTCCGAGCCGCATCACCTGTCCGACGTCCAGCACGAACACCGCGAACTGTTCGAGCGGCTGTCCGCGCGCGACGCCGCCGGCGCACGCACGGCCGTCGAACGCCACATCGATTCGTTTCGCGCCACCCTTGTCCAACACCTTCGCCCCTGAGCCGCCCATGACCACCTTCACGCCCTTCCCTCCGCTCGCCCAGCTCGCCGCCGACCTCGCCGCCGGCCGGACCACGAGCCGCGCGCTCGTCGACGTCGCGCTCGACCGGATCGCCGATCCGGCCGGCCAGGGTGCGGCCGTCTTCACCGAAGTCGACGCCGACAACGCGCGCGCGGCCGCCGACGCGCACGACCGCCTGCGTGCCGCGGGCACCGTGCTGTCGCCGCTCGCGGGCATCCCCGTATCGGTGAAGGATCTGTTCGACGTCGCGGGCCAGGTGACGCGCGCCGGTTCGCGCGTGCTCGACGGGGCGCCGCCCGCCAGGGCCGACGCGGTCGCCGTCGCGCGGCTCAAGCGCGCGGGCGCGGTGCTGGTCGGCCGCACCAACATGAGCGAGTTCGCGTTCTCGGGGCTCGGGCTGAATCCGCACTTCGGCAATCCGCGCTCGCCGTACCACCGCGACGTGCCGGGCGATGCACGGATTTCCGGCGGCTCGTCGTCGGGCGCGGCCGCGTCCGTCGCCGACGGGATGGCCGCCGTCGCGCTCGGCACCGACACCGGCGGCTCGATCCGCATCCCGGCCGCCCTGTGCGGGCTGACCGGCTTCAAGCCGACCGCGAGCCGGATCCCGACGCAAGGCGGCGTGCCGCTGTCGACCACGCTCGACTCGTTCGGCCCGATCGGCCTGACGGTTGCCTGCTGCGCACTCGTCGACCGGATGCTCGCGGGCCTCGAACCGCACGTGCCGGCCGCGCGGCCGCTCGAAGGCGTGCGGCTCGGCGTGCTGACCAATTATGTGACCGACGGCGTCGACGCCGACGTCGCCGCCGCGCTCGACGCATCGCTGAAGCACCTCGAAGCCGCGGGCGCGATCGTCACTGAAGTGCGCTTTTCCGCGCTCGACCGGCTGCCGGACATCAACCGCTTCGGCTTCTCGCCGATCGAGGCGTACGCGTGGCATCGCCCGCTGCTCGCGCAGCACCGCGACCAATACGACCCGCGCGTGCTGTCGCGCATCCTGAAGGGCGAGCCGGCGAGCGCGGCCGACTATCTCGACCTGCTCGCTGCCCGCCACGCGATGCTGGAAGAAGCGGCACACACCGTCTGGTCGCGCTTCGACGCGCTCGTCGCGCCGACGGTGCCGATCGTGCCGCCGCGCATCGCCGAACTCGAAGCGGACGACGCCGCGTTCACGCGCACCAATGCGCTGATCCTGCGCAATCCGAGCGCCTTCAACTTCCTCGACGCATGCGCGCTGTCGCTGCCGTGCCATCCGCGCGACGCGGCGCCGGTCGGCCTGATGCTCGCGGCCGCGCCGCATCGCGACGACGCGCTGCTCGCGATCGGCCAGGCGGCCGAGGCCGTGCTGAACACGATCCGGTGACCGCCCGCGCGGCATGACGGCGGGCTATGGACCGGACGAAGCGGAGGCGGCGGCGGCCGGGTGCCGCACGCGCGCTGTCAGTTTCGTGCCAGATCGTTCGCGCTAAAATCGCGCGATTGTTTATCGGACCGACCAACGACAGGAATCCCGCCGACATGAACGACTCCACGCTCGCACTCCGCCGTGAACGCCGCCTGCTGATGCTGCTCGGCTGGGTATGCATCGCCCTGCTGGCGGGCGCACTGTATCTGCAGTACGTGAAGAACGAAGATCCGTGCCCGCTGTGCATCATCCAGCGCTACTTCTTCGCGGCGATCGGGATCTTCGCGTTCCTGGCCGCGGGGATGCGCAACTGGCGCGGCATCTGGGTGCTCGAGCTGCTGATCGCGATCGCCGCGGCCGGCGGCGTCGGCACCGCCGCGCGGCACCTGTCGATCCAGATGAATCCGGGCTTCAGCTGCGGCTTCGACACGCTGCAGCCGATCGTCGACAGCCTGCCGCCCGCCCAGTGGTTCCCCGGCATGTTCAAGGTTGCCGGCCTGTGCGAGACGGTCTACCCGCCGATCTTCGGGATCCTGCTGCCCGGCTGGGCGCTGATCGGCTTCGCCGTGATCCTGATTGCCGTCGCCTCGAGCCTCTGGCGCCATCGCCGCAAGCTGGCGGGCTGACCGGCCGCGCCGCGCGATCCGGCCGACCGGTCGAGGCCGCGTGGCCGCTTCGTCCGGCTAGGCCCACGACACCGGCGCGACCCCGATGCGGCCGCACCCTGCCGGCCGCGCGTAAACACCTATCCCCGCCGCCGTCCCGATTCCCGGGCGAACGCGCGTCGCGCGACATCCGCGCGCACGCCCCGCCACGCATGCGTTTCGGCCCGACGCCCGCGCGTCGGCGCCCCGATCCCGCGCGGCGGGCCTATGATCGACATGATCGCCGTCTGATAGCCCGGATCACCGCCCGGCAATGTTCCCGCCGCCTTGCGGTGCTATCTTCACGACTGGATGGCGATCTACGTGCGCGAGGCCAGGCGGTCTCACCTCCTGCGTAACGCGCGCCCGATCCGCAATGTCGACTGGATTCATCATGACAACGCAAACCATCCGCATCCGTCACCCTCATGGCGTCCGCACGTTGCGCGGCGTCGTTCGCGCGCGCCTTCGGCGCACGGCCACCGCACTGAACCCGTCGTGCGGCCGGCCCGCCTCGCTCCCGTCCGTCCTCGTTGCCGCCGCGCCCGCCAGCCCGCGCCGCGCGTCGTGCCGAATCGTCCGGAACGGAGCGTGCTGATGGAAGCCTGGCTCGGCGATCTGCAGCAACTGCTCGCACACGGCGAAGCGGCCGTGCTCGTGACGGTCGCGCATACCGACGGCTCCGCGCCGCGCGAGGCCGGCACCAAGATGCTCGTCACGCGCGACACGGCCCGCCATACGATCGGCGGCGGTCATCTGGAATGGAAGGCGATCGAGATCGCACGGCACCTGCTGAAGGACGGCGCGCACGTGCCCCACGCGCGCCGGCTCGAACGGCTCGCGCTCGGCCCGAGCCTCGGCCAGTGCTGCGGCGGCGCGGTCGTGCTCGCGTTCGAGCGGCTCGACGTCGGCGACCTCGGCTGGATCATGTCGCTCGCGAAGCGCGTCGCGGCGGGCGCCGCGACCGTGCGTAGCGTATCATTCGGCCCCTCGCCGGGCGCGCCGCTGCTGAGCGAGCCCGAATCGCCGGCCGCGCGTGCCGATTGCCTGCTGTGGGAAACCGGCGGTGTAGCGTTGATGACCGAAACGATCGCGCCGTATGCGTTCCCCGTCGTACTGTTCGGCGCCGGGCACATCGGCACCGCGCTCGTGAAGGTGCTGGCAACGCTGCCGTGCCACGTGCGCTGGATCGACGGCCCCGATGCGGTGTTCCCGCCGGCCGAGGCGCTCGCCGGGATCGGCAATCTCGCGATCGACGCGCTTGCCAGCCCGGCCGATGCCGTCGACACGGCGCCGCCGCACGCGTACTTCGTCGTGATGACGCACGACCACGCACTCGATTTCATGCTTGCCGAGCGCATCCTGCGGCGCGGCGACTATGCATACTTCGGGATGACCGGCTCGCATACCAAGCGCGCGCAGTTCGATCATCGGCTGGCGGCGATCGGCATCGACCCGGCCCAGGTCGCGCGGATGCGCTGCCCGATCGGCGTCGAAGGCATCATCGACAAGGCACCCGAAGTGATCGCGATCTCGGTGGCCGCGCAGTTGCTGCAGGCCGTCGAGGCGAACGCACCCGTGCAGGCTTCCCCCACCTTCTGACCGACCAAGAACAACGCCATGACCCCGACATTCAAGGACAAGATCGCCCGCGCTCCGAAAGCGGAGCTGCACATCCATATCGAAGGCTCGCTCGAGCCCGAACTGATTTTCGCGCTCGCGCAGCGCAACGGCGTGAAGCTCGCGTACGAATCGATCGACGCGCTGCGTGCCGCATACGCGTTCACCGACCTGCAGTCGTTCCTCGACATCTATTACGCCGGCGCGAGCGTGCTGCTGACCGAGCAGGATTTCTACGACATGACGGCCGCATATTGCGAACGCGCGCTCGCCGACAACGTCGTCCACACCGAGCTGTTCTTCGACCCGCAGACGCACACCGAACGCGGCGTGCCGATCGAGACGGTGGTGGCCGGCATCGACCGCGCGCTCGCCGATGCCGAGCAGCGCGGGCTGTCGAGCAAGCTGATCCTGTGTTTCCTGCGCCACCTGCCGGAAGAAGATGCACTCGCGACGTTCGACGCCGCGCTGCCGCTGTTCGAACGCTATCGCCATCGGCTGATCGGCGTCGGGCTCGACTCGTCCGAACTCGGCCATCCGCCGACGAAGTTCGCGCGCGTGTTCGAGAAGGCGCGCGCGCTCGGGCTGAAGCTCGTCGCGCATGCGGGCGAGGAAGGCCCGCCCGCGTATATCTACGAAGCGCTCGACGTGCTGAAGGTCGACCGGATCGACCACGGCGTGCGCAGCATCGAGGATGCGGCGCTCGTCGAACGCCTCGCGCGCACGCGCACGGCGCTGACCGTGTGCCCGCTGTCGAACCTGAAGCTGTGCGTGTTCGACGACATGGCGAAGCACACGCTGAAGGCGCTGCTCGATCGCGGCGTCGCGGTGACGATCAACTCCGACGATCCGGCCTATTTCGGCGGCTACGTCAACGACAACTACTTCGCGACGGTCGACGGGCTGCAGCTGACGGACGCCGAAGTGCACGCGGTGATTCGCAACGGCTTCGAGGCGTCATTCGTCGACGCCGCGCAGCGCGATGCGCTGATTGCGCGTCTCGATTCGTACTGGCAGGCCGCGTGACGGCCGGCATCGAGGTTCGCTAGACAGATGAAACACCGCAACGACATCCGCTTCGCGACGACCGGCCCGGCGTTGTGCCGCACCGGCCGCCTGCGTGCGCCGGGCACGCAGGCCGGCATCGCGTCCGTCGTACGCGTGGCGACGGCGGTGTGCGTCGTCGCGCGCCGAAGCCTGTCGCTGCGCGTCGTGCAACGACTGTTGCGGCTCGCGATGCCGCTCGCCGGCGAGCCGGTCGCCGTGATCGCGATCGCCATCGCGATGGCGGCGCTGTCCGCCGGTACGTCGGCCATCGCGGCGACGGCCGCCGCGCTTGCGTGCGCGCTCGCAGCGCGCGGCGCCGCCTGCGCGGCTCGCCGCATCGCGCACGCCCGGGCCGCCCCCGCCGCGTCGTCGCCCGCGCGGCACCGACCGTTTTCTTCTGTTCGCCTTACCTTGATGCAGGACCCTTCGTCATGACGCAAACCGCTTTCCGTTCCCAGCTGCTGACCTTCAACGGCGACCCGGCGCAATCGAGCCAGGCCGCGAACCACGAGACCGACGGCCTCCTGATCGTCGATGACGGCAAGGTCGTCGCGGCCGGCCCGCATGCACGGCTGGCCGCGACGCTCGCACGCGACGCGGTCGTCCACGACCTGCGCGACAAGCTGATCGTGCCCGGCTTCATCGATACGCACATCCACTATCCGCAGACGGACATGATCGCGTCGCCGGCCCCCGGCCTGCTGCCGTGGCTCGACAAGTACACGTTCCCGACCGAGCGCCAGTTCGGCGATCCGGAACATGCGCGCGAAGTCGCCGACTTCTTCGTCGACGAATTGCTCGCGTGCGGCACGACGAGCGCGCTCGTCTACTGCACCGTGCACAAGCAGTCGGCCGACGCGCTGTTCGCGGCGAGCGATGCGCGCGACCTGCGGATGATCGCGGGCAAGGTGCTGATGGATCGCAACTGCCCCGAGTTCCTGCGCGACACCGCGCAATCGGGCTATGACGACAGCGCCGAGCTGATCGGCCGCTGGCACGGCAAGGGCCGTCAGATGTACGCGCTCACGCCGCGCTTCGCACCGACCTCCACCGAGGCGCAGCTCGAGGCGTGCAGCGAACTCGCGCGCCGCCATCCGGACGTGTTCGTGCAGAGCCACGTCGCGGAAAACGTCGATGAAGTGAAATGGGCGGCCGAGCTGTTCCCGGGCCACCGCAGCTATCTCGACATCTACGATCGTTACGGGCTGCTGCGCCCGCGCGCGGTGTACGGCCACTGCATCCATCTCGACGACGAGGACCGTCGCCGGATGGCCGAGACGCGCACCGTCGTCGCGCACTGCCCGACGTCGAACTTCTTCCTCGGCAGCGGGCTGTTCGACTTCGACAAGGCCGGCGAATACGACGTGCCCGTCACGCTCGCCACCGACGTCGGCGGCGGCACGTCGTTCTCGATGCTGCAGACGATGAACGAGGCGCACAAGGTTGCGCGGTTGTCGGGCCACCACCTGAGCGCGACGCGGATGTTCTGGCTCGCGACGGCCGGCGCCGCGCAGGCGCTCGATCTCGCCGACACGGTCGGCACGCTCGCGCCGCGCACCGAAGCCGACTTCGTCGTGCTCGACCCGCAGGCCACGCCGCTGCTCGCACGCCGCACGAAGCGCGCGGAGTCGCTCGAGGAACTGCTGTTCGCATTCGCGCTGCTCGGCGACGACCGCGCCGTGTACCGCACGTACGCGGCCGGCCGGCTCGTGCACGAGCGCGGTGCCGCACGCCGCGCCGCCGCGTAACCGGCGCACCTGAGCCCCACCCTGCGCCGGCATGCGCTGCGGCGCATGCCGGCGCCGTCGAATTCACCGCGTGCGGCACGCGCCGTGCTAGAATTCGCCGCTCATTGGGGAGTAGCCGCTCCGCTCGATGTCCCGCGCCCCGGCGCGCATCGTGACGGAGGCGTCCGTCAACAGACTTGGCCGTTCGGCCATGGCGGGCGCAGCCACCAAGGCCTGGCGAGACCGATGGTTCACTGCGCGCCGCATCAGGGCCCGGCGCGCGGCGGATCGTCGCTCGCACGCACAACATCGGCCCGTGGAACTCCATACGTGTCCCAAGCCTTCCTGATCTCCACCGGCGCCGTCGCCCTCGCTGAAATCGGCGACAAGACCCAACTGCTGTCCCTCGTGCTGGCCGCGCGCTATCGCAAGCCCGTGCCGATCATTCTCGGCGTGCTGGTTGCGACGGTCGTAAACCACGGCTTCGCCGGTGCGCTCGGCGAATGGCTCGGCATTCTCGTCACGCCGTCGATCATGCGCTGGGCGCTCGCGTTCTCGTTCATCGCGATGGGCTTGTGGATCCTCGTGCCGGACAAGCTCGATGCGGACGAAGCCAATGCGAACCGCTCGCGGCTCGGCGTGTTCGGCGCGACGCTCGTCGCGTTCTTCCTCGCGGAAATGGGCGACAAGACGCAGATCGCGACCGTCGCGCTCGCCGCGCGCTTCCAGGATTACATCGGCGTGGTGGCCGGCACGACCTTCGGGATGATGCTGGCGAACGTGCCCGCGATCCTGCTGGGCGACCGTTTCGCGCACCGCCTGCCGACGAAGCTGGTGCACGGCATCGCGGCCGTGCTGTTCGTCGTGCTGGGCGCGCTGGCGCTGCTGGGCGTCGGCGTCTGACGCACGCAGGCAAGTGGCGCGGCCGGGCGGCCGCGCCGGTGTCGATACCGCGTTACTTCGCAACCGCCGCACCCGATGCCGGCGCCGCCGGCACCGCGCGCTCGTTGGCGGCCGGCGCGGCCGGCCCGCCGCGCTTGTCGACCGGCAGCCGCACCGTGCGGATCGCCCCGTTCGACAACGGGAAATCGGCGAGCGCGCTGCGCGCGAGAAACGGCATCGCATACAGCAGCGCGCCGTTGTCGCCCGTGGTGCGCGCGGTCACGTTATAGACCTCCTTGCCGGTCGCGCGCTCGGTGATCCGGATGCCGAGCGTGTAGTCGAACACCTGGTAGGTCTGCGCGACGTAGCCGGCCGGCATCGGCCCCCAGGGCCCCCAAGGGCCCCACGGCCCGCCCCGCCAGTACGGCCCCGGCCCCATGAACCACGGGTCGTAGTAGACCGGCTGCGGCACCGTCACCAGATCGCTGCCGACCCCGTAGGCCAGCCCGACCAAATAGCGTGCCTGCGCGGCCGGCACCTGGCGGAACGCATACGCGGACAGTTCGTTCGCGACGATCGGCTCGTAGGTCGACTGCTCGATGCTGTGCTTCTGCGCGTCGGTGCGCGTGAAGGCGTAAGTGCGCGTCGCGTCGCTGCCGCTCCAGTCGGAGAAGGCCGTGACCTGGGTCGTCACGTAGCTGGTGCAGCCCGTCAGCAGCGCCACGCACAGGGCCGCCGCCCAGCCCGCACCGCGTTGAATCCATTCGTGTTTCATGTCGATCCTCGTCGATCCGTCACCCGTTCGTCGCACCGCGCGAACCGCACGGGATGCCGATAATACGCGGACTGCCGGAACCGGTAAAAAGTTCGCACGGCACGCGGCCGCAAGCCTTTGTACAATGGCCCGGTTCAGCCGGCCCGCGCTGCGGGCCCGATCCCCACTCCACCGATCTCGACGACCATGTCCGACAACGCCTCCTCCACCGTGATCCGCCGCGCCGACTACACGCCGCCGGCCTTCCTCATCGATTCCGTCGCACTCGAATTCGATCTCGCGCCGGCCCGCACGATCGTCAGGAACACGATGCGCGTGCGCCGCAATCCGGACGCGGCGCCCACCCCGCATCTGGAGCTGATGGGCGAAGCGCTCGAATTCCTCGGCGCACGGCTCGACGGCGCGCCGTATGGTCCGGTGCGCGCGCACGACCACGGACTGACCGTCGAAAACGTGCCCGATGCGTTCGAGCTTACGCTCGACAGCGCGTGCGCGCCCGATCAGAACACGACGCTGTCCGGCCTTTACGTATCGAGCGGCAACTTCTTCACGCAGTGCGAGGCCGAAGGCTTTCGCCGCATCACCTACTTCCTCGACCGCCCCGACGTGATGGCGTCGTACACCGTCACGCTGCGCGCCGACAAGACCGCGTACCCGGTGCTGCTGTCGAACGGCAATCTCGTCGACTCGGGCGAACTGGCCGACGGCCGCCACTTCGCGAAATGGGAGGACCCGTTCCGCAAGCCGAGCTACCTGTTCGCGCTGGTCGCGGGCAAGCTCGTCGCGATCGAGGAGAAGATCACGTCCGGCTCCGGCAAGGAAAAGCTGCTGCAGGTGTGGGTCGAACCGGCCGATCTCGACAAGACCCGTCACGCGATGGATTCGCTGATCCATTCGATCCGCTGGGATGAAAAGCGCTTCGGCCTCGAGCTCGATCTCGACCGCTTCATGATCGTCGCGGTCGGCGACTTCAACATGGGCGCGATGGAAAACAAGGGGCTCAACATCTTCAACACGAAGTACGTGCTGGCGAACCCCGAGACCGCGACGGACACCGACTTCGCGAACATCGAGTCGGTGGTCGGCCACGAGTACTTCCACAACTGGACCGGCAACCGCGTGACCTGCCGCGACTGGTTCCAGCTGAGCCTGAAGGAAGGGCTGACCGTGTTCCGCGACCAGGAGTTCTCGGCCGACATGGCCGCGGGCGACGACGTCGAGTCGGCGGCCCGCGCGGTCAAGCGCATCGAGGACGTGCGCGTGCTGCGCCAGCTGCAGTTCGCCGAGGATGCGGGCCCGATGGCGCATCCGGTGCGTCCGGAAAGCTACGTCGAGATCAACAACTTCTACACGATGACCGTCTACGAGAAAGGCTCGGAAGTCGTGCGGATGTACCAGACGCTGTTCGGCCGCGACGGCTTCCGCAAGGGGATGGACCTGTACTTCCAGCGCCACGACGGTCAAGCGGTGACGTGCGACGACTTCCGTCACGCGATGGCCGACGCGAACGGGCGCGACCTCGCGCAATTCGAACGCTGGTACAGCCAGGCCGGCACGCCGCGCGTGTCGGTGCGCACCGCGTACGACGCGGCTGCGCGCCGCTACACGGTCACGCTCGCGCAGGGCTACGGCGACGCGTCGCCGGCCGCGCGCGAGACGCAGCAGGGGCCTCTGCTGATTCCGTTCGCGATCGGCCTGATCGGCCGCGACGGCCGCGACCTGCCGTTGCGCCTCGACGGCGAAGCCGCCGCATCGGGCACGACGCGCGTGCTCGACTTCACCGACACCGAGCAGACCTTCACGTTCGTCGACGTGCCGCAGGAACCGCTGCCGTCGCTGCTGCGCAATTTCTCCGCGCCGGTGATCGTCGAATACGACTACGGCGACGACGACCTCGCGTTCCTGCTCGCGCACGACAGCGACCCGTTCAACCGCTGGGAAGCCGGCCAGCGCCTCGCGACACGCGCGCTGCTGACGCTCGCCGCGCGCGCCGCCGCGAACGAACCGCTCACGCTCGGCGCGAATTTCGTCGCCGCGTTCCGCCGCGTGCTGACCGATGAAAACCTGTCGCCCGCGTTCCGCGAGCTCGCACTGACGCTGCCGTCGGAAACCTATCTGGCCGACCAGATGGCGGAAGCCGATCCGGCCGCCGTGCATCGCGCCCGCCAATTCGTGCGCCGCCAGCTCGCGACCGCGCTGCGCGCCGAGTGGCTCGCCGCGTACGAGCAGCACCAGACGCCGGGCGCGTACGAGCCGACGCCTGAAGCCTCCGGCCGCCGCGCGCTGAAGAACCTCGCGCTCGCGTATCTCGCCGAACTCGAGGATCCGGCCGACGCCGTGCGCATCGCGACCGCGCAGTACGACGCGGCGAACAACATGACCGATCGCGCCGCCGCGCTCGGCGCACTGCTGTCCGCCGCGGCGGCCGGTGCGAACGACGCGGCCGCGCGCGCGCTCGACGACTTCTACCGCCGCTTCGAAAAGGAAGCGCTCGTGATCGACAAGTGGTTCGCGATGCAGGCCGCGCAGCGCGGCACGCCGGCCCAGCCGACGCTCGCGAAGGTCCGCACGCTGATGGCCCACCCCGCGTTCAACCTGAAGAACCCGAACCGCGCGCGCGCGCTGATCTTCAGCTTCTGCGCGGCGAACCCGGCGCAATTCCACGCGGCGGACGGCTCGGGCTACGCGTTCTGGGCCGAACAGGTGCTCGCGCTCGACGCGATCAACCCGCAGGTCGCCGCGCGCCTCGCCCGCTCGCTCGAACTGTGGCGCCGCTTTACGCCGGCGCTGCGCGACCGGATGCGCGAAGCGCTCGAGCAGGTCGCGGCCGGTGCCAAATCGCGCGACGTGCGCGAGATCGTCGAGAAGGCGCTCGCGTAACGTCACGCACGCGACTCGCCGCGCGCGCCAGCGCGACGAAGCCGGTGCCGCCCCGTTGCGGCGCCGGCTTTTTTGTCGTCTGAAGGTTGGCGGAACGGGAGCCGGACCATGCGTTCGGCCCCCCGGTTTTACCGCCGCTGCCGGGCCGATCCGCCGCGCCGGGTACGCCGGAACCCGGCCGGACCGGCCGACCGACCATGTAACCGGACGAAAAAAGGCGGCGGCTCGGGAGGCTCGCCGGGTAAAATTGCGGCAATTCAAGGATTCTTTGGCCTCTCGGAGTCTGTCATGTCCATTGCCCGCCGCACCACGCTGTCCAAGTTCCTGATCGAGCAGCAGCGTGAGACCAACAACCTCCCCGCCGACCTCCGCCTGCTGATCGAAGTCGTCGCCCGCGCGTGCAAGGCGATCAGCTACAACGTGTCGAAGGGCGCGCTCGGCGAGGCGCTCGGCACCGCCGGCAGCGAGAACGTCCAGGGCGAAGTGCAGAAGAAGCTCGACATCCTGTCGAACGAGATCCTGCTCGACGCGAACGAATGGGGCGGCAACCTCGCCGCGATGGCATCGGAGGAAATGGAAACGTTCTTCCCGATCCCCGCGAACTACCCGCGCGGCGAATACCTGCTCGTGTTCGATCCGCTCGACGGCTCGTCGAACATCGACGTGAACGTGTCGATCGGCACGATCTTCTCGGTACTGCGCTGCCCGGACGGCAAACAGGCCACCGAGGAATCGTTCCTGCAGCCGGGCACGGAGCAGGTCGCGGCCGGCTACGCGGTGTACGGCCCGCAAACCGTGTTCGTACTGACGACCGGCAACGGCGTGAACTGCTTCACGCTCGACCGCGAAGTCGGCTCGTGGGTGCTCACGCAAAGCAACATGCAGATCCCGGCCGATACGCGCGAATACGCGATCAACGCATCGAACGCACGCCACTGGTACGAACCGGTCCAGCGCTACGTCAACGAACTGAACGCCGGCAAGGAAGGCCCGCGTGGCGACAACTTCAACATGCGCTGGATCGCGTCGATGGTGGCCGACGTGCACCGGATCCTGAACCGCGGCGGCATCTTCATGTACCCGGCCGACAAGCGCACGCCCGATCGTCCGGGCAAGCTGCGCCTGATGTACGAAGCGAACCCGATGTCGTTCATCGTCGAACAGGCGGGCGGCGCCGCGACGACGGGCACGCAGCGCATCATGGAAGTGCAGCCGACCGGCCTGCACCAGCGCGTGCCGGTATTCCTCGGTTCGAAGAACGAAGTCGAGCGCGTGACCGGCTATCACAACGAAGGCAAATAAATTTGCACTGCAGCACTAGACGGAGGTGCGAGACGTCAGTACAATCGCGCCTTCGCGATGTGGCCCTGACAGGCTGCATCGCAGTGAAGTGAAAGCGGGAAGTCCGCCGGATCGAGGGTTTCGCGAAGCAGCAGCAGCAAGCTGAAAAAAATTTCGCAAAACCTATTGCCAAGATCTCGGATTTGACCATATAATTTCATTTCTCTGCTGCCGGTGTAGCTCAGTTGGTAGAGCAGCGCATTCGTAATGCGAAGGTCGTAGGTTCGACTCCTATCTCCGGCACCAAGATATAAAGGCCTGACAAGCATCGCTTGTCAGGCCTTTTCTCTTTTCCGGCCGCAATTCCAGCCACGATCTCCGATGCGCGAAGTCGTGCGCCACCCTCACCGTCATTTCCGCTTGCGGGCATCCCCCGACTCCCGCACCGCACGCCGCCGATTACAATCGCCGGACCACCCGCCCCTCCCCAGCATCATGCGCACCTGGCGTCTCGAGCGACCGAACCTCAGCGGACAACTAGACGTGTCCCGTGCAACCGGTCTCGTCGCCGCGATCGGCGGCAGCGAGCCGAACGCGTTCGCCGCGGAAATCCTGAAGCTGTTCGACGATGCGCTGGCCGTCACGCAGTGCACGATCTTCGCGTACGAGTTCGGCAACCGGCCGCGCACCGTCTCGGTCGCCGACCATCGCGGCGGCCGCTACCTGCGCGACGTTGCCGACACCTATGCGCGCCATTTCTATGCGCTCGACGGCAACCAGCGAATCGTCTCGGCCGCCGGTCGCCGCACGCAGCGCCGCGACGTGCTGCTGCATCAGCAGGCCGGCGACGAGATCGGCCACGACGCGTATCGCACGGCCTGCTACCGCGGCCCCGACGTCTCCGATCGCCTCGCGTTGCTGATGCAGCCGAACGACTCGACCTGGCTGTCGATCAATCTGTATCGCGCGCACCGCAGCGGCACGTTCCAGCCGCGCGAGATCACGGCCATCGAAACGCTCGCACCGCTGATCGCGCAGGCCGCGCAGCATCACTATGCGCTCGCGGGCTCGGCGCAGATCGGCATCCCGCTACAGATGCTCGCGCGGCTGCGCGGCGCATGCCCGACACTGTCCAAGCGCGAGCTCGACGTGCTGCGCGGCGTGCTCGAAGGCCAGACCGCACAGGAGATCGGCGAGACGATCGGCGTGAAGGCTTCGAGTGTCGTCACCTATCAGAAGCGCGCGTACCGGCGCCTCGGCATCTCGAGCCAGCGCCAGCTGTTCGCGCTGTGCCTGCAACCCTGAACTTCGATTGCCGATCCTGAACGCGTCGGGGTAAATCCCGGCCCGCCGCCAGCCGTTCGCCGTACCCGGAATGGGGACAGCGGTGTCCGGCGCGGCTTCCATACTGCATCCAACCTGCCGCACGCATCGCGTCGCCGAGCGTGCGCGTTCGATCAGCGCAACCTGGAAGCCAACGATGGGCATCGAATTCAAACCCTACCCGTTCGTCGCCGTGCGTCATCCCCCGCACCTGCCGACCTGCAGCGCCGGTGTCGATACGCAGCGGCACCGCGTCGCGATCGTCGGCGGCGGCCCGGTGGGCCTCGCTGTCGCACTCGGCCTCGCCAATCACGGCATCCGCAGCGTGCTGCTCGAAGCCGATGATTCGGTCTGTCACGGCAGCCGCGCGATCTGCATCTCGCGACGCAGCCTCGAGATCATCGAGCGGCTCGGCGCGCTCGACAGCTTCATGCGCGTCGGACTGCCGTGGAGCGGCGGACGCAGCTTCCATCGTCACGACGAAGTGCTTCATTTCACGATGCCGCAGGACGAGAACCAGAAGCTGCCGCCGATGGTGAACCTCGCGCAGTATCACATCGAGCAGTTCCTGCTCGATGCCGCGCTGCGCCGCCCCGAGCTCATCGAGATCCGCTGGCAGACGAAAGTCGCGGGCGTCACGCAGCACCCGGACGGCGCGCGCCTCGACGTCGATACGCCGCTCGGCCGCTATGCACTCGATGCCGACTGGGTCGTCGCGAGCGACGGCGGGCGCAGCACGATACGCGATGCGCTCGGGCTGTCGCTGCAGGGCACAAGCTATGAAGGCCGCTACGTGATCGTCGATATCGCGCTCGACAGCGACCGGCCGACCGAGCGGCTCGCGTACTTCGACCCGGCGTCGAACCCCGGCTCGACGGTACTCGTCCACAAGCAGCCGGACAACGTATGGCGGATCGACTATCAGCTGCGCGACGATGAGGATCCCGAAGCGGCCGTGAAACCCGAGAACGTGATCCCGCGCGTGCAGAGCCTGCTCGACATGATGGGCGAGCGCGGCGACTGGTCGCCGATCTGGATCACGATCTACAAGGCGAACGCACTGACGCTCGAACGCTATCGGCACGGCCGCGTGCTGTTCTGCGGCGACGCCGCGCACCTCGTGCCGATCTTCGGCGTGCGTGGCGCGAACTCGGGCATCGACGACGCCGACAACGTCGCGTGGAAACTCGCTTACGCGATTCGCGGCCTCGCGTCGGACGCGCTGCTCGACAGCTATTCGGACGAGCGCGTGTTCGCGACGCACGAGAACCTGCGCTACGGCACCAAGAGCACCGAGTTCATGGCGCCGCCGTCGTTCGCGTTCGACCTGATGCGCAAGGCCGTGCTGACGCTCGCGGTCCGGCATCCGGCGTTGCGTTCGCTGATCAATCCGCGCCAGACGTCGGCCATCGCCTACACGGCGTCACCGCTCAATGCGGACGAGCGCGATGCGTTTTCGGCCGGGCCGTCGCCCGGCATGGTACTCGCGGAATGTCCGCTGATGCTGCACGCGTCGGGCGACATCGGCACCGACGAAGGCATGCGACGCGGTCACCTGACGGATCTCGTCGGTCCGCGTTTCACCGCGTTCCGCTTCATGCGTGACGGTGCGCCCGATCCGTCGTTCGCCGATCTCGAACGACACCTGCACGACGCCGGCATACCGTTCGCGCTGGTCACGCTTGCACGGCACGCGGCACCGCAACAGCCAGGATGCGGCGGCTACGATGCCGACGGCCGGCTGTTCGACCTGTACGGCGCGCGCGACGGCACCGTCTATCTCGTACGTCCGGACGGACACGTGCTCGGCCGCTGGCACGATGCACGCGCCGCCGACGTGACCGCCGCACTCGAACGCGCGCTGCACCCGCGCACGTCGGCCAACATTCAGGAGCACGCATGATCACCGATACCGAACGCGACATCCTCTACACCGACCTGTGCCGCACGATGACCGGCATCGGCGAAACCGATGCGGCGCTCTTTCTCGCCCGCTTCGCGTTGCTGGCGATAGAGGCGATCGGCGATACGGCAACCGTCACCCGCCTGATTGCCGACGCCGGCGACGGCCTGCCCGGCACGGGCACACCGGCGCCGACGCACGGACGATGACGCAGGACGCATGACGCACAATCGTGCGGCCCCTCCTTACAGATTCATTTCGAATGACAGACGAATCCTCTGGAAAAACCCGTTAAGGGTGCATAACATTACTTAACGATTCCGACCCGTCTATCGCGTTACATTGCGTGGGCGGCGCGGCGGGTCGCATGCCGCTTCATGCAGCTTGCGGTGAAACAGCCGACGTCCGGTCATTTCGACTCAACACAAGGAGAGGATCACCATGACTCATGGCTTGATTATGTGGCTCATCATCGGCGCGATCGCCGGCTGGCTGGCGGGCGTGCTCGTCAAGGGCGGCGGGTTCGGCCTGATCGTCGACATCATCGTCGGTATCGTCGGCGCGGTGATCGGCGGCTGGCTGGCCGGGCTGCTCGGCATCACCCTCGGCAGCGGCTTCATCGGCTCGGTGATCGTCGCGGTCATCGGCGCCGTGATCCTGCTGTTCGTGATCCGGCTGTTCAGGCGCGCGGCCTGACGATCTTCTCGCGCGCCTTCGGGCGCGCTTTCGTTTGTCGCATCGAAGCGGCGCGCGGGGCATCCCCGCCGCCGTCCGTTTCAGCGGCGCTTGCCGCGCTGCAACCAGCCGTCGAGCACGTCGGTCGTCAGCAAGCCGCTGCGCGCATCGCGTGCGCCGTCGCGGCCAACCCACACGGTACGCGGCATTTCTCCCCGCCATCCCGCATCGAGCGCCGCCCGCAGACGCTCGGGCATCGGCTCGGCGTTCGCATACTGCGCGACCTGCGGCGGCAGGTTCATTTGCGCGAGCGCCTGTGCGATTGCCGCACCGTTGTCGTCGTACGCGTCCATCGAGACCATCGCGAGCTGCACGTCCGGATGGCGGCGCTGCCACGCGACCAGATGCGCGGCGTTCTCGCGGCAGTAGCCACAATCGAGCGACCAGATCTCGACTGCGAGCGGCCGTTCGTGCGCCGTCGCGTACACCTTCGCGACCTCGGCCGCGCGCAGCGGCTGCAGTCCGCCAGCCCATCCCGGCAGGCTTGCGAACACGGCGCCGATCAACACGATCAGCCGTTTCATTGCGCCCCCTCCACGGCAATCAGCCGGTAGCCGTCGTTACGCGTACGCCACGACAGGTAGATGCGGCCCGCATCGTCGAGCAGTTGCGGGTTGTCGCTCGCGCCCGACGTCGACGCGATCACGCGCGGCGCCGACCAGTGCTCGCCGCGATCGTCCGAGCGGCGCAGCTTGATCTGCATCGTGTCGCCGTCGAACGCCTTCCATGCGAGCCAGACGACCTCGCCGCGCACGACGAGTGCCGCATGCGATGCCTGCTCGGCCGGCACCGCCGGATTCGCGCCGAACGCCCACGGCGTGCCGCTCGGCCGGCCATCGGCGCCGATGCGCGAATAGAACACGTCGGCGCGGCCGTCGACGACGCCGAACCACGCAAGATGGCGCGTGCCGTCCGGCGTGATCGCGAGCGCCGGCCCGTGCTCGGGGCAAGCCTCGACATGCCAGTTCGAGAACGTCGCACGCACCGGCACGACGGACTCCGATGCCGAAACGGGCAACACCGCGAGCGCATGGTCGCGGATCTGCCCCGGGAACACGTTGCGCCACACGGCTTCGATGTGCCCGGCCGGATCGATCGCCATCGCGATGCGGCAGCATTCGCACGTGTGATCCGTCACCTTGCGCTCGGGCTCGAACGACGCACCGCCGTCGCGCGACACCGCGTAGTAGACGGCCGCCCCTTCGTACGCCTGCCCCGCCGCCTTCGCCGCGACGAGATCGCGCTTGTCGATCCACGCGATCGCGATGTTGCCGGCCGGATCGACCGCCATCATGTCGAAGCGGTGCGTGATCGCCTGCCGGTCGCGATGCACGGTGACCGGCACGCTCCAGGTCGCGCCGCCGTCGAGCGAACGCACGAAGCGCACCATGCCGGTGTACGGCGCATCCAGCGGCATCGACCACGATACGTACACCGCGCGACCGTCCGGGCTCGTCGCGATCTTCGGGCGATTCTCCGCGCTCGTGTAGATCGGGTCGGGCATCGCGTTGACGGTCACGGGCGCGGACAGCGTGCGGCCCGCATCGTCCGAGTGCGCGACGACGACGTGCGCGCCTTCGACCCATGCGACCCACAGCCGGTGCCGCGCGTCGAACGCGGCGCCGGTCGCGAGCGGCTGCTTCTGTTGCGCCGGTGCGGCCTGCATGCTCATGTGCGCCGCATGCGGATCGGCGGCTTTCGGCGCGTCGTGCGCGCCGGCAGGCGACAGCGCCGCGAGCCACAGCGCGCAGCCTGCCGCAAGCGATTTCACAGCGACCATTTCAGTTCTCCAAAGAAAGTGCGGCCCGGATACGGATGGAACACGTAGTAGCGGCGGTCCGTCAGGTTGTCGATGCCGACCGACGCAGTCCAGTGACGATCGAACCGGTAACGCGCCTTCAGGTCGACGACCGTGAAGATGCTCGTGCCGCCGTACACGTCCGGATTCACGTCGCTGTTGTCGAGCGTGTTGAACTGGCGGCCCGAGTAGCGGACGCCGACGCTCGCGAGCCAGTGCTCGTCGAAGCGGTACGACGCGAGCAGGTTCGCGCGCATGCGCGGGATGCGCGGAAAGCGCGAGCCGACGTACGCGGGATTCGCGGTGTCGGCCAGGGTCTGCGCGTTGCTCGCCGACACGTTCGCGTCGATGTCGAGCCCGCGCAGCCCGACGTTCTGGCCGCTGAACGCGAGCTCGACGCCGCGCACGCGCACGCGATCGACGTTCGAGATGTTGGTGACGGTCGACGCGCCCGACACCGTCGTCTGGCTGTAGATCGAATCGCGCAGGTCGCTCTGGAACACGCTCGCGCGCACGACGCCGACGCCCACGTCGCGCTCGGCCGTGAAGTCCCAGTCGATCGCCTTTTCCGGCCGCAGGTTCGGGTTGTTGTTGACGATCGCGTTGTTCGAGATCGTGCCCTGGAACAGCTCGCCGACCGTCGGGAAGCGGGTGCCGGTCGCGAACGACAGCCGGAAACGCCAGACGTCCGTCGCGTCCCATTGCAGCGCGACTTTCGGCGACAGCGCATTCGCGCCGCGGTCCGCGTAGCCGAGCGTGCCGTTCGCGTTGCCGAGCGCGCCGCCGTACGCATCCCAGCGCTCGTAGCGCAGGCCGAGGGTCGCGAGCCAGCCGGGCGCGAAACGCCACGCGTCCTGCGCGAACAGCGCCTGCGTGCGCGTGTCGCCCCGGTAGACGCTCGCGAGCGACGTGGTCGGCCCGGCCAGCCAGTCGGCCGTGTTGTACGTGACGTTGCGCAGGAAGTAGTTGTCGTAGTGATAGCCGAACGTGAGCGTGTGCCCCTTCACTTCCGGCGCCTCGGCCTTCAGGTCGAGCGTGCGCCAGCCCGTGCCGTCGCCCTGGAACAGCGTGCCCGCCCCGCCCTGCACGGTCGATGCCGCGCGCAGCACGTCGCGCGACACGTCGTAGGCGGAAACCACGCCCGACAGCCGCCAGCCCGAATCGAGCCGGCCGTTCAGCCCGAGCGCGTACAGCCAGTTCTCCTGGTCGCCGCGCTGCGGCGCGAACGCGCTCGGCGCGACGGTCACGTTCCGGCCGCCGAGCGACACGTTGCCGCCGTACACGGGATTGCCGGCCGCGTCGCGCAGGAAGGTTTCGCCGTGCTGCCGGAAATGGTTCTCCCAGTGCCCGAGCGTCAGCGTCGCGTCGACGCGGTCCGTGAACGCATAGCCCATCCGGACCGTCTCGTTGAGCTGCTCGGTCCGCTCGATGTTCTGCGCACCGACGATCGTGCGCGGCTTGCCGTTGGGGCCGATGTCGGTGGCCGCGCCCGTCACGGGCACCGCGGCCCCCAGCTGCGGGTTGTAGGCGGCGTTGGGGCTCGCATATTGCATCGGCTGGCCGTCGTTCTCCAGCCGGTCGAGCGACAGCGAGAACCAGAACTTGCCGACGCGGTTCGCGATCCGAGCGGCCTGGTGATTGCCGCCGAAGCTGTCCGCGAACCCGTAGCCGTCGTGATAGCGCTGCGTGAAGAACTGCGTCGACAGGGACGCCTCGAGCTTGTCGGGACGCCGCGTCGTCAGCAGCACGGTCGAGCCGATCGCATTGCCGGGATACAGCGCGGAAAAGGGGCCATACAGCACGTCGACGCGCGCGATATCGTCGGGCGCGATCAGTGACCAGCGCGGCGGATACGCATAGCTCGAGCCGAGCAGGTTCGACAGCAGCAGGCCGTCGGCGTACACGAGCCCGCGCGCACTCTGCAGTTCGTTGAAGTCGCGGCCGGCGAACACGCTGTTGCGGTCGCCGATGTAGCGCCTGCGAACCATCAGGTTGGGCGCGTACTTCAGCGCGTCCTCGGTGGTGACGTTGGTATGCGCGTCGATCTGCTCGCGCGTGATCGACTCGACGACGGCCGGCGTATCCGGATCGACGGGTTGCCGGCTTGCGGTGACGCTGACGGCGGTCAGCGTGTCGCCCGCAGAGGCGAGCGCGGCGACCGGTGCGGCACGGCCGGCCGGGTCGCCGGCGCCGGCGGGCACCGGCGCGGCGGATGCGCCATCGATCGAGGCCGCCTGCGCGGCCGGCCAGGCAAAAGCGGCCGCGCAGGCAAGCGCGAGCCGGCCGCGCGAGGGCCGCGCGGCGAAGGTGAACGACATGGATGAATTCCTGAAAACGTGACCGGACGCCGCCGCACGCAAGCCAACGCGCCGCGCACAGACGGCACGGCGCGCGGACCGGGCCGCGGGCGGCACGCGCGCCACCGGGGCGCGCGAACGATATCAATCAGATCGGGACGTTTTCAGGCGGACCGCGCGGCTGCGCGAGACGGATGCCCGTGCGGGGAACATCGGGAACGGCCGGGGCGGCCGCCCGGTACGCGAACGCGCGTACGAAACCCGGCAACGCGGGCAGGCTCGTGCCGAGCGCGACGTTCGCCGCGAAGCCGGGACAGTACACGCAGTGCGGCACGCCGGCATGATCGAACGACGCCGCGCCGCGGTCGTCGCCGGACTCCGCGAGGACGACCTCGCGAGCGCCTGCCGCACTGCACAACTCGAGCGTGAGCCCGCCGGAACCGCTCGATGCGAGACGCGCGTAGCCGACGACGGGCGACAGTACGTTCAGTACCAGCGCCAGCCATACGAGGCCGATCCATCGCGTCGTTCGTTTCATCGCGGTCCAGGAAAAAGTGCGCGCAAGTATAGCAAGCGGCCCAATTGTTGCCGATTGTGCAGGGTGTGATAGTCGGCATTGCTCGGCGCGCAGCAGCGCATGTGCCGTTAATACAACAGAGACAAAATCTAACGATTCGCCACTGGCATAAATCCAAGCGCGAGGTTGATAATCATTGAACCCGCTGGAGAAACGAACATGGACGAAAGACCAACCCGCATGCCCCCGCCCGAGCAAGTGATGAGCCCGGATCCGGAACCCGTCGGCGTGGAATTCCTCGCCGAATTGCCCGAGCACGTCCGGGCATTCTTCGACGAGCAGCACAAGCTGTACTCGCCGAAGTGAACCTACGTTCCGTCCTGTAACCGCCACGTGTCGATCGATATCGTGCGGTTCATCGCTGCGTTTTCGGCGCAGATCGCTTCGCACCCCGGCTGCAACGGCCTGACGGTGCCGTATCAGCGCGTCCGCTGATTCTTCTGTCGCGTCGTTCCGCCGCGCGACTGTCTTCGTCTATCCTTCTGGTTTTCCACCTCCGGCCTGTCCGGCTCTCCCCTCTCCCGATGTTTCCGATGAAACAAGCCATTCGTGCCAGCGTCGCTGTCGCCGCGCTCGGCGTCGCCCTTTTTTCGTCACCGCATATCGCGCGCGCGGACGGCGACGACACGGCGCTCACCAATCTCGTCGCGCTCGCATCGCAGCGGCTCGCGCTTGCCGAACCCGTCGCGCGATGGAAATGGGCGAACCATCAGGCGATCGAGGATCGGCCGCGCGAAGCGGCACTGCTCGCATCGGTGGAGAAGCGCGCCGCACAGTCCGGCGTGGATCCGGCGTTCGCGCGCACGTTTTTCGAGGATCAGATCGCAGCCAGCAAGGACGTGCAGAACGCGCTCTTTGCAAAGTGGCGCGCGACGCAGCCGCCGGAAGGCACGCCGCCCGACCTCGCGACCAGCACGCGGCCGGCGCTCGACCAGCTCACGCAAAAGATGCTGACGGGCCTCGCGCAAGTCGCACCGCTGCGCGACGCACCCGACTGCCAGGCGCGGCTCGCACGCAGCATCGCGAACTGGAAGACGCTCACCCGCTACGACTCCACCCAGACGCAGGCGCTCGGCACCGCGCTGTCGCACGTTTGCGCCGCAGGCGGCGCCAGCGCGATCGGCTGACAGCGGCGTCGCGCGCCGCGGCCCGCGCCGCTCAGTCGGCAGGCGTCAGTGCCGCGAGCGGAATGAGTTGCAGGCCGCGTGCGAGATGGGTCTGCAGAAGACGATGGGTATGGGGTTCGAACGCGCCGTCCGCGCCGTCGGCCACGAGCCGCACGGCCGCGTCGAGCGATTCGGCCGTACCGAGGTAGCGCCAGCCGTCGATCACGTGAAACAGGCGGCGCTCGCCGCTCGCTTCGAAAGCGACCGCACCGTCGAACGGCCAGGGCGCATTGCCCGCACGGGCGTGATCGGCTGCGGGACGCCGGTTGTATGACGGACGCAGGCGGGCGATCCACTGCGCTTCGGCGAGCATCGCGCCCAGTTCGTTGCCGGTCTCCCGCCACTCGACCCGCCGTACCTGCTGCGCAATCCGCATTTCCTTCGACGAGCGCCGCTCGCCGGTCAGCAGCGCGCGCAAGCGCTGCCGCACGCGCACGCTGCGGCCGACATACAGCGCTTCGTCGTCCTCCCCGAACAGCGCGTACGCGCCGCAGCCGGCCGGCGCGGTATCGAGCCACGCTTCGGTCATGCCGCCCGCGAGACGGAAGTGGCGCGTCGTACGCGCAATCTGGTCGCGCAGACGCTCGAGCGGCACGATCTCGTGCAATTGCCGCCAGAACTGCCAAAGCAGATCGGCATCCGCGAGTGCCCGGTGGCGGGCGGATGGAACGAGGCCATGCCGCTCGATCAGCGCATCGAGTCCGTGCCGCGCCTCGCGCGGAAACAGCGCGCGCGACAGGCGCACCGTGCACAGCACGTCCGGATTGAACGCGATGCCGGCGCGCTCGAATTCGGCGCGCAGGAAGCCACGGTCGAAGCTCGCGTTGTGCGCGACGAACAGCTTGCCGTCGAGCCGCTCGAACAGCGCGGGCGCGAGCGACGCAAACGAAGGCGCGTCGCGCACCATCTCGTCGGAAATGCCCGTCAGCTGCTGGATGAACGGCGGAATCGACTGTCCCGGATTGACCAGCGTCGTCCATGTCGATACGCCGAGCGGACCGAGTTCGACCACGCCGATTTCAGTGATGCGGTGCTCGGCGGACGAGCCGCCGGTGGTTTCGAGGTCGACGAAGACGAGCGGCTGGTCGCAGGCGAGATCGGACGGACGGGAATCGGACATGAAAAGACGGGGGAAACGATGCTTTCGTGAGTATGCACCGGCAGGCGTGTTCGCGACCAGTCCGAACCCGAATCGATTCGCCGGCCGCCGATTTTCGTGCCCCGGAAAGCAAAAAGCCCCCGCGATGCGGGGGCCGGACGTGATCGGCGAAGCGTGGCGCGTCAGACCGCCTGGATATTCGCTGCCTGCTTGCCTTTCGGCCCGACTTTCACGTCAAAGGAAACGCGCTGGTTTTCCTTCAGCGTTTTGAAGCCGTCCATCCGGATTTCGGAAAAGTGCGCAAACAAATCTTCGCCGCCATTGTCGGACGTAATAAAGCCGAAACCTTTAGCATCGTTAAACCATTTTACGATACCGGTATCCATACCTTCGTTCCCCACTCGTTTAGATCAAAAAAGCTACTGTTATAGCCGCTTCCCGAAATCCCGCAACGGCGCGCCGACACTCCCCCCCAGCGCTCCGCCCGGGGACGGAGTGCTGACTTTATAAATTGGACAATCCGGGTGCGTCAAGGGAATTTTTAGGGCTTTCTTTATCAAAAAAACGCTAATGCCACTGGAATCGGTACACGATCGCCTTTTATTAATTGATTCGCATCAAGAACCTGTCAATATTACCGGGATCGGATCGCCAATAATCGAAATCGTGAAAAACATACCGGGGACGAATCGCTTCGGTAAATCCTCGGGTTTTTTCCGGGTTGCGGAAAACGGGGGACGTTGCGATGCTGGTGCAAAGGAAATGGAAGGAGAAGGCCATGTGGCTGGACGGATTCAAGCGCTTCGCGAGCCGGCTTGCACGCGTACGCCGCAAGTCCCGCGCGCTGGCCGAGACCCGTGAAGCGCCGTGCGACACCGAGTTCGACCCGACCTGGCACGGCGATCATTGGCAGAACCTGCTGGCGTCACCGCTGGACGCCCGTCACTACGTAATGGAAGACTGGACGTACACACCGCCGCAGGCCGAAGCCGACGACACGCAGCCGACCGGCAAGCGCAAGCGCAAGCGGCGCTCGTACGCGCAGTAGGGATCGGAACGACAGGGCAAAAAAAAAGCGCGACTGGGAAGTCGCGCCGACAAAGGTTTGGAGATCTTTTCCGTCAACGAAAAAGTCTGCTTCGGAAAGCAGAGATCGCAGTATAGCGAGAGAACATCCTTTCATTATCCATGCCCCGCACAAACCTCTATTGCCGATGTGTCAATAATCGCGCTAGGCGTGCTCTCGCCCGTCATTGACCGCCTGTCGCGATCGCGCAACGCCCGCGACACCCGATACGCAGTCCTGATTGCTTTTTTCGCGTGCTGCATTGCCGCAAACTCTTGATGGCTGGGCCTCTCGGCGCATATGCTGATTCTTGCCGGATTCAAAATACAGTATTGCGGGAAGCAATTTTCTTCTACGCCCGGACCGATCCGTACACTGCAAATGAATATCCGACGAGGGTGCCGCGCCCAATGCGCACGGCGTCGCCAACCAGCGACGCCGCCGATGCCCGCAGCAGGTTCGATCGACATCATCCTGTTTGGAGACAGATCATGAAAAAGACCCTGATCGTCGCGGCATTGGCGGGCGCGTACGCCACCGGCGCCCATGCGCAAAGCGCCGTCACGCTGTACGGCCTGATCGACGCCGGCATCACCTACACGAACAACCAGGGTGGTCACAGCGCGTGGCAGGAGACGAGCGGCTCGATCAACGGCAGCCGCTGGGGCCTGCGCGGTACCGAGGATCTCGGCGGCGGCCTGAAGGCGATCTTCACGCTGGAAAACGGCTTCGGCATCAATAACGGTTCACTCAAGCAGAACGGCCGCGAATTCGGCCGCCAGGCGTTCGTCGGGCTCGCGCACGAGAGCTACGGCTCGCTCACGCTCGGCCGCCAGTACGACAGCATCGTCGATTTCCTCGGCCCGCTGTCGCTGACCGGCACCCAGTACGGCGGCACGCAGTTCGCGCACCCGTTCGACAACGACAACCTGAACAACTCGTTCCGGATCAACAACGCGGTCAAGTACCAGAGCGCGAACTACGGCGGCCTGAAATTCGGCGCGCTGTACGGCTTCTCGAATTCCAGCAATTTCTCGAACAACCGCGCGTACAGCGTCGGCGCGTCGTACAGCTACATGGGCTTCAACGTCGCGGCCGCGTACATGCAGCTGAACAACAACGTCAACGCGCTGGCGCTCGCGGCCAGCGACCCGGGCGCGGTAGCCGGCGACTGGACGTTCGGGGCCAGCCGTCAGCGCACCTGGGGCGCGGGCCTCAACTACGCATTCGGGCCCGCGACGGCCGGCTTCGTGTTCACGCAGACACGCCTGACCGATTCGGCCAGGATCAGCGCCGGGCAGTCCGGCGTGTCGGGCGGCATCCCGCTCATCGGCGGCACGCGCTTCAACAATTACGAAGTGAACGGCCGCTACGCGCTGACGCCGGCGTTCTCGCTCGCCGGCTCGTACACGTACACCGACAGCCGCCTCGACGGCCAGACGCCGAGCTGGCACCAGTTCAACCTGCAGGCCGACTATGCGCTGTCGAAGCGCACCGACCTGTACCTGCAGGGCGAATACCAGCGGGTCAATGCGGACGGCCTGGCGATCGGCGCGAACATCAACGGGCTCGGCACCGCGTCGTCCACCAACAAGCAGATCGCCGTCACGGCCGGCATGCGCCATCGCTTCTGAGCGATGCGCGTGAGCCCGGCCGTTCGGCCAGGACCGTCATGACGAAGCGCCCCACCCGGGGCGCTCGTTCGTTTCAGCGCTGCACCGCACGCATGCGCCGCGCCATGCTCACGCGCTGCCCGACGCCGGATAGCGAACGTCGAGCACGTCGATCGGCTGGGGACCGGCCGGCGTCATCAGCGTGACGGTATCGCCGATCTTCGCCTTGATGAGCGCCCGCGCGACCGGCGAGATCCAGCTGACGCAACCGCGATCGAGATCGACCTCGTCGATCCCGACGATGGTAACGGTATGATCCTCGCCGTCCGGCGTCGCGTAATCGACGGTCGCGCCGAAAAACACCTGGTCGACGTTCTCCTGGCGGCTCGCGTCGACGACTTCGGCGAGATCGAGCCGCTTCGTCAGGAAGCGGATCCGGCGGTCGATCTCGCGCAACCGCCGCTTGCCGTAGATGTAGTCGCCGTTCTCCGACCGGTCGCCGTTCGACGCGGCCCACGACACCAGCCGCACGACCTCGGGACGCTCGACGTCGATCAGGTTCAGGAGCTCGTCCCTGAGCCGCTTGTGGCCGGCCGGGGTGATGTAATTCTTCGTGCCCGCCGGAATCGCGGGCTGACCCGGGTCGAGATCGTCGTCGTCGCCGTCCGACTCTTTGACAAACGCCTTGTTCATGATGCAGATTCAACGCATGGATGACTGATGCTTCAAGGGTACACGAAGGCGGCCTTCCCAAGATCGGGTGACATTTTTTGCGAATAAGGCTTCCCTTTTTATACAACCCTGCTATACTTCCGCTTCTGCGTGCGGCTGTAGCTCAGTTGGATAGAGTACTTGGCTACGAACCAAGGGGTCGTGGGTTCGAATCCTGCCAGCCGCGCCACCTTTTTGGGAACCTTCCCACCGTAGAAGGTTCCGACAGTTGAAGTAGTACCGTTTTGCGTGCGGCTGTAGCTCAGTTGGATAGAGTACTTGGCTACGAACCAAGGGGTCGTGGGTTCGAATCCTGCCAGCCGCGCCACCTTTTTGGGAACCTTCCCACCGTAGAAGGTTCCGACAGTTGAAGTAGTACCGCTTTGCGTGCGGCTGTAGCTCAGTTGGATAGAGTACTTGGCTACGAACCAAGGGGTCGTGGGTTCGAATCCTGCCAGCCGCGCCACCTCAGAAGGGCCTTCCTCCGGGAAGGCCCTTTTTTCTTTTCCGCTTACCCTCTTCGCCTCTCCTCCTCTTCCCGGCAACACCGATCGCGCCCGAATCGTGCGGGAGCTGCCGCCACACAACGCCAAGCCCACATCACAAACGAAAACGGCGGCCCGTGGCCGCCGTCTCATTCCGCTGCATCGCAACGCGCAGCATCAGTAATCCTGCCGCTCGCGCTCGATGCGCATGCCGCCGTCATGACGCGCGTGCACGCTGTCGTCGGTCGAGCGCTCGCGCATGATCCGCATCACGTCCGGATTGGTCCGCACGCGCCGCATCACGTTCGCGAGATGCACGCGGTCGCTCACCTGGATCACGAAGCGCAGCACCGTCGATTCGTGCGTCAGATCCTCGTCCATCGCGATGTGAACGATGTTCGCGTCCGCCGACGTGATATCCGCCGCGACGCGCGCGAAGATGCCCTTCGTGTTCTTCACGAGCGCCTTCACCGCGACGTCGAACAGACGACCGGGCTGCGGCGCCCATTCGACGTCGATCCAGCGGCCCGGGTCGCGGCGATGGATGCGCTGCGCGACGCGGCAATCCGTCGTATGAATCGCCATCCCGAGACCGATGCCGATATAGCCCATGATTGCGTCGCCCGGAATCGGCCGGCAGCACGCCGACAGCTGCACGGACATCCCTTCGGTACCGGTGATCACGACCGGCGGCGCATTATGCGCGGGGTGCCGCTCGGACTTCGGCAGATCGTCGTCCGCATCGCGGCCGCTCATCAGCACCTCGATGCGCTTGGCCATCACCGCGGCGACGCGGCGGCCGAGGCCGATGTCCGCGAAGATTTCCTGGCGGCTCTTGTTGCCCGTCCACTGGACGAGCTTCTCCCACACTTCCGGCCCCACATCGGCCAGCGCGAGCCCGTAACCCTTCAGGCTCTGGTCGACGAGCCGCTCGCCGAGCTGCACCGACTCGTTCAGGCGCATCGTCTTCAGGTAGTGACGAATCGCCGAACGCGCCTTGCCGGTGCGCACGAAGCCGAGCCATGCGGGGTTCGGCTTCGAATACGGCGCGGTGATCACCTCGACGATGTCGCCGCTCTTCAGCTCGGTACGCAGCGGCAGCAACTCGTTGTTGATCTTCACGGCCACGCACTGGTTGCCGAGATCGCTGTGGATCGAATACGCGAAATCGAGCGCCGTCGCGCCGCGCGGCAGCGCCATGATCTTCGACTTCGGCGTGAACACGTAGACCGCATCCGGGAACAGGTCGATCTTCACGTGTTCGAGGAACTCGCTCGAATCGCCGGCTTCGCTCTGGATGTCGAGCAGCGACTTCAGCCACTGGTGCGCGCGCTTCTGCACGTCGTTCAGGTCCGCGCCGCCGTTCTTGTACAGCCAGTGCGCGGCCACGCCGGCCTCGGCGATCTCGTGCATCTTGCGCGTGCGCACCTGGAACTCGATCGGCGCGCCGAACGGGCCGACGAGCGTCGTGTGCAGCGACTGATAGCCGTTGATCTTCGGGATCGCGATGTAGTCCTTGAACTTGCCGGGCACGGGCTTGTACAGCGCGTGCAGCGCGCCGATGCACGTGTAGCAGTCGAGCGGGCTGTCGACGACGACGCGAAAACCGTACACGTCGAGCACCTGCGAGAACGACAGCTGCTTGTCGCGCATCTTGCGATAGATGCTGTAGATCGTCTTTTCGCGGCCGGTGATCTCGGCGTCGAGCTTCGCGTCGCCCATCGCGCGCTGGGCGGCCTCGAGGATCTTGCTGATCACTTCGCGGCGGTTGCCGCGCGCGGCCTTCACGGCCTTCTCGAGCGTCGCGTAGCGATGCGGGTTGAAGTTCGCGAAGCTCATGTCCTGCAGCTCGCGATACGTGTTGTTCAACCCGAGGCGGTGCGCGATCGGCGCATAGATGTCGAGCGTTTCGCGGGCGACGCGGCGGCGCTTTTCCATCGGCACCGCGCCGAGCGTGCGCATGTTGTGCAGACGGTCGGCGAGCTTGACGAGGATGACGCGCACGTCGCGCGCCATCGCGAGCAGCATCTTGCGGAAGTTTTCCGCCTGCGCTTCCTCGCGGCTGCGGAACTCCATCTTGTCGAGCTTCGACAGGCCGTCGACCAGTTCGGCAACCTTCGGGCCGAACCGTTCGGCCAGCTCGCTCTTGGTCACGCCCTGGTCTTCCATCACGTCGTGCAGCAGCGCCGCCATGACGGCTTGCGCGTCGAGCTTCCAGCCGGCGCAGATTTCCGCGACGGCGACGGGATGGGTGATGTAGGGTTCGCCGCTCTGGCGATATTGACCGAGGTGGGCTTCGTCGCTGAAGTGGAACGCCGCCTTGACCTCTTTGATTTCTTCCGGAGGGAGATACTCGGCAAGCACGCCCGTCAGTTTCGCGATCGAAACGACGCCGTGCTTGCGCGGCTGCTCCGGCGTGGCGGTCGGCCCGAACAGGTGCCGAAAGGACTGTTCGAGGACCGCGTCGATGTACTGGCGCGCAGGCGACTGGGCCGTGGCTTCGGTGGTCGAATCCGCGGAGGCGGACGATGGGGTGGTGCTCATATTCGCCTCCAGGTCGAGTCGTTGCGCGCGTGGACTACATGGCTGGAACGGGCCGGATGCGCGTTACACCGGCACCTTCTTCAGCATCTCGACGCCGACCTGGCCGGAGGCGATCTCGCGCAGCGCGACGACGGTCGGCTTGTCGCGGCTCTCGATCTTCGGCGTATGGCCTTGCGCGAGCTGCCGCGCGCGGTAGGTGGCGGCGAGCGCCAGTTCGAAGCGGTTGGGGATTTGCTTCAGGCAGTCTTCGACGGTAATGCGAGCCATGTTGGAAATTCCTTCTGAATATAGTCGTTATTCTACCTTATGTCCCTCTACCCTCGCGTCATTCCGCGTGAGGCAGATGGATGCCGAGCTCGATGAACAGTTCCGCGTGTCGCGCGTACTGCGAAGCAAAGCGCAGGCGCGTGGCCGCGACGATGCATTCGAGTTCGGCGAGCGCACGATCGAAATTCTCGTTGATCACGACGTATTCCGCTTCCGACGCGTGCGCGATCTCGCTGCCGGCAGCCAGCAGGCGCCGCGTGATCACGTTCGGTTCGTCCTGGCCGCGCTTCTTCAGACGTTCCTCGAGCGCGTCGAGCGACGGCGGCAGGATGAAGATGCCGACCGCGTTGCGGAACTGCTTCTTCACCTGCAGTGCGCCCTGCCAGTCGATCTCGAGCAGCACGTCGTGGCCGTTCATCATCTGCTCTTCGATCCAGACGCGCGACGTGCCGTAATAGTTGCCGTGCACTTCCGCGCTCTCGAGGAATTCGTGCGCGGCGTGGCGCGCGCGGAAATCCTCGACGGTCGTGAAGTGGTAGTGCTGGCCGTCCTGCTCGCCCGGGCGCGGCTTGCGCGTCGTGTACGAGATCGACAGGCAGATGTCGCTGTCCTTCGACAGCAACGCGTTCACGAGCGTCGACTTGCCGGCACCCGACGGCGCGACGACCATGAACAGGTTGCCGGGATAGACGCCGCCGTGCAGCGCATGCGACGCGTGGCCGTCGCGGTTGAGGTCGGTCATGTTGCTTTACTCCAGGTTTTGCACTTGCTCACGCATCTGCTCGATCAACAGCTTGAGCGCCATCGATGCGTCGGCGAGTTCCTTCGCCGCCGCCTTCGAGCCGAGCGTGTTTGCTTCGCGATTCAGTTCCTGCATCATGAAGTCGAGACGCTTGCCGACGCGGCCGCCCTTCTCGATCACGTGACGCGTTTCGTTCAGGTGCGCGGTGAGTCGCGACAGCTCTTCCGCGATGTCGATCCGGATGCCGTACATCGTCACTTCCTGACGAATGCGTTCCGCGGCTTCCTCGCGCGTGACGATCGGCGCGCTGCCTTCGGGCGCCGCGATGCCGAGCGCTTCCTGCAGCCGCTCGACGATCTTCTGCTGATGCTTCGCGATCAGCTCAGGCACGAGCGGCGTGATGCGCGCGACGATCGCTTCCATTTCGGTGACGTTCGACAGCAGCATCGTCGCCAGCTGCGCGCCTTCGCGCGAACGCACGACGACGAGCTCGCCGATCGCTTCCTTGCCGCACGCGAGCACCGCGTCGCGGATCGCGTCCGCCGACACGCCGCTCTCGGCGAGCACGCCCGGCCAGCGCAGGATCTCGCCCGCGCGCAGGCGGCCGACGCCCGGGAACGAATCGAGCACCGAACGCTCGAGCTCGGCGAGCTGGCCGAGCGCCGTCTGGTTCAGCGCGCCCGCACCGATGCTCTGCTCGCCGCGCTGCAGGTTGATGCGCACGTCGACCTTGCCGCGCGACAGCTTGTTCATCAGCATTTCGCGCAGCGCGGGTTCGCACGCGCGCACGTCGTCCGGCATGCGGAAATTCAGGTCGAGGAAGCGCGAGTTCACGGTGCGCAGTTCGACCGACACGCTGGTGCCGCCGTTGCCGGTGGCCGTCGCGAGTTCGCGCGTCGCGCTCGCATAGCCCGTCATGCTGTAGATCATGGTTCGTCTCGCCGTCTGGGTGCCCTTCACGGGCGGGAATATGTCGAGGCGCCCGGCGCATTGCAAGGCGCGGGGCGGGAAGCGCGCATTATCCCATTTTTGCGCCCCACCCCGCCGGGCACGCCTGCCGTTCGGCGCTAAAATCGGGGTTTCCTCTTCCGTCCACGATTCCCCCATGACGTCTTCCCTGTCCCGCCCGAGCGGCCGCCGCGCCGACGAACTGCGCAAGGTCGCCCTCACGCGCCACTACACGAAACACGCCGAAGGCTCGGTACTCGTCGAATTCGGCGATACCAAGGTGATCTGCACCGCGAGCGTCGCCGAGCGTGTGCCCGAATTCCTGCGCGATCGCGGCCAGGGCTGGCTGACGGCCGAATACGGGATGCTGCCGCGCGCGACGCACACGCGCAGCGACCGTGAAGCGGCGCGCGGCAAGCAGACGGGCCGCACGCAGGAAATTCAGCGCCTGATCGGCCGTGCGCTGCGCGCGGTGTTCGATCTGGAGGCGCTCGGCCCGCGCACGATCCACATCGACTGCGACGTGATCCAGGCCGACGGCGGCACGCGCACGGCCAGCATCACCGGCGCCTTCGTCGCCGCGCACGACGCCGTGTCGAAGCTGATCGCGGCCGGCAAGCTCGCGCGCTCGCCGATCACCGACCACGTCGCCGCGATCTCGGTCGGCGTGTACGAAGGCGCGCCCGTGCTCGATCTCGACTACGCCGAAGATTCGCAGTGCGATACCGACATGAACGTCGTGATGACGGGCGCCGGCGGCTTCGTCGAAGTCCAGGGCACCGCCGAAGGCGTGCCGTTCTCGCGCGCCGAGATGAACGCGCTGCTCGACCTCGCGCAAAACGGGATCGGCCAGCTCGTGCAGCTGCAGAAGGACGTGCTGGGCGCCGGCCATGTCTGATGATCGCACCCTCGCGCCGCTGTCGCGCATCGTGCTCGCGTCGAACAACGCCGGCAAGCTGCGCGAATTCACCGCGCTGTTCTCGACGGTCGGCATCGAGATCGTGCCGCAGGGCGACCTGGCCGTGCCCGAGGCGGAAGAACCGTTCGGCACGTTCATCGAGAATGCGCTGACGAAAGCGCGGCACGCGTCGCGGCTCACCGGCCTGCCGGCGATCGCCGACGATTCGGGGCTGTGCGTGCGCGCGCTGCGCGGCGCACCGGGCGTCTATTCGGCGCGCTATGCGCAGCGCGCGGGCGGCGCCAAGGGCGACGCGGCCAACAATGCGTACCTCGTCGAGCAGCTGCGCGGCGTCGCAGACCGACGCGCATACTATTGCTGCGTGCTCGCGCTGGTGCGCCACGCGGACGATCCCGAACCGCTGTTCGCCGAAGGCCGCTGGGTGGGCGAGATCGTCGACACGCCGCGCGGCGAGCACGGATTCGGCTACGACCCGTATTTCCACCTGCCGTCGCTCGGCGCGACGGCGGCCGAACTCGAGCCGGCCGTGAAGAACACGCACAGCCATCGCGCGCTCGCGCTGAAGGCGCTGCTCGCGCGGCTCGCGGAGGAACCGGCATGATCGTCCTCGTCACGCATTCGCAACCGGAGGCCGCATGAGCCAGGCGGCGGAAACCGGCGCGCGCGTCGTCGCGACCTTCACGTCGCCCGGGCAGGTACGGCTCACGTCGCTGCCGCCGCTCGCGCTGTACGTGCATTTTCCGTGGTGCGTGCGCAAGTGCCCGTACTGCGATTTCAACTCGCACGAGTGGAAAGGCGAGCGGTTTCCGGAAACCGAGTACCTCGATGCGCTGCGCGCCGATCTCGAACAGGCGCTGCCGCTCGTCTGGGGCCGGCAGGTGCATACGGTGTTCATCGGCGGCGGCACGCCGAGCCTGCTGTCCGCGGCCGGCCTCGACCGGCTGCTGTCCGACGTGCGCGCGCTGCTGCCGCTCGATGCCGACGCCGAGATCACGCTCGAGGCGAACCCGGGCACGTTCGAGGCCGCGAAGTTCGCGCAATTCCGCGCGAGCGGCGTGAACCGCCTGTCGGTCGGCATCCAGAGTTTCAACGAAGGCCATCTGAAAGCGCTCGGCCGTATTCACGACACCGCGCAGGCGCGCGCGGCCGTCGAGATCGCCGCGAAGACGTTCGACAACTTCAACCTCGACCTGATGTTCGCGCTGCCGAACCAGACGCTCGACGAATGCCGGGCCGACATCGAGACCGCGCTGTCGTACGCGCCACCGCATCTGTCGCTGTATCACCTGACGCTCGAGCCGAACACGCTGTTCGCGAAGTTTCCGCCCGCGGTGCCCGACGACGACGCGTCGGCCGACATGCAGGAATGGATCCACGCGCGCACGGCCGAGGCCGGCTACGACCGCTACGAAGTGTCGGCGTACGCGAAGCCGAATCATCAGTGCAAGCACAACCTGAACTACTGGCGCTTCGGCGACTATCTCGGGATCGGCGCGGGCGCGCACACGAAGCTGTCGTTCCCGAACCGGATCCTGCGGCAGGCGCGCTACAAGCATCCGGCCACCTTCATCGAACAGGCGACGGCCGGCACGCCGGTGCAGGAAGAGCGTGAAGTCGGGGCGCGCGACCTGCCGTTCGAGTTCATGCTGAACACGCTGCGGCTCGTCGAGGGCTTCCCGGTGCACGGCTTCGTCGAACGCACGGGTTTGCCGATCAGCACGATCGAGCCGGCACTGAAGGAAGCGGAACGGCGCGGGCTGATCACGCGCGATTTCGCGCAGATCGCGCCGACGCCGCTCGGCCAGCGTTTCCTCAACGACCTGCAGGAATTGTTCCTGCGTGACGATTGAAGCGGAACGAGGCGGCATTTCGGTTACAATGCCGCCTCGTGTGGAAGCGTGGCCGAGCGGTTTAAGGCACCGGTCTTGAAAACCGGCGACGGGAAACTGTCCGTGAGTTCGAATCTCACCGCTTCCGCCAGGAAGTTCGCCCAACCCCGTCCATTCATCGAATGACGGGGTTTTTGTTTGTCCGCGGCGCGCCGCGCACGCTGCCCCCTCTGCCTGCCGACGCATCTCGCCCGATGCCGTTACAATCCGGCGCTCCGATTCGCGAAACGGGAAATCCACGTCATGAAGCCCTTCATCGCCTCGTCGCTCGTCGCCCTGCTGGCCGCCGTCGGCACGCACGCAGCGGCCGCCGATTCCGCCTCCGGCACCGACGCGCAAACACCGTCGTGCGCGATCGCGTACGTGAAGGGCGTCGGCGGCTCGCCGCGCGGCCTGCGCGAATATCTCGCGAGCCCGACGCCGTACAACTACCTGAAGGAAAACGAGCTCCAGTGCAAGGTGTCGGATGACGGGCGCGCGTCGAACTGCACCGGCGTGACCTACATCCGCAACGAGCAGGTCAGCGTGTACGACGATTCCGACCCGGCGACGCTGACGGTCGTCGCGCCGGTGGAACTCGAGCACGGCCAGAAGTATCCGGTGATCCTCGTGGTGCAGCGCAAGGACGCGCGCTGCACGCGGTAACACGCACCGCCTGCGGCACGCTCGACGTTGCCGCTGGCGACGCGCGCAGCCCTCACGGGCCGGGCCGCCATCGCCTAGAATTCGATCAGCACGGCGACACGACCGCCGCCGCAATTCGATGCCGCCCGCACCATCCGTGCGTGCGGCACACGGAGACCGCCATGACCGAACTGTCGACAGCGCCCGATCACGTCGATTACGAAGGCTTCGAGATCCATGTGGTGCCGGGCCTCGTCCCCGGCAGCGATGCGCGCTACACCTACACAGGCTATGTCTGCCATCCGGGCGTGAACCCCGCGCTGCCGGATCATGCCGTGCCGTTCCATGCGGACGGCGAAGAAAGCTTCGCGAGCGTCGAGGAAGCGGTGCATGAAGCCGTGCACATCGGCAAGACCATCATCGACGGCACGCATCCGGACCTGTCCGTTCTATCGCTCGTGACACACGGCTACTGAGCCGGTCGAGTACGCCGCTGCCGTTGCGTCAGGGACGCGCCGCGCGTGCGCAATCGTCGTGCCCGCATGGTCACGTGTCATGTCACATCGCGTCGCGATGCGCGCCGGAAGCCCCGCCGAATCGCCATCATCCGCGAATCGGCACATCGCGCTTCGCGTGCTATGCGTTTGTCCCGATAACGCGCCGCGCGCAGACGCCTATCATTTTTTTATCGTCACCCTCCGGCACTCCCCCATGCCTTCTCTTCCCTGCCCGGGCGTCGACCGGCTGCGCATTGCCGCGCTGGTCTCCGCCGTCATGCTTGCCGCCTGCACGATCACGCCGCCCCCGTCGCTGCGCTCGATCCTGACGATTCCGTCGGTCATCCGCAGCGCGAATCGCGACCAGTACCGCGTGGAAGTCGCGCAGTGCGTCGCCGAGCACAATCCGTCCGCCGTGTCGCACGGGGTGCCGCAGGCGATGCTGCGCTCGCTCGTCGTCGTCGCGTTCACCGTCGATCGCAGTGGCCAGCTCGTCAACGCATCCGTCTATCGCAGCAACGGCGACAGTGAAGCGGAAGCGCTCGCGCTCGCGTCGCTGCGCCGCTCGGCGCCACTGCCGCCACCGCCGTCGAAACTGCTGGACGGCAATGGCCGGCTCGAGATGATGGAAGGCTGGCTGTTCAACGACGACGGCCACTTCCAGTTGCAAAGCACCGCATCCGCGCAGGCGCAATCGATCGACTGAGCCCGCGCCCGCCCGCGTTTGCCGCCATGTCGCGGCGCTGGCTATAATTTTCCGCAATCGCGCGGCCACCCTCCCGCGCGCGTTCGCGCGCCGCACCCGGCATGCGAGCCGACCACGCCGGCACCGGGCGGCGGCGACCTATCCGTCTCCATCGTCGACCGGCGGGTGACGTCCGCGCCACGCCGCGCGTCCACGCCGCCGCCTCATCCGCTCGGCCGCTCCCGGCAGGCGTCCGCTTGCCCGAGCGCTCACCCGGCCGACCGCCCAACGACAAAACGGAGACATCCATGTCCGCATCTCCCCCGGCCGTTGCACACGCAACCGGTTCGGCCGGCGCCGTCAGCCACCGGCGCATCGTGTTCGCGAGCTTCATCGGCACCGCGATCGAGTTCTACGACTTCTACGTGTACGCGACCGCCGCGGCACTCGTCATCGGCCCCGTGTTCTTTCCGCACGGCTCCGCGACCGCCCAGGCGCTGTCCGCATTCGTCACGTTCGGCATCGCGTTCATCGCGCGGCCGATCGGCTCGTTCCTGTTCGGCCACTTCGGCGACCGCATCGGCCGCAAATCGACGCTCGTCGCGTCGCTGCTCGTGATGGGCGTGTCCACCACCGCGATCGGCTTCGTGCCCGGCTACGACACGATCGGTGCGCTCGCACCGGTGCTGCTGTGCGTGCTGCGCTTCGGCCAGGGGATCGGCCTCGGCGGCGAATGGGGCGGTGCGGCGCTGCTCGCGACCGAGCACGCGCCGCAAGGCAAGCGCGGCTGGTTCGGGATGTTCCCGCAGCTGGGCCCGTCGGTGGGCTTCCTGATGTCGAACGGGTTGTTCTTCGCGCTCGCGCTGTCGCTGTCCGACGAACAATTCCGCAGCTGGGGCTGGCGCATCCCGTTCCTCGTCAGCGCGGTGCTCGTCGCGCTCGGCCTGTACGTGCGGCTGAAAATCACCGAGACGCCGGCGTTCCAGGCCGCACTCGACCGCAACGAGCGCGTGCGCGTGCCGGTCGCGACGCTCGTCTCGCAACACTGGAAGCCGACGCTGCTCGGCGCGCTCGCGATGGTGGTCTGCTACACGCTGTTCTATATCTCGACGGTGTTCTCGCTGTCGTACGGCGTGTCGACGCTGCATATTCCGCGCCAGAGCTTTCTCGGCCTGCTGTGCTTCGCGGTCGTGTTCATGGGGCTTGCGACGCCGCTGTCGGCGTGGGCCTCGGACCGCTTCGGCCGCAGGCCGGTGCTGGTCGTCGGCGCGATCGCCGCGCTGTCGTCCGGCTTCGCGATGGAGCCGCTGCTCGGCAGCGGCTCGATGCCGCTCGTCGCGCTGTTCCTGACCATCGAGCTGTTCCTGATGGGCGTGACGTTCGCGCCGATGGGCGCGCTGCTGCCCGAATTGTTCCCGACCAACGTCCGCTATACGGGCGCGGGCGTCGCGTACAACCTCGGCGGGATCCTCGGCGCGTCGATCGCGCCATACATCGCGCAACTGCTCGCCGCGCGCGGCGGCCTGTCGTGGGTCGGCGGCTACGTGTCGGTTGCGGCGGCAATCAGCCTGGTCGGCGTGCTGCTGATGCGCGAAACCCGCGACGCATCGCTCGTCTGAGCCCTCGAGGCGCCCCGGGTTGTGCGGCGGGGTCGCCGCCTATGCTCGATCCGGGGGCGCCGTCACGCACCCCGGGCTCCCTCCGCTGAAGGAGCCGCCTCAATGAACCTCCGCCTCGACAACGCTGGCCTCGTCCTGATCCTGGCGCTCGCACCGGGTGGCGCCCTGCTGCTCGCGGCGCGCTTCCGGCCGAAAACCTGGCGCGGCGTCCTGTTCGAGGCGCTTCTCGCCAACCTGGCCGCCGTCGCCGCGGTGATGACGGTCGAAGCGCTGCTCGCCTGAACGCGCGGCCCGCTTCCCCCGGGCCGGTTCATGCCGATAGCGGGCTCGCGCTGGCCCTAGGCCGTCAGCCGGTCACGCAGCGCGCCATAGGCCGGCCCGACCGCATCGATCGCATCGAGTGCCTGCGCAACCGACGGCGGCGCGCCCGGTTCGCCGATCGACAGCGCGTTCGGCGCGCCGCCGATGCCGCAATGGTGACGCGACGTCGCGACGAAAATCATCACGGTCGGCCGCTGCAGCGCGTGCGCCATATGCACGAACCCGGTATCGACTCCCACCACGAGCGCGGCCCGGCCGATGGCCGCACCCAGTTCGCGCACCGACATCGCCGGCAGCACGATCGCGCCCGACGCACGCGCGGCAATGTCCTGCGCAGCGTCGTGTTCGGCTGCCGATCCCCACGGCACGAGCACGCGCACGCCGCGCGCCATCATCTGCGTAGCCAGCGCGGCCCAGTGGTCGGCGGGCCATTGCTTGTCCGGATTGGACGTGGCGTGAAACAGCAGCATGAACGGCGCGCCGTCGGTCACGGCGGGCGGCAGGCTCGCATCCTGCGGCGGGACGATCCCGTAAGCGGCGCTGCCCTCGGGGACATAGCCCAGCGCCTCGCCGGCGCTCACGCGCATCCCGTGCCACGCGTCGCAGTCCGGCCGCGGGCCGAAGCGATGCGAGTAGGCGAAGCGGGCACCCGCCTCGCCGAGATCCTGCGTCTGATAGCCGACGCGGCGCGCGGCACGCGCGAGTGCCGAGATGATCGCGCTCTTGTAGACGCCGTGCAGGTCGATGACCGCATCGTAGCGGTGCGCGCGCAGCGCGCCGATCGACGCCGAGATCGCCTTCAGGTCGCCGCCGTTCCGGAGCTTCTTGAACCGCCGCAACGGCGCGCAAAGCACCTTGCTCACACCCGGATGCCAGCGCACGACCTCGGCGCACGATTCGTCGACGGCCCAGTCGACCGTTACGCCCGGAAAGGCACGGTGGAGGTCCGCGACGACAGGCAGCGTCTGGACGACGTCGCCGAGCGACGTCACTTTCACGATGAGGATGCGTTTCACTTTTCTTATGATGAATGGGGTGGGCCGGCCATTTGGTGATGCTAACGACGGTTGCCGCGTTGATACATTACGCCGACATTACATTTGCAACAAAGTGCGACGCTTTTGTGAGGATTTGTCGAGCCCCGGCTGCATCAGGTTCTTTTTATAATGCGCTCTTTGCCCTCCCGGCTCCCGCCGATGCAACGCCCCGCCCTTCCTGCCCTGCTTTCCGGGTTGTTTCCCGCCCTCACCCGCCGCTCGCTGCGGATCTGGCGCCAGTACGGCGTATTCTGGCTCGGCGCGATCGCCGTGGGCCTCGCGGCCGTGCTGTACGCGCGGCTGATCGACTGGGGCTACGACACGTTCCGCACGATGCGCGACCACGCCGCGTGGCTGCCGCTGCTGCTGACGCCGTCGATCGCCGCCGCGTCGGCATGGCTCACGCGCCGCTTCTTCCGCGGCGCCGAGGGCAGCGGGATCCCGCAGGTCATTGCGACGCTGCATGCGAGCCCGGGCGCGTTCGGCGCGCGGCTGCTGACCCTGCGCATCCTGTTCGGCAAGGTCCTGATCTCGTTCATGGGCATCCTCGGCGGCTTCACGATCGGACGCGAAGGCCCGACCGTGCAGGTCGGCGCGTCGCTGATGTTCAACCTGCGGCGCTTCTACCCGCGCTCGAACGCGCAGATCGAACGACAGCTCGTACTCGCCGGCGCGGCGGCCGGCCTGTCGGCCGCGTTCAATACGCCGCTCGCCGGGATCGTGTTCGCGATCGAGGAGCTGACCCGCAGCTTCTCCGCCCGCGCAAGCGGCGTGCTGATCACCGCGATCATCCTCGCCGGTGTCGTCGCGCTGGGCCTGAACGGCAACTACACGTACTTCGGCACGATCGACGCCGGCCAGCATTTCCCGAAGATGCTCGCCGTCGCCGTGCTCGTCACCGCGCTCGTGACCGGCGTCGCGGGCGGCCTCTTCAGCTGGCTGCTGCTCAATACCGGGCGCTGGCTGCCCGCGCGCCTGCTCGGCCTGTATCGCGAGCGCCCGATCGCGTTCGCGGCGCTGTGCGGTTTCGTGATCGCCGTCGTCGGCCTCGTGTCGGGCGGGACGACGTTCGGCAGCGGCTATGCCGAGGCGCGCGGCCTGCTCGACGGCCATGAACGGCTGTCGGTGCTCTATCCGTTCCTGAAGATGGTGTCGATGGTCGCGTCGTACCTGCCGGGCATTCCGGGCGGGATCTTCGCGCCGTCGCTGTCGATCGGCGCCGGGTTCGGCAACCTGCTGCACCTCGTGTTCGGCGACATGAGCCTGCCGATGCTGATCGCGCTCGCGATGGTCGGCTACCTCGCGGCGGTCACGCAGTCGCCGATCACGTCGTTCGTGATCGTGATGGAGATGATCAACGGTCACGCGCTCGTGATTTCGCTGATGGCGACCGCACTGGTGTCGAGCCGGATGGCGCGCTTCTTCGCGCCGCCGCTCTACGAAACACTCGCGCAGCGCTATCTCGCGCCGCCCGCGGCCGCCGCCGAACCCGCCGCGGCGCCGGCGGTTGCGGCCGGCGTCGTCGAGCCGCAGGACGCGGCCGCCGCGCCCGCCGATCCGCTCGACACGCTGCGCGAACGGGACAGTGGCGAGCCGCAGGCCCCGGCGGCCGGCAACGCCGCCACGCACACGCCCGCGACGTCGCACGACGACGGACCGTCCGCTTCCGGCACGACCGCTTCCGGCACGACTCCTTCCGGCACGAGCGGCCCGGCGCAGACGGGCCCGCATGCCCCTCAGTAGATCACCACCGGCGCGGGCCGATAGTAGACGGGCCGCGCCGGCACGACGATACAGCCGGCGAGCGTGATCGCGACGAGCGCAATGGCAAGGGCGGTTCTTTTCATCGCGCGCCTCCGTCAGGCCCAATGGCCGCGCGTCCAGAACCAGTTCGGGCCGCGCTGATCCCAGTGGCCCGGCACCCAGTGCATGCCGATACGCTCGGTTTCCCAGCGGCCGCCGATCCAGACGTAGCGGCCATGATCCCAGTGCCAGTGACCGCGCTCCCACACATAGCCGACGCGTGCGTCGGGCACGACCTCGTAGCGCACCGGCGGCGGCGCGTTCGGCGCGACGACGACGATTTCCTCGGCGGGCGCGGCCCCCGGTTCGGCGACGAGAATCCGGCCCGACTGCACCATCACGGGCGTACCGACGAGGATTTCGTCTGCGCGTGCGGCGAGCGGCGCGGCGACGGCTGACAGGCCCGCGGCGAACAGTACGAGCGAAACGATACGGCGTTGAACGGTAGAGACAGCCATCACAACCTCCTGATTGACAAATGACGCGAGCGTATTCGTTCAATGCGGGAGATCGACCAACGGCCGACAGACGCCGTGTTACGGCGCGACCGAAAGTGCAACAGGGCGTAAGACGCGCACGGCGGCAGGCGCCACCGTGCGGGGGGACAGACAGCGGTCAGGCTTGCGGAATCTCGATCTTCACTTCGAGGACTTCGAGATCGTCCTGGCGCTCGAGGCTCACGCGGATGTCATCGTTCGAAATATGGACGTACTTCGAGATGACCGCGACCAGCTCCTTCTGCAGCGCCGGCAGGTAATCAGCCGGCGGCCGGCCGCCGACCCGCTCGTGCGCGATGATGAGCTGCAGGCGCTCCTTCGCGACCGATGCGGACTTCTTCTTCTCGCCGAGGAGAAACGAAAGGATGGACATGGGCGGCCTCCGTTACTTGCTGCCGAAGAGGCGCTGCAGCAGGCCCGGCTTCTGATAATCGGTGAAGCGCAGCGGCTTGTCCTCGCCGAGGAAGCGCGCGACGACGTCCTTGTACGCTTCCGCAACGTCGGTGCCGTCGATGTGCACGGCCGGCAGGCCCTGGTTCGAGGCGTGCAGCACGGCTTCCGATTCCGGCACCACGCCGATCAGCTTGATGCGCAGGATCTCGCTGATGTCCTCGAGCGACAGCATTTCGCCTTCGCTCACGCGCTTCGGACTGTAGCGCGTGATCAGCAGGTGTTCCTTGATCGGATCCTTGCCTTCGGCCGCGCGCTTCGTCTTCGACGACAGGATGCCGAGAATGCGGTCCGAGTCGCGCACCGACGACACTTCCGGGTTCGTGACGATCAGCGCTTCGTCCGCGAAGTACATCGCGTGCAGCGCGCCCGCCTCGATACCGGCCGGCGAGTCGCAGACGATGTATTCGAAGTCCATCGCGACCAGGTCGTTCAGCACCTTCTCGACACCGTCACGCGTGAGCGCATCCTTGTCGCGCGTCTGCGATGCCGGCAGGATGAACAGGTTCTCGCACTTCTTGTCCTTGATCAGCGCCTGGTTCAGGTTCGCTTCGCCCTGGATCACGTTGACGAGGTCATACACCACGCGACGCTCGCAGCCCATGATGAGATCGAGGTTGCGCAGGCCGACGTCGAAGTCGATCACGGCCGTCTTGTGGCCGCGCAGCGCGAGGCCGGACGCGAAGCTCGCGCTGGTCGTCGTCTTGCCCACGCCGCCCTTGCCCGAAGTCACCACGATGATTTTTGCCATTTACCCAATACCCTGTGTTCGTCAATGAGAGCCGATCGACCCGGAGCGTGCCGCGTGAATCACGTCAGGCGCAGCGGTTCGATCATCAGTTTTTCCTCTTCGAGCCGGATCTGCACCGATTTGCCCAGTATGTCCGCGGGCAACGGGTTCTCGGTCGTTCGATAGATACCCGCGATCGAAATCAGTTCCGGCTCCAGACACGTGCAGAAAATGCGCGCGTCGTGATTGCCGTGCACGCCCGCGAGTGCGCGGCCGCGCAACGGCGCGTAGATGTGGATGTTGCCTTCCGCGATGATCTCGGCACCGTGACTGACCGGCGCCAGCACCACGAGGTCTCCTTTCGCGTAAATCTGCTGCCCCGAACGCAGCGGCCGGTCGATCACCAGCGTCTGGCCGCCCGCCGCAACCGGCGTCGGCGCAGGTTCCGGCGCCGGTTCGGCTGCCGCGGCAGCGGCCGGCGCCGCGACGGGCGCCGCCTCCGCTTCGTCGGCCGGCTTCGCGGCCGACACGCGGCGATCGCGCGCCTCGAGCAACGGCAGGCCGGCTTCCCCCGCCCAGCCCTGCGTCGCCAGCGCGACGACGCCCACCGGGCGCATCCGCACGTCGTTCAGCATCTGGCGGATGTCGGCGAGCGCGACGCGTTCGCCGTCCGCGAGGCGGCGGACGTCGATCGCGACGACATCATCGGCGAAAAACTCGGGAGTCGCTTCGAAGCGCTTGACCAGTTCGGTACGCAACGCATCGAGATCGGTCGTCTTCACGGTGAACAGCAACGTATCGACCGATCCGCTGCGCAGCTCGAAGAATGGCGATTTTTTAAGCGACATGGACACTCTGCAAAAAATTTTTGCGTATTTTACAGGCGTCCACGCGTGCGGCCATTATTTTTGGGGAACCGGGGGGCGACGGTCGCGGCGAGCGCGCAACCGGCAGGCGGGCAGTCGGGCGGGCGGCCGGGCCTTCATCACGCCGTGCGGCCCGCGCATTCATGCGTCAGGGTGTGTTGAAGTGCGACACGAACAACGACTTCATCGCGCCGGGCATCCGCGCGATCGGCGCATGCTCGCCCGTGTTGCCGAAGCCCGCCCGTTCGTAGAAACGGATCGCGTTGCGGTTCGCATCGGCGATCCATGCGTAGACGTCCCGCGCCCCGCGTTCGGCCAGCCACGCGGTAGCCGTTTCCAGCAACAGCACGCCGCCGCGCAGGTGGCGGACCGCGTGCGCGACCCACAGCTCGCTGACGAACGCGCGCCGCTCGGGCGTCGTGTCGAAATACGCGCCGATCATGCCGGCCGGATGGCCTTCGGTGTACAGCAGGAAAGTCGTCGACTCGTCGGACGCGGCACGCAGCGCGGCGATGGCCGCCGCCGCGTCGGAATCGACGTTCAGCAATTCGGCCTCCGGCGCTTCACCGGGCGCGTAGGGCTCACGCAGCGATGCGGCGCGGAGTTCGCGATACACGCCGCCCTGATCGGCAGCGATACGACGAACGGTCAAGGTCGAACTCATGCAGGCACAGCCCCCTTCGGACAGCAAGTTACTAGCTTCAACCGAAAGCGGGGCATGAGTCAAATCGTAATTTTCAAATGACAGCGCGGATCGAAAGGCAGCACGCGTCGCGCACGCGCGGGTGTGCGGGTGCAGCATCGACGCGTCGACGGGCCGCGACGCATGGCAGTCCGAACGGCGAAGTCGGACGCGTCGCCCCGCTCGCCTTGTCATGCATGGCATTCATGTGGTCAGGGTCCGACGTTACCCCGCAGCGGCGCCGTAATGATCCGTAATATATGTATCCCAAAAAGCCGCGCCGCCACGCGATGTCGCGTCGCATTTATTGCATTGCAACATCCGTTGCGGACCCAGCCGCCGGATACTCGCGCGTGTGGCCTCACGTATTCATCCGACGAGAATGCCGGCCGCACGAGCGGATCGGACCCGCTCCGGCCTGTTTCAATCACCGTGGCGCAGGCCCCTCCCGGCCCGCGTCCTGCACGGGCCGCCGTTTGAAGTCGCCCGCCTAGCGGCGGGGTTTGGAAAGCGCGCGCGACGGTCGTATAACTGGCACAACCGGACCACCGATCCGGTGCCGCGCGCCGTGCCGCGGACCCACGACGATTCGAACGACGACAAGCGCGTCACTCGGCCGCCGCACCCGCACACGCGGGAGCCGGCCCCGAAAAGGAGGGAGACAATGGCAATGACCGACGCATCGGCCTCGGGCTGGTCGGATGGCAAACGTTATCTGTGGCTGCTCGGCGCGGTGACGATCACGCTGCCGATCCTCTCGGCCCAGCTCGCGCTGTCGACGGGCCTCCACGTGTTCTGGTGGTTCGGCCCGCTGTTCGCGTTCGGCGTGATCCCGGTCCTGGACACGCTGATCGGCGACGATCGCGACAATCCGCCCGAAGCCGTCGTCCCGCATCTCGAACGCGAGCGCTACTACCGCTACATCGTCTATCTCGCGACGCTGGTCGAATACATCGCGTTCTTCATGTGCGTGCGGATCGTCGGCACGCATGCGCTCGCGTGGTACGACTACGTCGGCTTCGCGCTGTCGCTCGGCGCCGCAACGAGCATCTCGATCAACACCGCGCACGAACTCGGGCACAAGACCAGCCGCTTCGAGCGCTGGCTCGCGAAAGTCACGCTCGCGCCGGTGGCGTACGGGCACTTCTTCGTCGAGCACAACCGCGGCCATCACGTGCGCGTCGCGACGGCCGAGGATCCGGCGAGCGCTCGCTACGGCGAATCGTTCTGGGCCTTCCTGCCGCGCACTGTGACGGGCAGCATCCGCTCGGCGTGGCGCCTCGAGAAGGCACGCCTCGAGCGGCTCGGGCAATCGCCGTGGACCTGGCGCAACGAGGTGCTGCACGCGTGGGCGATGACCGTCGTCGTGTGGGGCATCGCGCTCGCGATGGCCGGCAAGATCGTGATCCCGTTCCTCGTGATCCAGGCCGTGTACGGCGCGTCGCTGCTCGAAGTCGTCAACTACGTCGAGCACTACGGGCTCGGCCGCCGCAAGCTGCCGAGCGGCCGCTACGAGCGCTGCACGCCGCAGCATTCGTGGAACAGCAATCACGTCGTCACCAACCTGTTCCTGTACCAGTTGCAGCGGCACGCCGACCATCACGCGAACCCGACGCGCTCGTACCAGGCGCTGCGACACTTCGACGACTCGCCGCAACTGCCGGCCGGCTACGCGACGATGATCCTGTTCGCCTATGTGCCGCCGCTCTGGTATCGCGTAATGAATCCGCGTGTCGTCGCGCACTATGGCGGCAACATGGCGCAATCGAACATCAAGCCATCGATCCGCGCTCGCGTGCTCGCGCAGTATTCGGCCGCGGGGTGACGCAGGACGGCGCGGTCGCGGTCGCGGTCGCGGTCGCGGTCGCGGTCGCGGTCGCGGTCGCGGTCGGCAATATCGTCACGCGGCCTGCGGCAGCCTGAACACGGCGACCGCGTGCCGCAGCGCGCTCGCCTGCTCGGCCAGCGCCGCATTGCGCTGCGTCGCTTCATCCATCTGCGTGACCGCGACGTTCACCTGCTGGATGCCGCCGCTTTGCTCCTGCGAAGCGGACGATATCTCGCCGACGATCGACGTGACCCGCTGCACCGCGCCGACGATCTCGTGGATCGATTCGCCCGCGCGCGCGATCAGCACGGCGCCCTCGTCGACCCGCCGCGTCGATTGCTCGATCAGCGTTTTGATCTCCTTGGCGGCGGCCGCGCTGCGCTGCGCGAGCGTGCGCACCTCCGACGCGACGACCGCGAAGCCGCGCCCCTGCTCGCCCGCGCGCGCCGCCTCGACGGCCGCGTTCAGCGCGAGGATGTTGGTCTGGAATGCGATGCCGTCGATGACCGCGATGATCTCGCCGACCTTCGCCGCGCTGGCGGCAATCCCGCTCATCGTGCCGACCGCGTCCGTCATCACGCCACCGCCCGCGGACGCGATGTCCGATGCGTCGCGTGCGAGCTGCGCCGCATGCTGCGCGTGCTCGGCCGACTGGCGCACGATGCCCGTCAGTTCGGTCATGCTGGCCGCGGTTTCCTCGAGCGAGGCAGCCTGCGCCTCGGTGCGCGACGACAGGTCGTGATTGCCCGCCGCGATCTGCGCACTCGCGGTCGCGACGGCTTCGGCATGCGTACGCACCTCGAGCACGACACCAGACAGGCTCGCCTGCATCGTCTTCAATGCGCGCAGCAGATCGGCGATCTCGTCGCGGCCGGCCGCGTCGACGTCGCGCGTCAGGTCGCCGCCGGCCACCGCCTGTGCACAGGCCACGGCGCGATCGAGCGGCCGCAGGATCGCGCGGCTGAACAGGAACGCACCGATCATCGCGATGCCGAGCACGATCAGCATGAGCACGACGCTCGCCGCGGTCGCGTGGCGCGCATCGCGGCTCGCTTGCGACGATACGGCAGCACTCTCGTCGGCGATCGCCTTCGCCGCGCGCTCGAGCAGCGCGGCGGGCGCCCGGTCGACGCCCGCCACGGCCGCGTCCCCGGCCGTCGGCTCGAAGCCCGCGGCCTTGAACGCGTCGAACCCGCGCCGGTAGCCGTCGCCCATCGCCGCATGCGCGCGCATGAACTGCTCGACGAGCGTCCGGCTCTCGCCGGGCGGCAGCTCGCCGACGAGCTGCGCGGCGAGCGTGTCTACCGTGCGCTCGCGCGTCTGGAATGCCTGCCAGTACTTGTCGAGCTTGTCGGGCTGCTTGCCGCGCAGCAGCGTGTCCTTCCATTCCTGCACCTGCAGCTTGAACTGCACGAGCGTGGCCGATACGAGCCGCTCGTCGGCAACGTGCGTCTGCACGTCGTTCGCGAACGTGTCGATCGAGCGATTGAGAATGCGGATGCCGTATAGCGCGCCGCAGAACATCAGCAGCAGCGCAATGGCGAATGCGAGGGGAATCTTGTAGCTCAGCTTCATGGGACCTTGGATCGTCGGAGAACGGCGACCGCGCAAAAAGCGCGAGCCGCCGACCGCTCTGTTAACGGCGCGCGAGATCAAGGCTGAAGCGGGCAAGCGGCGGCGGGAACCGTGCGGGTCGAGCACGAAGCCCGTGGCGATCCGTGGGCGGCGGGAACCGAGGCAACAACGCCCAAGCGGGTGGGGTGCCGGCCGATCGGTACGCGCGCGCGTACCGCACATCGCATCCACGCTCGCCACCGGGCGACCAAAACGAAAAACCCCGTGATCCTTCCGGATCACGGGGCTTCGTATTTTGGCGGAGAGGGTGGGATTCGAACCCACGGTACGGGGAAACCGTACGCCTGATTTCGAGTCAGGTACATTCGACCACTCTGCCACCTCTCCTTCCTTGCTGCTTCATTTCCCGGTTGGTCGTGTCCGGGAAAGAAAAGATTATAGAACGATCTCTTCGAAACTCACAAGCGTTTTTTGCAAAATTTTTTGCGAGCCCGTCGAACACCGATCGCGCAGCGATCTCACGACGCCTGCGCAGGCGCTTCGATTCGCTCCATGCCGCCCATGTACGGACGCAGCGCCTCGGGCACCGTGACCGAACCGTCGGCATTCTGGTAGTTCTCCAGCACCGCGACGAGCGTGCGGCCGACCGCGAGGCCGGAGCCGTTCAGCGTATGCACGAGTTCCGGCTTGCCCTGCGCGTTGCGGAAACGCGCCTGCATCCGGCGCGCCTGGAACGCCTCGGTGTTCGAGCAGCTCGAGATCTCGCGATAGGTGTTCTGCGCGGGCAGCCACACTTCGAGGTCGAACGTCTTCGCGGCCGAGAAGCCCATGTCGCCCGTGCACAGCGTGATCACGCGGTACGGCAGGCCGAGCTTCTGCAGGATCGCCTCCGCGTGGCCGACCATCTCGTCGAGTGCCGCATACGACGCGTCCGGCGCGACGACCTGCACCATCTCGACCTTGTCGAACTGGTGCTGGCGGATCATCCCGCGCGTGTCGCGGCCGTACGAACCGGCTTCGGAGCGGAAGCACGGCGAATGCGCGGTCAGCTTGATCGGCAGCGCGGAGCCTTCGACGATCGACTCGCGCACGGTGTTCGTCAGCGAAATCTCGGACGTGGAGATCAGGTACTGCGTGATCGTGTTTTCGGCGCCGCCCTTCTCGACGCGGAACATGTCGTCCGCGAACTTCGGCAGCTGGCCCGTGCCGTACAGGATCTCGGGATTCACGATGTACGGCGTGTACGTCTCGCTGTAGCCGTGCTGCAGCGTGTGCGTGTCGATCATGAACTGCGCGAGCGCGCGGTGCAGGCGTGCGATCGAGCCGCGCAGCATCGTGAAGCGTGCGCCGGCGAGCTTCGCGCCGGTTTCGAAATCGAGGCCGAGCGGCGTGCCGACGTCGACGTGATCCTTCACCTCGAAGTCGAACTGGCGCGGCGTGCCCCAGCGGCGCACTTCGACGTTGTCGGCTTCGTCCTTGCCGACCGGCACGCTTTCGTGCGCGATGTTCGGCATGCCCAGCATCAGGTCGGACAGGCGCGTCTGGATCTCGCCGAGCTTGGCCTCCGACGCCTTCATTTCGTCGCCGATCCCGCCGACTTCGGCCATGACGGCCGACGTGTCCTCGCCCTTCCCCTTCATCGCGCCGATCTGCTTCGACAGGCTGTTGCGGCGCGCCTGAAGCTCTTCGGTACGGGTCTGGATCGCACGGCGTTCCACTTCGAGGGCGGAGAACGCGGCGACGTCGAGGGTGTAGCCGCGATCGGCGAGGCGCTTCGCGACGCCGTCGAGGTCTTTGCGCAGCAACTGGATGTCGAGCATGGGAGGACTTGGAAAATCGTTGTGTAAGACGGGAATTCTAACGCACCGCGGGGCCGCCACGGCATTGGCCGGATGGACAGTGCCGCAAACGCGCGACGGGCGTGGCAGTATCGCATTGCCGGCCTGCGCGCCCGCAGCCGGCGAAGCGCATTGCGCGACGCCGCGGCGCAGCGCGCGACAGCCGCCCCGGCCGGGCGCAACGCGGCGGGCAACGCACCCGTCTTCGCATCACCATCACCCGAGGGAACCCGATGGCCATCGAACTGGACAAGGATGTTCGCGACCGCGCGATCGCGTCGCTGCAACGGTATTTCACAGAAAACATGGACGAGCCGATCGGCAACATCCAGGCCGGTGCGCTGCTGCATTTCTTCGTCGAGGAAATCGCGCCGGCAATCTACAACCTCGCGATCGCCGATGCGCAGGAGCGCCTGCACGCACGGGTCGCCGAGCTCGACATCGACTGCCACGAGGAGCCGTTCGAGTACTGGAAGAAGCAGCCGGGCCGCCGGCGCTGACACGCCCCAGGCAGCGCCGGCCGTCGCGCCGCGCTCGGCCGGTCAGTCCTTCTTGCCGGCCTCGCGGTCGAGCTCGCGCAGCCACGCGAGCTTGTCGGCGATCTTCGATTCGAGCCCGCGCGGCACCGGCTTGTACCAGCGCGGTTCGCGCATCCCTTCCGGAAGATACGACTCGCCGGCCGCATAGGCATTCGGCTCGTCATGCGCGTAGCGATACGCGTGACCGTAGCCGAGTTCCTTCATCAGCTTGGTCGGCGCATTGCGCAGATGCACGGGCACCTCGCGCGACTTGTCCTGCTTCACGAACGCCATCGCCTGGTTGAACGCGTTGTAGCCCGCATTGCTCTTCGCCGCGCACGCGAGATAGATCACCGCCTGCCCGAGCGCCAGCTCGCCTTCGGGCGAGCCGAGCCGCTCGTAGGTCTCGGCCGCGTCGTTCGCCACCTGCAGCGCGCGCGGATCGGCGAGGCCGATGTCTTCCCACGCCATCCGCACGATGCGCCGCGCGAGATATTTCGGATCCGCGCCGCCGTCGATCATCCGGCAGAACCAGTACAGCGCACCGTCCGGGCTCGAACCGCGCACCGACTTGTGCAGCGCCGAGATCTGGTCGTAGAAGTTGTCGCCGCCCTTGTCGAAGCGCCGCGCGTTCAGCGTCATCGCGCTGCTGACGAACTCGGCATCGATGGTCGTGACCTTGGCCGAGGCTGCGGCCGTCTGCGCCTGCTCGAGCAGGTTCAGGAAGCGCCGCGCGTCGCCGTCCGCATAACCGATGAGCGTATCGATCGCCTTGTCGTCGAACGCGAGCCCGTCGAGCGCGATTTCGTGCGCGCGCTTGAGCAGCTGACGCATCTCGTCATCGTTCAGCGACTGCAGCACGTACACCTGCGCCCGCGACAGCAGCGCCGAGTTGACTTCGAAGCTCGGGTTCTCGGTCGTCGCGCCGATGAAGGTCACGAGCCCCGACTCGACGAACGGCAGCAGCGCATCCTGCTGACCCTTGTTGAAGCGGTGGATTTCGTCGACGAACAGGATCGTGTGGCGGCCGGTGCGATTCAGCGTGTCCTTCGCCTGCTCCATCGACTCGCGGATGTCCTTCACGCCGCCGAGCACCGCGGACAGCGCGATGAACTCGCAGTCGAACGCGAGCGCGGTGAGGCGCGCGAGCGTCGTCTTGCCGACGCCGGGCGGCCCCCACAGGATCATCGAATGCGGCTTGCCGGATTCGAACGCGAGCCGCAGCGGCTTGCCTTCGCCCAGCAGATGCGTCTGGCCGATCACCTCGGCGAGCGTCTTCGGCCGCAGCGCCTCGGCGAGCGGCCGGCGCGGCTCGACTTGAAACAGGTCGGACATGAACCCTCGCTCCAGATCAAACGATGGCGGCCGAACGGCCGCCGGACCCGACATTATGACAGCCGCGCGACTGCACCGCCGCGCCTGGTGCTTGCGCCCGATCCCGACGCCCGATGCCCGCGCCCGATGCCCGCGCCCCAAAAAACAACACGGGCCTGCCGTCGCCGGCAGGCCCGTGTCGGGAAAACGGCGTGGTGCCGGTCAGCCGTTGATCACGTCCGCGCCCTTCGGCACGACGAACTTGAACGTATCGCTCTTCAGCGGCGGGTTCGTCTGGATGTTCGTGAACGTGAGCAGCGTGACGTTGCCGAATACGTCGTGCAATTCCATCGCGGCGAGCGTGCCGTTGCGGAAGCCGATGCCGATCCGCTGGAATTGCGTGTCCTGCGCCTTCGGCAGCATCTCGAGCCACTCGATGCCGCCCTTCTCGCCTGCATCGCGCAGCGTGTAGTTCTTGTCGAGATCGTTGCTGCCGAACAGGATCGCGGCCGGGCTCGCGCCCAGCGCGCCGTTCAGCTTGCGTTCGGTGACCTGGTTCAGGTCGCGGTCGTACACGTAGAGCTTGTCGCCGTCGGCCTGCAGCACCTGCTGGTACGGCTTCTGGTACGTCCAGATGAACTTGCCCGGACGCGAGAACACGAACGTGCCGCTCGAATTGTCGTTCGGCTTCGGCGCGGCCTGCACGGCGCTCGCGCCCTTGGCCGGCGCCTTGACGATCTGCTGCGTGAAATCGCCTTTCGCCGAACGCACCTGCGACACGAAGGCCTTCAGCTGCTCGGTGCCGCCCGCGAACGCGTGCGTCGCCGCGAGCATCAGCGATGCGCCGGCGAGCGCCGCGCCGAGCCAGCGCCGCGTCGAACGAAGGGACACTGCGAACGAATGTTGCTGCATATTGCGGTTTTCTCCCTGGGTGGCCGGCGCTGCGGGCGCCGCGGACTCATTCCGCGTCGCGCGCCGGCACAAGAATTTCGCGGTTGCCGCTCGACGACATCGCCGACACGAGCCCCGACTGCTCCATCTGTTCGAGCAGCCGCGCCGCGCGGTTGTAGCCGATCCGCAGATGGCGCTGCACGAGCGAAATCGACGCGCGGCGGTTCTTGATGACGATCTCGACCGCCTGGTCGTACAGCGGATCAGACTCCTCGCCGCCTTCGCCGGTTCCCGCGCCGGCCGAGCCCTCGTCGCCGTCGGCCGTGCCGCCTTCGAGCAGCCCTTCGACGTAGTTCGGCTCGCCCTGCTCCTTGAGCTTCTCGACGACGCGATGCACTTCGTCGTCGGCGACGAATGCGCCGTGCACGCGCACCGGCAGCCCGGTGCCCGGCGGCAGGTACAGCATGTCGCCCATCCCGAGCAGCGATTCGGCACCCATCTGGTCGAGAATCGTGCGCGAGTCGATCTTCGACGATACCTGGAACGCGATCCGCGTCGGCACGTTCGCCTTGATCAGGCCGGTAATCACGTCGACGGACGGACGCTGCGTCGCGAGGATCAGGTGGATGCCGGCCGCGCGCGCCTTCTGCGCGATCCGCGCGATCAGTTCCTCGACCTTCTTGCCGACGACCATCATCAGGTCGGCCAGCTCGTCGATCACGACGACGATGTTCGGCAGGCGGCCGAGCGGTTCAGGGTCGTCCGGCGTCAGGCTGAACGGATTCGGAATCTTTTCCTCGCGCTTCGCCGCTTCGTCGATCTTGTTGTTGTAGCCCGCCAGGTTGCGCACGCCGAGCTTGCTCATCAGCTTGTAGCGGCGCTCCATCTCCGCGACCGTCCAGTTCAGCGCGTGGCCGGCCTGGCGCATGTCGGTGACGACCGGGCACAGCAGGTGCGGAATGCCTTCGTAGACGCTCATTTCGAGCATCTTCGGATCGATCAGGATCAGGCGCACCTGCTCGGCGGTGGCCTTGTACAGCAGCGACAGGATCATCGCGTTGATCCCGACCGACTTGCCCGAACCGGTCGTGCCGGCGACCAGCAGGTGCGGCATCTTCGCGAGGTCCGCGCAGACCGGCTTGCCGCCGATGTCCTTGCCGAGGCTCAGCGTCAGCGCCGACGACGCGGCCGCATAGACTTCCGAGCCGATGATCTCGGACAGGTGGACCGTCTGGCGGCGCTGGTTCGGCAGCTCGAGCGCCATGTAGTTCTTGCCGGGGATCGTCTCGACCACGCGGATCGACACGAGCGACAGCGAACGCGCGAGATCCTTCGCGAGGTTGACGATCTGGCTGCCCTTCACGCCGGTGGCCGGCTCGATCTCGTAGCGCGTGACGACCGGGCCCGGATACGCAGCGACGACGCTCGCCTCGACACCGAAGTCCTTCAGCTTCTTCTCGATCAGGCGCGACGTGAATTCGAGCGTATCGGCGGAAATCGCTTCCTGCGTCTTCGGCGCGGGATCGAGCAGCGACACCGGCGGCAGCGTCGAATCGCCCGGCAGGTCGGTGAAGAGCGGCACCTGGCGCTCGCGCTCGACGCGCTCGGACTTCGCCGGCGTGACGACCGGCGGCACGATCGTCACGGGTTCGTGATCCTCGATGCGCACACGCTCCTCTTCGACCTTGCCTTCGCGGCGCACGGCCGCGGCCTCGCCGAGCTTGCGGTCGCGCTCGGCCTCGCGGCGCAGCTTAGCGACGTTGACGGCGGACAGGATCGCCCCGCCCACGCGCTCGGCGACCGACAGCCACGAGAAGCGGAAATACAGCGACAGGCCGATCGCGAGCAGGATCAGCAGCAGCAGCGTGCCGCCGGTGAAGCCGAACGCGTGCGACATCGCACCCGCCACGGCCTCGCCGATCACGCCGCCCGGTGCGCGCGGCAGCTGCACCTTCAGCGACCACATGCGCAGCGCCTCGATGCCGTCGCACGCGAGCACGACGAGCACGAACGCCAGGATCTCGGTGAGCCAGCCGATCGGCCGCTCGGGTTCGTCGGCGACCGCCTCGTGACGCGTGATGCGCCGGTAGTTGACCGCGATGCGCCGCGCGAGCGGCACGATCAGCCAGTAGGCCGACAGGCCGAACAGCAGCAGGATGATGTCGGCCGTCCACGCGCCGACGCGGCCGGCCCAGTTCGAGATGTGGTCGACCTGCGCGGCGTGCGTCCAGCTCGGATCGCGCCGGCTGTAGCTCAACAGGGCCATCACCAGAAAAGCGCAGAGCGCGACCTGGAGAATCCAGCGGATCTCCGTGAGGAGCTTCGACATCCGGTGCGGCAACGCCTGTGCCTGGGCGGAATAAGGAGCTTTTGCCATGAATCCGTATAAAGAGGACGGGCCGCGCGCCCGCCTGTCGTTCGATCGCGCTTATTGTAAACGCTGCACCGGGGCGCCAAGTGTAAATGACGGTTACATAAGAGGGTCGGGGCGGCCGAAGCCGATACCCGCGCATGCGATCCGGCCGCCGGTCGGCCCGTGACGCCCGGCCGCGGCAATGCGCCGCCACGGGCCGCAGCCGCCCGCCCCCAACCCGACCCGCCCAACCTGCCCCGCCACTGCTGGCGATCCGCCGACGAACGCTATCGCCACGATTGAAACTCTCGTTCGGCAGCGCAGCAACGGGGCCTTTATAATGCGCGTCTGATACCCATCTACGACGGCATCCCGGTCAACCCAGACCGTCCGGCGAGCCTTACCCCGCCCGCCGCGGCCGCCCTTTACGGATTCGCACATGTCCACGCCCAAACACGCCAAAGTCCTGATTCTCGGTTCCGGCCCCGCCGGCTACACGGCTGCCGTCTACGCGGCTCGCGCCAACCTGTCCCCGGTGCTGATCACCGGCATCGCGCAGGGCGGCCAGCTGATGACCACGACCGACGTCGAAAACTGGCCGGCGGACGCGAAGGGTGTGCAAGGCCCGGAACTGATGGCGCGCTTCCTCGAGCACGCCGAGCGTTTCAACACCGAAATCGTCTTCGACCACATCCACACCGCGAAACTGCACGAAAAGCCGATCCGGCTGATCGGCGATTCGGGTGAATACACGTGCGACTCGCTGATCATCGCGACCGGCGCATCCGCACAGTATCTCGGCCTGCCGTCAGAAGAATTGTTCATGGGCAAGGGCGTGTCGGCCTGCGCGACCTGCGACGGCTTCTTCTACCGCAACCAGGAAGTCGCGGTGATCGGCGGCGGCAACACGGCGGTCGAGGAAGCGCTCTACCTGACGGGCATCGCGAAGAAGGTCACGGTGATCCACCGCCGCGACAAGTTCCGCGCCGAGCCGATCCTGATCGACCGCCTGCTGGAGAAGGAAAAGGAAGGCGTCGTCGACATCAAGTGGGATCACGTGCTCGACGAAGTGACGGGCGAGGATTCGGGCGTCACGGGCCTGCGCATCAAGAACGTGAAGACCGGCGAGAAGCAGGACCTCACCGTGCAGGGCGTGTTCGTCGCGATCGGCCACAAGCCGAATACCGACCTGTTCCAGGGCCAGCTCGAGATGAAGGACGGCTACATCCTGACGAAGAGCGGCCTGCAGGGCAACGCGACGTCGACGAGCGTGCCGGGCGTGTTCGCCGCCGGCGACGTACAGGACAACGTGTACCGCCAGGCGATCACGAGCGCCGGCACGGGCTGCATGGCCGCGCTCGACGCGCAGCGCTACCTCGAAAGCCTGCACGACAAGAAGTAAGCGTCGAGCCTTCGCGCGCCGGGCGCTACAATGGCGTCCGCTGCCGCGAAGCGGGCTTGACCGGAAAGCCGCTGCCGTCGCGCAGCGGCTTTTTTTGTGCCCGCGCGCCCGAACGCGCCTGCCCGGTTACCGAATCATGGCGAAGAACCAGCCCCATCCGAGCGATCCCGCGAAGCGGAAGATCGCCGCCCGTCCCGCAAACCCGGCGCCCGCGGCGCCGCCGCCCGCGCCCGACGCCGCCGCATTGCGCGGCCAGGGCCTGGCCGGCCTCGGCGCGTTGCGCAAGTCGCTGCAAGGCGAAGCCGATCGCCGCGACCGCGAGCGCATCGAAACCGCGAAGGCCGAACGCAAGGCCGAAGCCGACGCGAACCTGTTCCGCAACGAAATCGGCGCGATCCAGCCGCTGAACGCGCCGCCGCGCGCGAAATCCGGCCGTACGCCGCCCGACCCGGTGCCGAAGCAGACGCAGCGCGACGAGGAAGCCGTGCTGAACGCGACGCTGTCCGACGAATTCGATCCCGAGACGCTGCTCGACAGCGACGAATCGCTGTACTACCACCGCCCCGGCATCAGTCGCGACGTCGTGCGCAAGCTGAGGAGCGGCGCGTGGATCGTTCAGGCGCAGATCGACCTGCACGGGATGCGGCGCGACGAGGCGCGCGATGCGCTCGCCGAATTCATCCGCGAAGCCGGCAAGAAGGGGCTACGCTGCCTGCGCGTGATCCATGGCAAGGGGCTCGGCTCGATCGGCAAGGAACCCGTGCTGAAAGGCAAGGTGCGCGCGTGGCTCGTGCAGAAGGAAGAAGTGATCGCGTTCTGCGAGGCGCGCAGCCACGACGGCGGCGCGGGCGCGGTGCTCGTGCTGCTGCAGCCGCTCGCGGCGCCCGCCGATCGGGGGCCGCGTGCCGCATCCTAGGCTGACGCTCGCGATCGCGGTACTGGAGGCGATCGCGACGCTGGCGTTCGCGATCTCGGGCTTCATCGAGGCGCGCAAGAACCGTCTCGACTCGGTCGGCACGTTCGTCGTCGCGCTCGCCACCGCATTCGGCGGCGGCACGCTGCGCGACATCCTGCTCGAACGCCGGCCGTTCTACTGGGTCGTGCACGACGACTACGTGATCGCGATCTTCGTGCTCGCGCTGTTCGCGCCGTTCGTGTTGCGGATGCTGTCGCGGCTGTCGGCCGAGCGGCTGCTGCTGGTGGCCGACGCGATCGGGCTCGGCATCTTCAGCATCTCGGGGACCGCGATCGCGCTCGATGCCGAGATGCCGCGCTTCATCGCGGTGATGATGGGCGTGATCACCGGCGTGGTCGGCGGGATCATCCGCGACGTGCTGTGCAACGACATCCCGCTGATCCTGCGCGATTCGCGGCCGTACGCGACCTGCGCGTTCGTCGGCTGCTGGTTCTACCTGCTGCTCGCGTGGTTGCAGTTCGACTCGGTGTACAGCGTGCTGCTCGCGACCGGCTTCATCCTCGTCGCGCGGCTCGCGACCTTCAAGTTCGACGTGCGGTTGCCGCACTGATCGCCGCCGCAACACCGGACGCACCGCCAGAAACAAAAGGGGCCACTCCTTCGAGACGGCCCCTTCTTCATTCAGCGCAACCGCGGCCTCACGCGATCCGCTCTTCCGACGCCGGATCGAACAGCACCGCCTTCGACACGTCGAACAGCAGCGACTGCGTCTGCCCCGGCTGCGGGTTCGCGGCCGGGTGCACGCGGCTCACGATCCGCTTGCCGTTGACCTGCGCGAACACGTGCGTGTCCGGCCCGGTCGGCTCGGTCACGTCGACGCGCACGTCGATCGGCTGCAGCTTCGACGCCTCGCCGTGGTGCGCATTGCGCGCGTCGGTGATGCGCTCCGGACGCAGGCCGAGGATCACCTCGCGGCCCACGTGGCCGTTCATCCGCTTCGCGTCGAACGGCAGGTTCAGCGCGCTGCGCGCGAGGCCCGTGTCGATCTCGAGCGCGATCCCGCTGCCCTGCTCGACCAGCTTGCCATTGATGAAGTTCATCGGCGGCGCGCCGATGAAGCCCGCGACGAACAGGTTCGACGGCGAATCGTAGATTTCCTGCGGCGCGCCGAACTGCTGGACCACGCCGTCCTTCATCACCGCGATCCGGTCGCCGAGCGTCATCGCCTCGATCTGGTCGTGCGTCACGTAGACGATCGTCGTGCCGAGGCGCTGGTGCAGCAGCTTGATTTCCGCGCGCATCTCGATGCGCAGCTTCGCGTCGAGGTTCGACAGCGGCTCGTCGAACAGGAACAGCGACGGATCGCGCGCCAGTGCGCGGCCCATCGCGACGCGCTGGCGCTGGCCGCCCGACAGCTGGCCCGGCTTGCGGTCGAGCAGATGCTGGATCTGCAGCATCGCCGACACGCGCTCGACGATCTGCTGCTGCTCGCTCTTCGGCACCTTGCGGATGTTCAGGCCGAACGAGATGTTCTCGCGCACCGTCATCGACGGGTACAGCGCGTACGACTGGAACACCATCGCGATGTCGCGATCCTTCGGCGACAGGTCGTTGACGACCTTGCCGTCGATGCAGATCTCGCCGCTCGTCACGGTCTCGAGACCGGCGATCATGTTGAGCAGCGTCGACTTCCCGCAGCCCGAGCCGCCGACCAGGATCAAGAACTGTCCGTCCTCGATCTCGATGTCGACACCCTTCAGGACCGGCACCCCGTTCGGGTAGGTCTTGTACACGTCACGGATGGAAAGGCTTGCCATGCTGTGAATCCTCTGTCTCGTCTCGCGCGGCGCCACGGCACCGCGTCGGGTTCGTTTCGATGCGCCGCGCGTCGTGCGCGGCCGGTTCGTCGTATCGGATGAAGCCGCGCTTACCCCTTCACCGCGCCCGCCGTCAGCCCGCGCACGAAGTAGCGGCCGGCGACCACGTAGACGAGCAGCGTCGGCAGCGCGGCGATGATCGCGCCGGCCATGTCGACGTTGTATTCCTTCACGCCCGTCGACGTGTTGACGAGGTTGTTCAGCGCAACCGTGATCGGCATCGAGTCGACGCCGGAGAACACGATCCCGAACAGGAAGTCGTTCCAGATCTGCGTGAATTGCCAGATCAGGCACACCATGAAGATCGGCAGCGACACCGGCAGCAGGATCTTCGTGAAGATCGTGAAGAAACCCGCGCCGTCGATGCGCGCGGCCTTCACGAGCTCGGCCGGCACGCTCACGTAGAAGTTGCGGAAGAACATCGTCGTGAACGCGATGCCGTACACGACGTGCACGAACACCAGGCCCGGAATCGTGTTGGCGAGGCCGAGCATCCCCTGCAGGCGCGCCATCGGCAGCAGGATCACCTGGAACGGGATGAAGCAGCCGACCAGCATCATCGTGAACAGCGCATCCGCGCCGCGAAAGCGCCAGTGCGTGAGCACGTAGCCGTTGAACGCGCCGATCAGCGACGAGATCAGCACGGCCGGAATCACCATCTGAAGCGAGTTCAGGAAGAACGGCTTCATGCCGTCGCAGCGCACGCCGGTACACGCGCCGCTCCACGCCTTCACCCACGGATCGAAGGTCCAGTGCGTCGGCGGCGTCAACAGGTTGCCGGTGCGCAGCTGGTCGAGGTCCTTGAAGGACGTCGACAGCATCACGTAGATCGGGAACAGGAAATACAGCGCGAACAGGATCAGCGCCGCATAGATCACTGCCCGGCTGATCGTCACTTTAGGCTGCATTGCGGGTGCTCCTCGATTCCATATACATCAGCGGCACCAGCACCGCGACCACGGTCGCGAGCATCATCACCGACGACGCCGCGCCGAGCCCGAGCTGGCCGCGGTTGAACGAAAACGTGTACATGAACATGGCCGGCAGCGACGACGACGTGCCGGGGCCGCCCGCCGTCAGCGCGACGACCAGGTCGAAGGTCTTGATCGTGATGTGGCAGAGGATCAGCAGCACCGAGAAGAACACCGGGCGCATGCTCGGGATCACGATCTTGCGGTAGATGGTCGGCAGCGTCGCGCCGTCGACCTGCGCGGCCTTGAAGATCTCCGCATCGACGCCGCGCAGCCCGGCGAGGAACAGCGCCATCACGAAGCCGGTCGACTGCCACACGGCGGCGATCACGATACAGAAGATCGCCTTGTCCGGATCGTCAAGCCAGCCGAACGAGAAGCTCGTCCAGCCCCAGTCGTGCATCACCTTCTCCAGGCCGAGGCCCGGGTTCAGGATCCACTGCCATGCGGTGCCCGTGACGATGAACGACAGCGCCATCGGATACAGGAAGATCGCGCGCAGCGCGCCTTCGTTGCGGATCCGCTGGTCGAGCAGGATCGCGAGGAACAGCCCGAGCGCGACGCAGATCGCGATGAACGGAATCCCGAACCAGCCGAGGTTCGCGGCGGAGGTCCACCACACGTCGTTCTGGAACAGATCCGAATAACGGCCGAAGCCGTCGAATTCGTAGTTCGGCAACAGCCGCGAATTGGTCAGCGACAGATAGCCGGTAATCAGGATGAAGCCGTAGATGAACACCACGGCGATCGCGAGGCTCGGCGCGAGCACGAGCTTCGGAATCCAGCGATCGGCGAAGGCCGACATCGGCGACGTGCGCCGTGCGGCGGCAGCGCCGGATCCGTTTCCGCTAAGAGGGGCAGCCACTTGATTCGACTCCTGGAACGAGGGTGACGCAGGCCGGGCCGGCGCCGGGTACGACACGGGCCCGCGAGCGAGCCCGTTTGCTGCACATGCAGGAACGCCCGGCCGATCCTGCGTTTCCGGCCGGGCGCCTGTCGCGCTTTACTTCACCTTCGCGGCCTTCGCGAGCGCGGCGACCGCGCTCTTCGAATCCTGCTGCGAGTTCATGAACTTCGTCACGACGTCGGTGATCGCGCCGGCCGTTGCATCGCCCTGCGCCATCCCGTGCGCGAGCGACGGCACGAAGCCGCCCGACTTGATCGCGGTCTGCTCGTCGGCATACGACTTCTTAGCGCAGTCGTCGAACTTGTCCATCTTCACGCCGAGGCGCACCGGCACCGAGCCCTTCAGCAGGCTGAACTGCTCCTGGAAGTCCGGCGTCATGATCGTCTTCGCGAGTGCGACCTGGCCCGGCGTCGCGTCCTTCTGCCCCTTCTGCTGGAAGAACACGAACGAGTCGACGTTGAACGTGTACGAATTCGCCGTACCCGGCACCGCCGCGCAGATGTAGTCCTTGCCCGCCTTCTTGCCGGCGTTCTCGAACTCGCCCTTCGCCCAGTCGCCCATGAACTGCATGCCGGCCTTGCCGTTGATCACCATCGCGGTCGCGAGGTTCCAGTCGCGGCCGTTGCGGCCCGTGTCGAAGTAGCCCTGGATCTTGCGCACCGTGTCGAACACCGACAGCATCTGCGGCGACGTCAGCGTGGCCTGGTCGAGATCGACGAGCGCCTTCTTGTAGAACGCCGGACCCTGCGACAGCACGACGTCTTCCCACAGCGTCAGGTCCTGCCACGGCTGGCCGCCCATCGCGACCGGCTGGATGCCGGCAGCCTTCAGCTTGTCGGCCACCGCGAAGAATTCGGGCCAGGTGGTCGGCACCTTCGCGCCGACCTTGTCGAGCGCGGCCTTGTTGATATAGAGCCAGTTCACGCGGTGCACCGAGAACGGCGCGGCGACGGTGTGGCCCTTGTACTTGATGATCTTGTCGATTTCCGGCGGCAGGTTCTGCTTCCAGTCGCCGGCGGCGGAATCGATGTTGACGAGCACGCCCTGGTCGGCCCAGTCCTGGATCAGCGGGCCCTTGATCTGCGCGGCCGACGGTGCGTCGCCGCTGATCACCTTGGTCTTCAGCGCGGTCATCGCCGCGGCGCCGGCGCCGCCCGCGACCGCGAAGTCCTTCCACACGTAGCCCTGCTTCTGCACGTCGTCCTTCAGCACGCCGACGGCCTTCGACTCGCCGCCCGAGGTCCACCAGTGCAGCACGGTTACGTTCTCGGCCGCCTGCGCCGCCACGGCGCCAGCCATCAGACCCGCGGCGCAGAGCGCGCCCATGATCGAGCGAACTTTCATTACTTATCTCCTCCAGACTGAATCAACTCGTGAGGTTCCCTGACGGGGAACCGGCTTCTTGATAAACGACGGGGAAATCGAGCCGCGGGACGCATTGCAGCGTACGGGGCCGATGACCGGCCGGGCTCTTACAGAAAGCGTGAATCGAGATTCAACGGCGTGTCTCCTCTTTGTGTTTCTGGCCCGCCGCGATGCCGCGGCGCGAGCCCGGGGGCGACGATGCGCGGACGATGCGCACCGTCAATGTCCGATAACATTCGGCACAAGGCGCTCCCGAAGGCGAAGCTCGCGCAGTTCATCGACCGCGCTTCTTTTTTTCTTCGCCCAGGTGCTACCCCTTGCGGCGGATTGTAGTTAAACTACAATTCAGTGTCAAAAATATTTTTATCGCACTACGGATCGCTTCCCAGCACCCCCAATCGGCGGAGACACATGCATACCGATTCCAGCTTTACCTTCGTACTTTTCGGCGGCACCGGCGACCTGTCGATGCGCAAGATCCTGCCCGCGCTGTTCGAAGCGCACCGCGGCAACATGCTTGCGGAAAGCGGCCGGATCGTTGCCGTCGCGCGGCACGAATCGGATCGGGCCGGCTATCTCGAGTGGGTCGACACGCATGTGAAGCCGCATGCGGCGAAGGCGGCCGGCAAGGCATTCGACGAAAGCGTGTGGAAATCCTTCCTCGAGCGCATCGAATACGTGAAGCTCGACCTCGGCCGTGCGGAGGACTACGTCGTGCTGCGCGACGCGGTCGCGCAGCTGTCCGGCATCCGCGTGTTCTATCTCGCCACAGGGCCGTCGCTGTTCGTGCCGATCTGCAAGGCGCTCGCGTCGGTCGGCCTGAACGAGGGCGCGCGCATCGTGCTCGAGAAGCCGCTCGGCTACGACCTGAAATCGTCGAACGCGATCAACGACGCGGTCGGCGAGATCTTCGCGGAAGACCAGATCTACCGGATCGACCACTATCTCGGGAAGGAGCCGGTACAGAACCTGCTCGCGCTGCGCTTCGGCAATGCGCTGTTCGAGCCGCTGTGGCGCCGCGAATGGGTCGAGAGCATCCAGATCACGATCGCCGAGGAGCTCGGCGTCGAGGCGCGCGGCGATTTCTACGACAATACGGGCGCACTGCGCGACATGGTGCAGAACCACCTGCTGCAGCTGCTGTCGATCGTCGCGATGGAGCCGCCGCACTCGATGGATTCCGACGCGGTGCGCGACGAGAAGCTGCGCGTGCTGCGTGCGCTGAAGCCCATCGATCCGCGCGACATCGGCAAGGTCGCGGTGCGCGGCCAGTATCATGCGGGCGTGATCAAGGGCGCGCAGGTGCCGGCCTATGCCACCGAGCCCGGCGTGAAACCCGACAGCCCGACCGAAACCTTCGTCGCGCTGAAGGTCGAGATCGAGAACTGGCGCTGGGCCGGCGTGCCGTTCTTCCTGCGCACCGGCAAGCGTCTGGCAGACCGCGTCGCGGAGATCGTCGTGAACTTCCGGCCGGTGCCGCACTCGGCGCTGGGCCCGACCGCGCTGCGCCCCGGTTCGAACCGCCTCGTGATCCGGCTGCAGCCGAACGAGACGATTCGCCTGTACTGCCTCGCGAAGCAGCCCGGCGAAGGGATGAACCTCGCGAGCGTGCACCTCGACCTCGCGTTCGACCAGTTCTTCAAGGAAGGGCAGATGGAGGCGTACCAGCGCCTGCTGCTCGACGTGATCAACGGCCGCCTCGCCCTCTTCGTGCGTCGTGACGAGCAGGAAGCCGCGTGGCGCTGGGTCGAGCCGATCCTGAACGAATGGGCACGCTCGCTGAAACCGCCGAAGCCGTACGCGGCAGGCACGTGGGGGCCGGCCGCGGCGAGCGCGATGCTCGCGCAGCACGGCACCTGCTGGCTCGAAGAAGAAAACTGATGCAACCCGTTGCCGTGCGCGCCAGCGCGCGGCAACGTGCCCCACGATTCGCACGAATTGAACAGACAAAGCAGTCCGGAGGAGATGTGATCGAGATCCACGCTTTCGACACCCAGGAAGCGCAAAGCGAAGCGCTCGCGCGCGCCGTCGGCGATGCGCTGCGCGCCGCGCTCGGCGGCCCCGCGCGCCCGACGCTCGCGGTGTCCGGCGGCACGAGCCCGCGCCCGTTCCTGCACACGCTGTCGCACGCAGCGCTCGACTGGGCCGGCGTCGACGTCACGCTGGTCGACGACCGCTGGGTGCCGGAGAACGATGCGGCCAGCAACGCGCAGCTCGTGCGCGACACGCTGCTGCAGCACGCGGCGGCCCCTGCCCGCTTCCTGCCGCTCGTCGACACGCGCGCATCGCTCGATGCGCACGTCGCAGCGCTCAATGCCAACGCCGACTACCGCGTGCCGAACGTCGCGGTGCTCGGCATGGGCGAGGACGGCCACACGGCGTCGATCTTCGCGGACGCGCCCGAATGGGACCATGCGATCACGACGCCCGAGCGCTTCGTCGCCGTGCATCCCGGCGCCGCGCCGCATGCACGCGTGAGCTTTTCGCTCGATGCGCTGAAGCGCGTCGACCGGCTGTTCCTGTTGATCGCGGGCCCCGCCAAGCGCGACGTCCTCGACGCCGCGGCCGCGACGCTGCAGAAGAACGCGATTTCCCAACTGGCCAACGACAAGGGGACCCAGCTCGATGTCTACTGGTGCGCAAAGTAAGGCTGTCGTCGCGGGCCAGCATGCCGACGGCCCGCGCCTGCTCGCGGACGTCGGCGGCACCAACGCGCGATTCGCGCTGGAAACCGGCCCCGGCGAGATCACGCAGATCCGCGTCTATCCCGGCGCCGACTACCCGACGCTCACCGACGCGATCCGCAAGTATCTGAAGGACGTGAAGATCAGCCGCGTGAACCACGCGGCGATCGCGATCGCGAACCCGGTCGACGGCGACCAGGTGACGATGACCAATCACGACTGGAGCTTCTCGATCGAGGCGACGCGCCGCGCGCTCGGCTTCGACACGCTGCTCGTCGTCAACGACTTCACCGCGCTCGCGATGGCGCTGCCGGGCCTGACCGATGCGCAGCGCGTGCAGATCGGCGGCGGCGCGCGCCGCCAGAACAGCGTGATCGGGCTGCTCGGGCCCGGCACCGGGCTCGGCGTGTCCGGCCTGATTCCGGCGGACGACCGCTGGATCGCGCTCGGCAGCGAAGGTGGTCACGCGTCGTTCGCGCCGCAGGACGAGCGCGAGGATCTCGTGCTGCAGTACGCGCGCAAGAAGTTTCCGCACGTGTCGTTCGAGCGCGTGTGCGCGGGGCCCGGCATCGAGATCATCTATCGTGCGCTCGCCGCGCGCGACAAGAAACGCGTCGCCGCGACCGTCGACACGGCCGAGATCGTCGAGCGTGCGCATGCGGGCGACGCACTCGCGCTCGAGACGGTCGAATGCTTCTGCGGGATCCTCGGCGCGTTCGCGGGCAGCGTCGCGCTGACGCTCGGCGCGCTCGGCGGCGTGTACATCGGCGGTGGCGTCGCGCTGAAGCTCGGCGAACTGTTCACGCGCTCGTCGTTCCGCGCACGCTTCGAGGCGAAGGGCCGCTTCACGCACTATCTCCAGAACATCCCGACCTACCTGATCACCGCCGAATATCCGGCGTTCCTCGGGGTATCGGCGATCCTCGCGGAGCAGCTGTCGAACCGTTCGGGCGGCGCGTCGTCGGCCGTGTTCGAGCGGATCCGCCAGATGCGCGACGCGCTGACGCCGGCCGAGCGCCGCGTCGCCGATCTCGCGCTGAACCATCCGCGCTCGATCATCAACGACCCGATCGTCGACATCGCGCGCAAGGCGGACGTGAGCCAGCCGACGGTGATCCGCTTCTGCCGCTCGCTCGGCTGCCAGGGGCTGTCGGACTTCAAGCTGAAGCTCGCGACCGGCCTCACCGGCACGATTCCGATGAGCCACAGCCAGGTCCATCTCGGCGACACGGCCACCGACTTCGGCGCGAAGGTGCTCGACAACACGGTGTCCGCGATCCTGCAGCTGCGCGAACACCTGAACTTCGAGCACGTCGAGAACGCGATCGAGATCCTGAACGGCGCGCGCCGCATCGAGTTCTATGGGCTCGGCAACTCGAACATCGTCGCGCAGGACGCGCACTACAAGTTCTTCCGCTTCGGAATCCCGACGATTGCGTACGGCGACCTGTACATGCAGGCCGCATCGGCCGCGCTGCTCGGCAAGGGCGACGTGATCGTCGCGGTGTCGAAGTCGGGACGCGCGCCGGAGCTGCTGCGTGTGCTGGAGGTCGCGATGCAGGCCGGCGCGAAGGTGATCGCGATCACGTCGAGCAACACGCCGCTCGCGAAGCGCGCGACCGTCGCGCTCGAGACCGATCACATCGAGATGCGCGAATCGCAGCTGTCGATGATCTCGCGGATCCTGCATCTGCTGATGATCGACATCCTCGCGGTCGGCGTCGCGATCCGCCGCGCATCGACCAACGGCGAGCTGCCGGAGGCCGTCGCGCAGGCGCGCGCACGGGCGAGCGACGACGAAACGGCCGACGTGCTCGACTGGCTGAGCCACGGCGCGTCACCGGCGGCGAAGGACGTCGCGCGGGATTGACGCTTCGGCGAAACGCCGTCGATACACGACACCCCGAATGCTGGATTCAAGCCCGGCGTTCGGGGTGTTTCACATGTGCGGCACCGCCCCGCACCACAGCGGCCCGGCAGGCATCGACGATGCCGTCTGCCGAGGGCTGCGCGTGACTCATACGTTCGTACACGCCCCTATTTTCGAACAAGTCCAATTGTCAGCAGTTGCCCAGGCTCGGTAACTTCCTTCGCTCCGCGTGATGCGGCCATCCCGGTTCGACGCGAGAAATGACGCGTTTCTCGCAGAACCCCGATTGGCATCGACAGCATCACGTTCATCCAGTTTGCGGAGAGGGATATGCCTAGACCACGCTTTTCAGCCGCATGGGCAGCAGCAATGCGCATTTATGCGCCGATAAATTCCACGGAGAAAGTTGCGCGAACGATTGGGGGCAACGTGGCCACCAATATCCAGCGATCGGGCAAAGCAGAAGTGATCAAATCCCCCGCCTTCGCTGGGAGGCAGCACCCGAGACGATAGGCAGGGGATCGTTCTCTTCGAGGTTTCAGCCTCGTCGATAGCCTGAGAGAGGAATACTATAATGAACAATACCTATGCCTTTGGTACACATCGAGATCTCACGCCGATGGAGCTGTTTTTCCTTGTCTTTGTCGATGAGACATGCAAGGAGCTTGGTGTTGACGATGTAGCAGCGGTGGTTGCCATTGTGGCCGGTCAAAATTGGATGCCAACACGAGCAAAGCCTTTGGTACCACGCCGGGTACTTCTGTTGCGTCGATATTGAGTCGCAAGTATCTGGACTACGATTTGAAGAAGAAGATCCTCCCAACGCTGACCAACGCCAGCGTTAAGCGCTTGAGGTTCATTCTGGTGAGAAACATCGGGGTTTTCGTTGGGCGCGCGGTTCCTGTCGTTGGCTGGGTCATTGCTGCCAACGATGTCACGATGATCAGCATTCGTTCCGTGTCGCGCTATAACGCGCTTGTTAAGCCTGAGGACAAGGTGTTCTGATGAGCCAATTTACATGGAACGAGTTTGAGGATTTTGTGAGAAGGGAGGCCGGTGTTAGTCCCCAAAAAATTCTCACAAAAGGTCATGCCGTCGAGGGTGATTTGGATATCACTGGCGACGATGCGATCGAGTTTATGGAGAGCTTCTTCGATAAGTTTCCGGTGCAAGTTGGAGATTTTGAGTTCAATCGCTACTTCTCAGGAGAGGGCTTCAGCTTGATTGAAGTGGCGCGGATGGCTTTCTCCAGAAAACGCCGAGAAAAATATGACAAAGTGCCACTGACTCTAGGCATGCTCTATCAGGCTATTTTGGATGGAGAGTGGAACAATCAGCGCTTGGAAAGTCTGCCGCGCTGATCGTACCTCGCCAAATAGACCGGTTTATTTTTTAGGCGATGTGTTGGATCTGTGCACGCGTCTGGAGCCTGCCATGAGACAAAATCCGCTGTTCCAGCGTGTGATATTTTTGGCACTGACGTTGGCGGCACAATCGGGCCATGCAACAGATACGACATCGTCGCCACAAGCCAGCGCCCGAACCTACGCCCAGAATTACAAGGACATGGTGCTCGCCGAGTGTGTCGCGACCGCGTATCGGAATGAACCGTCCGCTGCGATGGACGCGGGATGCAGCGCGAGTGCGCTGATGGACTGGACGTACTTCGATCTTGAACGGAATCCCGACGCGGGCAAATCGCTAGTCAATCGTTTTCTTGCACGCGACTATCGCAATCCGATCGTCGAGTCCGAAATCAAAGGCGTCGGGTTCGATTTTTTGAAATGCCTGGACCTGTACCACAGCAAGGAACTCGACGCTCAGGTCAAACGGTTCGTCATCAACCCGAAGCGCAGCTATCGACTCGATAATCGCTCGTCAGACCGCTCCAGGTGAGGCCGATCCTCCCGCACCGCTCAAGCCCCCGCTTTCACCGGCCGGCCATGCCAGCGCAGCACGAGGTAACGCCCGACGAAACACAGCACGCCGCAGACGCCGATCGTCACACCCATCGCGAACGGCGTGCCGTCCGCCAGTGCGCCGATCGCGATGCTCGCGAGCGCGCCGAGCGCGAGCTGCATCGCGCCGAACACGGCCGCCGACGCACCCGCGTTGTGCGGATAGCGGTGCATCAGGTCGGTCGTGCAGTTCGCGGACAGGATCCCGACCACGCCGACGACGAAGAACAGGCACACGACGATCGACCACAGCCCGCCCAGTCCCGTCAGCGCGACGAATGCGACCGCGAGCGACGCGACGCAGCTCACGAGCGACGCGGTCGCGATGAGGCGCAGCGAGCCGACGCGGCCGACGAGCCGCGTGTTCGCGAAGTTGCCGATCATGATCCCGACGACGTTCAGGCCGAACAGCAGCCCGTAATGCTGCGGCGACACGTGGAAATACTCGATGTACACGAACGGCGTCGCGGTGATGTACGAGAACATCGACGCGAACGCCATCCCGCCGCACAGCATGTGCCCCCACGCGACCGGATCGGACAGGATGCGCCCGTACGACGCGAACGACGCGAGCACGGCCGTGCTCTTGCGCCGCTCCTTCGGCCAGGTTTCGGGCACGCGCAGGTACGCGGTCGCCGCGCACAGCGCGCCGAACGCGGCCAGCACGACGAACACGCCGCGCCAGCCGGCGAAGCGCAGGATCTGGCCGCCGATCAGCGGCGCGAGCAGCGGCCCGACCGCGGTGACGATCGCGACCATCGACAGCACCTTCGCCGCATCGGTCGGCTCGTGCGCGTCGCGCGCGATCGCACGGGCGAGCACCGACGCGGCGCCCGCGCCGAGCGCCTGCAGGAAGCGCACGAGGATCAGCATGTCGATCGAGCCCGACACGAAGCAGCCGACGCTCGCGAGCGTGAACAGCGCGATGCCGCCGAGCAGCACGGGCCGGCGGCCCCATGTGTCGGACAAGGGGCCGTACAGCAGCATGCCGATCGAGAAGCCGGCCATGAAGCTCGTCAGCGTGCGCTGCGCGGCGCCGGGGCTCACCGAGAAACCGTCGGCGATCGACGGCAGGCTCGGCAGGTACATGTCGGTGGCGATCGGCCCGCAAGCCGCGAGCGCGCCGAGCAACAGGATCAGCCGGGCATCGGGCCGGCGCCGGACGACGTGGGACATGGGTATCCGCAATGGAGGCCCGCGCGCATCGGGGCACGCGTGGCGGTGAAGACGGGAGGCTACGCCGCAAGCGGCGCGTTCAAGCACATGATTGTACGCGCAACTTTTTCGCGTGCCGCGCGCGGTCTGCCGCGCCAGGCTGGAACACGCGCGCATGACCGGCGTCGCGGCAGACCGCGCGCGGATTCGATTAAGCTTGCTGCTCCCCGCCTCTCTTGTCTGATCAATCCGACGCACGACCGACCCGATGACCGCCTTCCTGCTGATCTGGAGCCCCAAGAAATGGCCGTGGCTCGAGCTGCCCGACGTCGCCGCGCGCGTGAAGGCCGGCGATGCCGTGCACGACGTGTGGGGCTGCGGCTTCGCACGCGGCATCCTGCCGGGCGACCGTGTGTTCCTGCACCGCGTCGCGCAGGAGCCGAAGGGCGTGTTCGGCTCGGGCTACGTGACGCGCGCGCCCTACGAGGTGCCCGACCCGGCGACGAAGCGCGGCTACCGGCTGTGCATCGATTTCGTCTACGACTGGCTGGTCGACGCCCACCAGGACGTCGTGATCCCGCGCGACGCGCTGCGCGCGCATCCGTACTCGGTGCAGACCTGGGACGCGCAATCCTCCGGGACGTCGATCAAGCCGATGGTCGAAGGCCCGCTCGAGAAGCGCTGGGCCGCGCTGACCGGCAAGCGCCGGTCGCCACGATAAGCGGGCCGGATCGGCCGCGCGCCGTTCGCGCCGGCCAATCCCCCACGCGCGCAAAGGCCGCAGACCCGGCCGCAGGCCCGCCGGGCGCGTCTCCGGTACAATCAGACGATCGTTCCGCTCAGGCGCCGCGGCCCGTGCACAGGCCCCCGCGCCCTTCTCTCGCAGGTTTCGCACATGTCCAACAATCAGATCCTCTTCGAACGCGCCCAGAAGACCATCCCGGGCGGCGTCAACTCGCCGGTGCGCGCCTTCCGTTCGGTCGGCGGCACGCCGCGCTTCGTGTCGCGCGCGCAAGGCCCGTACTTCTGGGATGCCGACGGCAAGCAGTACATCGACTACATCGGCTCGTGGGGCCCGATGATCGTCGGCCACGTCCATCCGGAAGTGCTGTCGGCCGTGCAGAACGTGCTCGCCGACGGCTTCTCGTTCGGCGCGCCGACCGAAGCGGAAATCGAGATCGCCGAGGAAATCTGCAAGCTGGTGCCGTCGATCGAGCAGGTGCGGATGGTGTCGAGCGGCACCGAGGCCACGATGAGCGCGCTGCGTCTCGCGCGCGGCTTCACGGGCCGCAGCCGCATCGTCAAGTTCGAGGGCTGCTACCACGGCCACGCGGACAGCCTGCTGGTCAAGGCCGGCTCGGGCCTGCTGACGTTCGGCAACCCGACGTCGGCCGGCGTGCCGGCCGACATCGCGAAGCACACGACCGTCCTCGAATACAACAACGTCGCCGCGCTGGAAGAAGCGTTCGGCGCGTTCGGCGACGAGATCGCCGCGGTGATCGTCGAGCCCGTCGCGGGCAACATGAACCTCGTGCGCGGCACGCCCGAGTTCCTGAACGCGCTGCGCGCGCTGTGCACGAAGCACGGCGCCGTGCTGATCTTCGACGAGGTGATGTGCGGGTTCCGCGTCGCGCTCGGCGGCGCGCAGGCGTACTACGGGATCGCGGCCGACCTCACCTGCCTCGGCAAGGTGATCGGCGGCGGGATGCCGGCTGCCGCGTTCGGCGGCCGCCGCGACATCATGGCCCACCTCGCGCCGCTCGGCGGCGTGTACCAGGCCGGCACGCTGTCGGGCAACCCGATCGCGGTCGCCGCGGGCCTGAAGACGCTGCAGCTGATCCAGGCGCCCGGCTTCTACGACGCGCTCACCGCGCAGACGAAGCGCCTCGCCGACGGCCTCGCGGCCGAAGCGCGCGCGGCCGGCGTGCCGTTCGCGGCCGACTCGATCGGCGCGATGTTCGGCCTTTACTTCGCCGAGCGCGTGCCGACCAGCTTCGCGGAAGTCACGAAGAGCGACACCGAGCGCTTCAACCGCTTCTTCCACCTGATGCTGGACGAAGGCGTGTACTTCGCGCCGTCCGCGTACGAGGCCGGCTTCGTGTCGAGCACGCACGACGACGCGGTGATCGACGCGACGCTCGCGGCCGCGCGCCGCGCGTTCGCGGCGCTGGCCGCCTGACCCGGGTCCGCGCGCATGTTCTCGGATACCGATTTCGCCCACATGCAGCGCGCGCTGACGCTCGCGGCGCGCGGCATGTATACGACCGCACCGAACCCGCGCGTCGGCTGCGTGATCGTCAAGGACGGCGACGTGATCGGCGAAGGCTTCACGCAGCCGGCCGGCCAGGACCACGCGGAAGTGCAGGCGCTGAAGGACGCGCGCGCGCGCGGCCACGACGTCGCCGGCGCCACCGTGTACGTGACGCTCGAGCCGTGCAGCCACTTCGGCCGCACGCCGCCGTGCGCGAACGCGCTGATCGACGCGCGCGTCGCGAAGGTCGTCGCGGCGATGGAAGACCCGAATCCTCAGGTGTCCGGGCGCGGCCTCGGGATGCTGCGCGACGCGGGCATCGACGTGCGCTGCGGGCTGCTCGCGCATGAAGCGGGCGAACTGAACATCGGCTTCGTGTCGCGGATGACGCGCGGCCGCCCGTGGGTGCGGATGAAGACGGCCGCGTCGCTCGATGCACGCACCGCGCTGCCGTCCGGCGAAAGCCAGTGGATCACCGGCGAGGCCGCGCGCCTCGACGGCCACGCCTGGCGCGCGCGCGCGTGCGCGATCCTCACCGGGATCGGCACCGTACGCGAGGACAACCCGCTCCTGACCGTGCGCGGCATCGACACGCCGCGCCAGCCGCAGCGCGTGCTGGTCGACAGCCGCCTCGACCTGCCGCTCGATGCGCGCCTGCTCGAAGGCGCGCCGCTGCTGATCTTCTGCGGCCGGCTCGATGCCGCCGGCGAAGTGCGCGCGAACGTGCTGAAGTCGCGCGGCGCGGAAATCGTGCCGCTCGCGAATGCGCACGGCAAGGTCGACCTGCCCGCGATGCTGGCGGCGCTCGGCGCGCGCGGCGTCAACGAGCTGCACGTCGAGGCCGGCCACAAGCTGAACGGCTCGCTGCTGCGCGAGCAGTGCGTCGACGAGCTGCTGGTCTATCTCGCGCCGAGCCTGCTCGGCAGCGACGCGGCCGGCATGTTCGACCTCGCCGCGCCGGCGAGCCTCGACGCCCGCACGCGGCTCGCGTTCCACAGCGTCGAGCGGATCGGCGACGATCTGCGGATCCTGGCGCGTGTCGCGCCGCCCCCTGCCACGCATTGAACGGAGCCGTCACGATGTTTACCGGAATTGTCGCGGCCGTCGGCCGCATCGAATCGATCACCCCGCTCGGCGCGTCGCCCGACGCGGGCGTGCGGCTGACCGTACAGGCCGGCGGGCTCGACCTCGCCGATGTCGCGCTCGGCGACAGCATCGCGATCCAGGGTGCGTGCATGACGGTGATCGCCAAGACCGGCACCCGATTCGACGTCGACGTGTCGCGCGAAAGCCTGAACCGCACGGTCGGGCTCGCGCAACCCGGCGAAGTGAACCTCGAGAAGGCGCTGCGCGCGCACGACCGCCTCGGCGGGCACATCGTGTCGGGCCACGTCGACGGCCTCGGTACCGTGACGCGCTTCGCGCCGGTCGGCGAGTCGCACGAGCTGCGCATCGTCGCACCGCGCGAGCTCGGCCGCTATCTGGCGTACAAGGGCTCGATCACGGTCAACGGCGTGAGCCTGACCGTCAACACGGTCGACGATCGCGCCGACGGCTGCGAATTCTCGATCAACCTGATCCCGCATACGGTCGAGGTCACGACGCTGCGTCACGTGACGGCCGGCGACAAGGTCAATCTCGAAATCGACATGATCGCGCGGTATGTCGAGCGGATGATGTCGGCATCGCAGGGCGTGCATCAGGACTGATCGGGCGGTTCCGCCCCCTGGGCAGGGATTGGCGGCTGGCGGCTCGGCGCGGCACCTGGCCTGATGGCCAACGACGCGCACGCGCCATCCCGTCGCGCTAAGATGCAACGGCAGCGTTTTCGGCGCCGCGACGCACGGTGCGCCGCGTACCGGCTGCCCCTTTTCCTCCAGGAGTCGTCCCCATGTCCATCTCGATGTACCAGGCTTCGCTGCCCGTCCTGATCCGCGGCCTGACCAACCTGCAGCACATCCTCGGCAAGGCGCAGGCGCATGCGGCCGAGAAGCAGATCGACCCGTCGGTGTTCATCGGCGCACGCCTCTATCCGGACATGCTGCCGCTCGTCCGCCAGGTGTACATCGCGACCGACACGGCCAAGGGTTGCGCCGCCCGGCTCGCCGGCGTCGACATCCCGAGCTTCCCCGACGTCGAGCAGACGTTCGACGAACTGCATGCGCGCATCCAGAAGACGATCGACTACCTGAAAGGCTTCGACGCCGCGCAGATCGACGGCAGCGAAGAACGCCAGGTCGTGCTCAAGATGCGTGTCGGTCCGATCGAGTTCACCGGGCAGTCGTACCTGCTGAACTTCGTGCTGCCCAACTTCTTCTTCCACGTGACGACGGCGTACGACATCCTGCGTCACAGCGGCGTCGAACTCGGCAAGCTCGACTACCTCGGCGGCCGCAACGACCACGCGTGACGCACGGCGGGGCCCCGGCCAGCCTGCGGCTGCCTGACATCGGGCGGGCCGCGGCGGCCCGGGCAGGCCCGCCTCGCAGGCCGGTCGCGCCGCGTTTCGGCGCGCTCGCCGGCCGCGCGCAGCCGGTGCCAGCCGAAACGCGGCCCGGCTGGCGTAAAATACGCACTTTCCTCTTTCTCGCCCCCTTATGACGCTCGCCTCCACGCTCGACATCATCGCGGAGTTGAAAGCCGGCCGGATGGTGATCCTGGTCGACGAAGAAGACCGCGAAAACGAAGGCGACCTCGTGATCGCCGCCGAATTCGTCACGCCGGAAGCGATCAACTTCATGGCCAAGTACGGCCGCGGCCTGATTTGTCTGACGTTGACGCAGGAACGCTGCAAGCAGTTGCACCTGCCGCTGATGACCTACCGCAACGGCACCCAGTACGGCACCGCGTTCACGGTCAGCATCGAAGCGGCCGAAGGCGTGACGACCGGCATCTCGGCCGCCGACCGCGCGCATACGATCGCCACGGCGGTCGCGCACGACGTCCGTCCCGAGCACATCGTGCAGCCGGGCCACGTGTTCCCGATCATGGCGCAGCCGGGCGGCGTGCTGGTGCGCGCCGGCCACACCGAGGCCGGCTGCGACTTCACCGCGCTCGCCGGGCTCACGCCGGCCGCGGTGATCTGCGAGGTCATCAAGGACGACGGCACGATGGCGCGCCTGCCCGACCTGCTCGAGTTCGCGAAGGAACACGGCCTGAAGATCGGCACGATCGCCGACCTGATCCAGTACCGCAGCCGCACCGAATCGATCATCGAGCGAATCGCCGAGCGCACGATGCAGACCGCGCACGGCACGTTCCGCGCGGTGCTGTACCGCGACCAGCCGAGCGGCTCGCCGCACATCGCGCTGGTGCGCGGCACGCCGTCGCCCGACGTCGATACGCCCGTGCGCGTGCACGAGCCGCTGTCGGTCCTCGACCTGCTCGAGACGGGCGTCTCGACACACTCGTGGACGCTCGACGCGGCGATGCGCGACATCGCGGAACGCGACCTCGGCGTGATCGTGCTGCTCAACTGCGGCGACACGAAGGAACATCTGATCGACGTCTTCAAGGCGTTCGACGAGGAAGAAAAGGCCGCTGCGCTGAAGCGCCGGCCGGTCGATTTCAAGACGTTCGGCATCGGCGCGCAGATCCTGCGCGATGTCGGCGTCGCCAGGATGCAGGTGCTGTCGAATCCGCGCAAGCTGGGCAGCATGTCCGGCTACGGCCTCGAAGTCACGGGCTTCATTCCGATGCCCGGCGGCGAAGCCAAGTCCTGCCCGGCGTCCCACGCGTAACCCGCCACGACGCTTTCGCCCTATAACCGTTCATCCACACCACGGACCAGATCATGGAAATCGGACAATACCAACCGAATCTCGAAGGCGACGGCCTGCGTATCGGCATCGTGCAATCCCGCTTCAACGAACCCGTCTGCAACGGCCTCGCCGATGCGTGCGTCGAAGAACTCGAGCGCCTCGGCGTCTCCGGTGAAGACGTGCTGCTCGTGTCGGTGCCCGGCGCGCTGGAAATCCCGCTCGCGCTGCAGAAGCTCGCGGAAAGCGGCCAGTTCGACGCACTGATCGCGCTCGGCGCGGTGATCCGCGGCGAGACGTACCATTTCGAACTCGTGTCGAACGAAAGCGGCGCGGGCATCACCCGCATCGGCCTCGACTTCAACCTGCCGATCGCGAACGCGGTCCTGACGACCGAAAACGACGAGCAGGCCGTCGCGCGCATGACCGAAAAGGGTCGTGACGCCGCGCGCGTCGCGGTCGAGATGGCCAACCTGACGATGGCACTCGACCAGCTCGGCGACGATGAGGACGAGGACGAAGAAGACGAAGACGACGAAGAGGAGCGCGCATGAAGAAGAGCGCCCGCCGACAATCGCGCGAGCTGGCGACGCAGGGCCTGTATCAGTGGCTGCTGTCGAACGCGGCCCCCGGCGAGATCGACGCGCAACTGCGCGGCGCGCTCGGTTACGACAAGGCCGACAAGGAGCTGCTCGACGCGATCCTGCACGGCGTGATTCGCGAGCATGCGACGCTCGTCGAAGCCCTCACGCCGTCGCTGGACCGTCCGGTCGACCAGCTGTCGCCGGTCGAACGCGCCGTGCTGCTGATCGCGACGTTCGAGCTCACGCATCATGTCGAAACGCCGTACCGCGTGATCATCAACGAAGCAGTGGAACTCGCGAAGACGTTCGGCGGCTCCGACGGCTACAAGTACGTCAACGGCGTGCTCGACAAGCTCGCCGCGAAGCTGCGCCCCGCCGAAACGCAGGCGCGCCGCAACGGCTGATTCCGCAGGTAGACGGGCGCGCGAGCGCCCGTTTTTCGTTCTCCCTCCCCCTCCCCGCTCCGCCCGACCGATGAATACCACCGCCGATTCGCTCGTCACGCTCGCCGCACGCGTCGACGCGATCCAGCCCTTCTACGTGATGGAACTGATGAAGGAGGCACAGCGGCTCGAGTCCTCCGGGCGCGACGTTATCCACATGGGCATCGGCGAGCCGGACTTCACCGCACCGGAGCCCGTCGTCGAGGCGGCGGCGGCCGCGTTGCGCCGCGGCGTCACGCAGTACACGAGCGCGCTCGGCATCGCGCCGCTGCGCGAAGCGATCGCCGCGCACTACGCGCGCGCGTACGGCCTCACGATCAGCCCCGAGCGGATCGTCGTGACGGCCGGCGCGTCGGCCGCGCTGCTGCTCGCGTGCCTCGCGCTCGTGGGCCGCGACGACGAGGTGCTGATGCCCGACCCGTCGTACCCGTGCAACCGGCACTTCGTCGCGGCTGCCGAAGGCCGCCCGGTGCTCGTGCCGAGCGGCCCGGAAGCGCGCTTCCAGCTCACCGCGGACGACGTCCGCACGCGCTGGGGCAGCCGCACGCGCGGCGTGCTGCTCGCGTCGCCGTCGAACCCGACCGGCACGTCGCTCGAACCGGACGAACTGAAGCGGATCGTCGAAGCCGTGCGCGCACGCGGCGGCTTCACGATCGTCGACGAGATCTACCAGGGGCTCAGCTATGACGCGGCGCCCGTGTCGGCGCTGTCGTACGGCGATGATGTCGTCACCGTCAACAGCTTCTCGAAGTACTTCAGCATGACCGGCTGGCGGCTCGGCTGGCTGGTCGTACCGCCCGCGCTCGTGAGCACGTTCGAAAAGCTGTCGCAGAACCTGTTCATCTGCCCGTCCACGCTCGCGCAGCACGCTGCGCTCGCGTGCTTCGAACCGGCGGCGCTCGACATCTACGAGGCGCGCCGCCTCGAATTCAAGCGTCGCCGCGACTTCATCGCGCCGGCGCTCGAACGGCTCGGCTTCACGGTGCCCGTGATGCCGGACGGCGCGTTCTACGTCTATGCGCACTGCGGCGGCGTCGCCCATCCGGCGGCCGGCGACAGCACGGCGCTCACGCAGGCGATGCTGCACGACGCGGGCGTCGTGCTGGTGCCGGGCATGGATTTCGGCGTGCATGCGCCGCGCGACTATATCCGGCTGTCCTATGCGACCGCCTATTCGCGCCTCGAAGAGGCCGTCGAGCGGCTCGCGACGCTGTTCGGCCAGCACTGACGTCCGAGCGGCCCTCCCGGCCGGCGTGCCGGGCGCTACCGTCCACGCCAAAACGAAAAGGCACCCGAATCGGGTGCCTTTTTGCTTGAGTCCTGCCGGAACCGCGGGGCGTTGCGTGACTTACGCGCCGAGCTCCGAATGATCGCCGTGCGCCTGCTTCGCGGTGTCGACGCTTGCGTCGTCCTGCTGCGGCGCGCCCTTCGGCGCCGCGGCGGCCTTCGCGGCGATCGGCTGCGCGGCGTCGAGCGTCGCGTGCATGCGCTTCGTGTTGCCTGCCGCTGCCGTCACGGCCGCGGTGACGATCGGCTTCGACGGCTGGGCCGGCGCCTGCGGCGCATTCACCGGCACGCTGCGGCCGTGCGCGACGTCGCGCAGGCGGCCGCGCTCGGCCATGACCTTCGAGCCGTACACGGTGTCGTCCGGATTGGTCGAGCCGTTGTACAGACGCAGGCCGTTCGCAAGCGAGCCGCCGCGGGCGATGCAGTCCTTCAGCACGAGCGCGCCGACCTGCAGGTTCGCGAGCGGCTGCAGCGCGGTGTCGGTACCGCCGAAATATTCGAACTTGTCGGAATGGACCTTCGACATGACCTGCATCAGGCCTTGCGCGCCGACGCCGCTTTCCGCGTACGGGTTGAAGCCCGATTCGATCGCCATCACGGACAGCAGCAGCAGCGGATCGAGGCCGACGTCGTGGCCGGTCTGGAACGCGGCCTTGACGAGCTGGCCGAGCGGCTCCTGGGCGACCCGGTAACGGCGCGACAGGTAGGTGGCGACGAGCGCCTGCTGGCGGTTCGACGCGAGCGCACGGTCGTCGCGCGCATCGGCCGGGACCCGCTGGGACGGGATCAGTTTCGCGAGCGCGACAGGCGACGGGCCGTTGCGGGCCGGATCGGACGCATCGCTCTGCGCGGCGGTTTCCGGTGCCACGTCGAGACCGACGGCGAGCGCATCCGTCTCGGGAGCCTCTTCCTGCTGCGGCTGCGCGCCGGCGGGCGCGAAGTTCGGCAGCGGATGGCCGGTCAGCAGACGGGCCGGACCGGCCTGCACGGCCGCGGATACGACTGGCATCAGCTTCGCGGCGAGGTTCCCGCGCACGGTCGGCAGCAGCCACAGGGCCAGTGCGATCGCGACGGCGAAACAGCCGACGACGCTGAATAAATGGTGACTGACACGCGTCCCGCGACGCAGCATGTTGCGCACGATCTGTGCATGCTGCTCACTGGGACGCCACGATAACCAAGCGTTCATTCAGATCATCTCCCATGAACATGACTCGTGCGGCTCGCTCGGCTCGATGGCGAGACAGAAAACGCGCCGCGGAATCACGACGCCGCACGCCTTGGTCGGGGCATGCAGGCATCGGGGAAACGGTATAAGTACCGTTCGAGGCCACGGTATAAGACGGCCGGCACCTTCGCACATTGGGCGAGGCGGGCATACGCGGTGGCACCCACGCAAAAAACCAGCGTCTGGTGGCGCTGGCTGGGACTACGACAAAGGCCGTCGAATACGCCGTGCAGGTTTCGGCGGACGGTGACGCGCTGCGTCAAAGATCGGTGATTGGCGGCTCGAAGCCTTTTACCCTGCAGCCAATGTGAGCGGATTCTAGCAGGGTTTTATAGATCGTCAACACTATAAAAACTTCAAATTATAACAAAAAGTAATTTTGAACCGCCCTTCAGATCGCGAGCCCCCTGCCGTAGGGGCTCTCCGCGCGGTCCACTTTTTTCTCCGCCCGGGCGTGCGCGCGGCGGCCCGGGTAAAATCTGCGCTCGATTCGGGGCCGCAGCCGGCCGCTGCGCCCGCCCATCGCTGCCCGCCTTGCGGGCGGCCCGGACCTTGTTCATGAAATACAAAGACTTACGCGATTTCATCCAGCGCCTCGAGGCGCTCGGCGAACTGCGGCGCGTCACGCAACCCGTGTCGCCCGTGCTCGAAATGACCGAGCTGTGCGACCGCGTGCTGCGCGCCGGCGGCCCGGCGCTGCTGTTCGCCGCGCCGCCCGGCAATGCGTTCCCGGTACTCGGCAACCTGTTCGGCACACCGCGCCGCGTCGCGCTCGGGATGGGCGTCGATGCCGGCGACGACGCCGCGCTCGGCTCGCTGCGCGACCTCGGGCGGCTGCTGTCCGCGCTGAAGGAGCCGGATCCGCCGAAGAGCCTGAAGGACGCCGGCAAGCTGCTGTCGCTCGCGAAGGCCGTATGGGACATGGCGCCGAAATCGGTGTCGTCGCCGCCGTGCCAGGAGATCGTCTGGGAAGGTGCCGACGTCGACCTGCACAAGCTGCCGATCCAGACCTGCTGGCCCGGCGACGCGGGGCCGCTCGTCACGTGGGGCCTCACGGTCACGCGCGGGCCGAACAAGCCGCGCCAGAACCTCGGCATCTATCGCCAGCAGCTGATCGGCCGCAACAAGCTGATCATGCGCTGGCTCGCGCATCGCGGCGGCGCGCTCGACTTCCGCGAATTCGCGTTGAAGAACCCCGGCAAGCCGTATCCGGTCGCGGTCGTGCTCGGTGCGGATCCGGCCACGACGCTCGGCGCGGTGACGCCGGTGCCCGATTCGCTGTCCGAGTATCAGTTCGCCGGCCTGCTGCGCGGCAGCCGCACCGAGCTCGCGAAGTGCCTGACGCCCGGCGTCGACACGCTGCAGGTGCCCGCCCGCGCGGAGATCGTGCTCGAAGGTTTCATTTATCCGCAGGAAGGCGCGCCCGCCCCCGCCCCGGCCGGCGCACCGCCGCGGCCGGCCGGCAACGCGTCGGCCGCTTATGAGCACGCGCTCGAAGGCCCGTACGGCGACCACACCGGCTACTACAACGAACAGGAGTGGTTCCCGGTGTTCACCGTCGAGCGCATCACGATGCGTCGCGACGCGATCTATCACTCGACCTATACGGGCAAGCCGCCCGACGAGCCGGCCGTGCTCGGCGTCGCGCTCAACGAGGTGTTCGTGCCGCTGCTGCAGAAGCAGTTCACCGAGATCACCGACTTCTACCTGCCGCCGGAAGGCTGCAGCTACCGGATGGCGATCGTCCAGATGAAGAAGAGCTACGCCGGCCATGCGAAGCGCGTGATGTTCGGCGTGTGGAGCTTCCTGCGGCAGTTCATGTATACGAAGTTCATCGTGGTCGTCGACGAGGACGTGAACATCCGCGACTGGAACGAGGTGATCTGGGCGATCACGACGCGCGTCGACCCCGTGCGCGACACCGTGATGGTCGACAGCACGCCGATCGACTATCTGGATTTCGCGTCGCCCGTCGCGGGCCTCGGCTCGAAGATGGGGCTCGACGCGACCAACAAGTGGCCCGGCGAGACGAACCGCGAATGGGGCCGCCCGATCGAGATGGACGCCGCCGTGAAGGCGCGCGTCGACCGCCTCTGGCAGGAGATCGGACTGTAAGTCCGCGCGCTGAACGCACCCGACAAGAACGACGATGAGCTTTCCTCCCGCCTCGATGCTGTCCGACGGATTCTTCCTGTCGCTGTCGCTATGTCTCGACATCGGCCTCGTCAACGTCGCGATGCTGTCGCTGACGCTGTCGCACGGCTTCCGGCCCGGCTTCTGGCTCGGCGTCGGCTCGTGCGTCGGCGACCTCGTCTACGCGGCGCTCGCGCTCGCCGGCATGGCCGTGCTGCTGCAGTTCGAGACCGTGCGCTGGATCGTCTGGATCGGCGGCGGTGCGGTGCTGCTGTTCCTCACGTGGAAGATGGCGCGTGAAGCGCTCGCGCCGGCCGGCGGCACCGACGACGGCGATGCGGACGACACGCCGCAGCCGCGTGCCAGTGCGCGGCGCAGCTTCATGCGCGGGATGCTGCTCGCGATGTCGTCGCCGAGCGCGATCCTGTGGTTCGCGGCGGTCGGCGGCGCGCTGATCGCGAAAGCCGGCGCGACCACGCCGGCCACGGCGTCGGTGTTCCTGTCCGGCTTCTTCCTCGGCGGCCTCGCGTGGACGCTGTTCATGTGCACGCTCGCGAGCCAGGGCCGCAAGCGCGCGGGCGCGGGGCTGATGCGCGCATGCCACGTCGCGTCGGCGCTGCTGTTCGCGTATTTCTCGTACAGCGTGATCGTCGGCGGCTATCGCGACCTGATCGCGCACGCCGTGTCGTAACCGGCGCGCACCGGATCGCGCGCCCAATGAAAAACGGCGCAACGCCCCACGCGGGACGTTGCGCCGTTTTGCCGCGCGCGGTCAGGCCGCCGCGCGGAATGCGTCAACGACGCCAGTAGCCGTGGTGGCCCCAGCCGCCGTAACCGTGACGCCAGTACGGACGGCCGTAGTAGCCGCCGACGACCACGGGGGGCGGTGCATAGTAGGCCGGCGCCGGCGCGTAATACACGGGCGGGGGCGGCGGTGCGTAGTACACGGGCGGCGGCGCCGCATACACGGGATACGCAGGTGCGATCGGAACCCCGATGCCGACCCCGATCGACACGTGGGCCTGCGCGGCGCTCGCGGCACCCAGGCCCAGCGCGGCGGCGGCGATGAACGGAATGAGCTTTTTCACTTCGATTCTCCTGCTGGAGCGGTAATTTGTGCGCTCCTGTCGGCAACGGCGGGCATGCACGTCGCATGCAAGCAATGTAGCGAAAACCCGCCGCGCGCGTATCGCGCATTTGTTGCAAATTGCAATTCCATCCGGCTGCAAACACCGTGCGGCGTGGCCTTGCGGATCCTCGACATCGCTTGCCGGTCGCGTGATTCCGTCCGACCAGTGAAAGCGCGACACATTGTCCGGTCAGTCTTACCGGATCCGGCAAGCGCGGCGGGCACGCTTCCGTAATGAACGATTACAAATTTGAGACAAGACGCCGACAATTCAACGGGGATGTGGCCCCCGCGTGATTCGGGGCCGAATCACGCGATCGTCGCGGGCGGCGAAAACGGCCGCGCGAATTTACCGCTACCCCGTGTCGCACGCGGTCTTCCAGGCCGTCCTCGCCCGGCGCCGCCCTTGCGCGGCCGCCCCGTCATTCCTGCGATACTGGCGGCTGCTCCGTTTTCGCTTCGTGACCCGCCATGTCCCTTCCCGACACTCCTCGCCTCGGCTTCATCGGCGCCGGCCGCCTGGCGCGCTGCCTCGCCCTGCGTTTCGCGGCGGCCGGCTTTCCGGTCGTCGCGAGCGCGAGCCGCACGGCGGAATCGGCCACGGCACTCGCCGCGCGCATCGACGGCTGCCGCGCGCTCGACACGCCGCAGCAGGTCGTCGACGCCGCCGACCTGATCTTCCTCACCGTGCCCGACGACCATCTCGCGTCGACCGCCGCGGCGTTGCGGTTCGACGCGGCGCGCGCGGCGAGCCAGGCGCTCGTCCACTGCAGCGGCGCGTCGGCGGTCGAGCTGCTCGATCCGGCCAAGCGGCAAGGCGCGGCCACGGGCGGCTTCCATCCGCTCTACCTGTTCGGCGGCACCGACGCCGATCTCGCCCGCATCGACGGCTGCTCGGTCACGCTCGAAGCCGACGGCGCGCTGCACGCGACGCTGCTGCGACTTGCTGACGCACTCGGCTGCCATCCGCTGTCGATTCCGGCCGGCGGCCGGATGCTCTATCACGCGGCCGCCCATTACGCGGCGAGCTTCGCGCTGTGCGGGCTGTCGGAGGCGGTCGAGCTGTGGCGCGGCCTCGGCTTCGACGAGGAAGCGGCGCTGCGAGCGCTGCTGCCGATGCTCGCCGGCACGATCGAGACCGCGCGCGACAAGGGCCTCGCGAACGCACTCGCGGGCCCGGTATCGCGCGGCGACACCGGCATCGTCGAGCGTCAGCTCGCGCTGCTCGAGGCGCGCGGTGGCGATCACGCGACGCTGTACGCGCTGATGACCCGCCGCGCGGTCGCGCTCGCGGCGAAGCGCGCCGCGCCGCCGGCCGCGCTGCCGGCGCTCGCGCAGGCCGTCGAAACGTCGCTCGCGCGCACGACCGGGCACCCCTCCCCGCCGCGGGACGAGGCGTGATAAGGTGTCGGCCGATGCGCCGCCATCCGGCGTTGGCGGCCGCACGCTACTCGACTGTATAAAAAGGATGCCAACGATGTTCGGCGAGATCGCCCGTTTTCTGCTCAATACCGTCTTCACGCTGTTCGGCGCCGCGCTGATCCTGCGCGTCTGGATGCAGGCCGTCCGCGTGCCGCCGTACAACCCCGTCACGCAGGCCGTGCTGCAGGCGACCAACTGGCTCGTGCTGCCGCTGCGCCGCGTGATCGCGGGCGTGCGCGGCATCGACTGGGCAAGCGTCGTCGCAGCGCTGCTCACCGCGCTCGTCTATGTGGTGCTGATGGTCGTGATGGCCGGCTTCGACCCGGCCTCGGTGATCGCGACGCTCGTCGTGGTCGCGCTGCTCACCGTCGTGAAGTGGGCGCTCAATCTCGTGATCTGGATGACGATCCTGATGGCGCTGCTGTCGTGGCTCAATCCGCGCTCGCCGGCGATGCCGATCCTCTACCAGCTCACCGCACCGTTCCTGAACCCGCTGCGCCGCGTGATCCCGAACCTCGGCGGCATCGACCTGTCGCCGATCCTGCTGTTCGTGATCGTGCAGGTGCTGCTGATGATCGTCACGCGCGCCGCCGTGTCGCTGACGATCTTCGGCATCTGATCCGACGTGTCGCGCTACGCTGCCGGCCCCTGCGCCGGCGGCGCCTCGAGCGTGTCGATCACGCCGAAATTCGCCGGAATCATCGCGTAGCACACGCGCACTTTCTCGCGCGACACGCGCTCGAGCAGCCGCTTCGCCTCGTCCTCGGTGACGATGAACTCGACCTCGACCGCGAGCGAACCCTGCAGTTCGAAAAAGCGGTCCTCGTGCAGCACCCGATGCCGGCCGAAGCCGGCCATCGCGCGAAACGCCGAACCGCCCGCGACCCCCATCCGGTTTCCCTCCTCCAGCAACCACTCCCACAGCGGCTTCCAGTGCAGCCGGTGCTGCTCGTGCACGTAGAAGCGCAAGAAGACCCTGTCCATCGCGTCCTCCCGGTGCCGGCGCGCTCAGGCCGCCGCGAACCACGCGCGCGCGGTCCACATGCCGAGCGCCGTCAGCGTGAACGATCCAGTCAAGTGTAGGGCAGCCACCGCGAACGCCCATCCGAATTCGCCCTGCACCGCGTGCGTCATCACTTCGACCGAATAGGTCGAGAACGTCGTGAGGCCGCCGAGGAAGCCGGTGATCACGAACAGCCGCCACTCGGGCGGCAGCCCGACGCGGGTGGTAAAAACGACGGCGGCAACGCCGATCACGTAGCCGCCGATCAGGTTCGCAGCGAGCGTGCCGAGCGGCACGGCGGGAAAGAACGCGTTGAGCGCAAGGCTCAGGAACCAGCGCAGCAATGCGCCGAGTCCGGCGCCGACGAAGATCGCGACCATCGAATAGAACAAGGGAACTCCTCGCTGACGAGCCCGCATCGCGGATGCGGCCTACGCCGAACTGTATGCGCAATCGCGCCGCGACGGCAATGCTGGAGGACCGGCGGACGGGGCCCGGATCGCGTCGCACCGGTATCACGCATTTCATTATTCCGGCACCCGTGCCGCAATCGATGTTTTCCAATCGACTACGCCGGACATTACAAATCAAACCGGCGTCGATTATTTATCAGATTTTTAATACCGGAAAGATCAGCTTCATCGGGCGGCACGCCAGCGCTTGAACGCTGCATTCCATTGGTATTTCACGTATTTACCCTCATCAGATATTCCCGTATTCGTTCGATATCCGATGCAATTTACGCAGCCGATTTCGTAGAATTGTTTCGCCCCCCACTCCATCGACATGGAGACTCGAAGAATGAACAATATCCGCCTGTCTTCCATGTTGATACCGGCGCTGTGCGCGTCGCTGCTTGCGTCGAGCGTCGCGCTCGCCGGGGACAACGGGCCGCCGCCCTACGTCGAGGGCGCCCGTGCACCCAAGGGATTCGCCCGTCCGCCGTTCCATACGAAACCGCGCGCAAGCACGGCCACGGTGGCCGGCCTCACGCCGGCGCTCACCCGGCACGCGTACGGATTCGACACGATCGCCAACCAGGGCGACGGGATGGTCGTTGCGATCGTCGACGCATACGACGACCCGCGGATCGAGTCCGATCTCGGCGTGTTCAGCAACGCGTTCTCGTTGCCGGCCTGCACCACGGCGAACGGCTGCTTCACCAAGGTATATGCACGCGGCGCGCGGCCCAGGGCCGATTCGGGCTGGGCGCTCGAGATATCGCTCGACGTCGAATGGGTGCATGCGATCGCGCCGAAGGCGAGAATCGTGCTCGTCGAGGCCGCGTCGGCCAGCTTCAACGACCTGATGGCCGCGGTCGACGTCGCGGTCAAGCGCGGCGCGTCGGTCGTGTCGATGAGCTTCGGCGGCAACGAGTTCAACAGCGAAACCGGCTTCGACAGCCACTTCAACGTATCGGGTGTCACGTTCGTCGCGTCGTCCGGCGACAGCGGCACCGGCACCGAGTACCCGGCGGCGTCGCCGTACGTGGTGGCGGTGGGCGGCACGACGTTGTCCACCGACGCGTCCGGCGCCTACGTCGGCGAGGCCGCGTGGAGCGGCAGCGGCGGCGGCGTGAGTTCCGTCGAGGGCGAACCGGCCGGCCAGACCGCCTGGCCGGTGCCGGTCGCCGGCAAGCGCGGCGTGCCCGACGTCAGCTACGACGCGAACCCGTCCAGCGGTTTCGCGGTGTACGACTCGGTCACCTACCAGGGGCAGGCGGGCTGGTTCCAGGTCGGCGGCACCAGCGCAGGCGCGCCGCAATGGTCGGCACTCGTCGCGATCGCGAATTCGCTGCGCGCGGCGGCCGGCAAAAGCCCGTTGAGCGGTACCTACAACACGCTCTATACGGTCGGGAAAAACGCCTACGGCAGCGACTATCACGACGTCACGACCGGGTCCAACGGCAGCTGCGGCAGCATCTGCAACGCCGCGGGCGGCTACGACTACGTGACCGGCCTCGGTTCGCCGCAAGCACCGGCACTCGTGCAGGCGCTCGTCGGCCAGCCGTAACGGGAGAACGCAGGCCGTGCCGGGGTGCGGCGTTCAATCGCCGTGCCGTGCGACAAGCCCCGGCACTCGTGCAGGCGCTCGTCGGCCAACCGCAACGGGCGAACGCAGGCCGTGCCGGGGTGCGGCGTTCAACCGCCGTGCCACGCGCGGTCGAGCGCGGCGAGCGTCGCGAGCGCGCCGCCCTTCAGCCCGATCACGTCCGCGCGGCGCGCATGCGCTTCGCGCGCGTTGATGCGGATCACGTCGGCGCCGAGCCGTTCGCTCAGCAGCCGCACGGTCGGAATCGCGGTGCCCGCGCCGATCTCGACGACGCTCACCCGTCCTGCCTGCGCGATCCAGTCGTGCAGCGCCCGCTCCTGCGCGTCGTAGCGTTCGCCGAGCCAGCCGTGGTCGCCGAACATCAGGATGTTCGGCCGCGCGAGGCCGCCGCACCGCGGGCAGCGCGGCAACTCGCCGACCAGCCGGCACGCGGCCGCGTCGACGTCGGGCGTGAACGGCGCGGCGTCCCACGTGTCGTCCGAGCAGGGTCGCAGGCATTGCATCGAATGAATCGAACCGTGAATCTCGACGACACGCGCCGGATCGAAGCCGGCCTTCTGGAACTGGCCGTCGACATTGCTCGTCAGCACGAAGCCGCCGTTCGGCATCGCGTCCATCCAGCGCCGCAGGATCGCGAAGCCCGCGTGCGGCACCGTCCGACGGTAGAGTTCGAGACGATGCCCGTAGAAGCCCCATGCGAGCTGCGGATGCGCGCGGAACGCCTGCGGCGACGCGATCTCGTGGAATTCGAAACGCTCGTGGCGCAGCGCCGGATACGCGCGCCAGAAGCCGTCCGTGCCGCGGAAATCGGGCAGCCCCGAATCGACGCCGATGCCGGCGCCGGCCGTCACGAGCAGCGCATCGGCCCGCGCGAGCGCCTCGACGGCGGACGCGACCAGATGCGCCGGCAGTGGCGCGGCAGCGGCATTGGAATCGGCGGAACCGATGGAGTCGGGCGAATCGGAAATCGGCATGATGGCGCAGCGGTAGCGTCGAACGGTGTACGAATGGCGTCGCGCGATCATACGCCCGTTCGAGTGCCGCGCCGCGGCCTCATCCCGTCGTTGCGCGCCCGCCCGCGGGTTCACGCAGCGCGACGTACTGCAGCAGCATGATCGTCTTCGCGTCGACGATCTCGCCGCGCTCGACGGCATCCAGCGCCGCGTGCAGCGGCATCTCGACGACCTCGAGATCCTCGCCCTCCTCCGCGATCCCGCCGCCGTCGCCCGTGCGCAGCGACGCATCGTATTCGCCGACGAAGAAATGCAGCTTCTCCGTCACCGAGCCCGGGCTCATGAACGCCTCGAACACCTTGCGCACGCCGCGCACGCGATAGCCGGTTTCCTCTTCGGCCTCGGCACGGATGCGTGCGTCGGGCGTCGCGTCGTCGAGCAGGCCCGCGGCGGCTTCGAGCAGCATCCCGTCGTGTCCGTTGACGAACGCCGGCATCCGGAACTGCCGCGTGAGCAGCACGTCGCCCGTCGCCGCGTTGCGCAGCAGGATGGTCGCGCCGTTGCCGCGATCGTAGGTTTCGCGGCTGAGGCGCTGCCACGTGCCGTCGCGGCGCAGGAAATCGAACGTGACCTTCTTCAGCACATACCAGTCATCGGACAGCACCGTCGTATCGACGATGCGGACGCGGTCCCGCGTTGCGGCCATGGCGGCCTCCCATTCGACAAGTGATGGCACTCATGGTAACGTGCATATTCGTGCAATTTCAAGAAATTTCGTGCAAACACGATGCTGACGACCCAACGCAAGAAAGCGATCCTCGACGCGCTCGCCCGCGACGGCCAGGTGCTGGCTGTCGAACTGAGCGCGCAATTCGGCGTGTCCGAGGACACCGTGCGCCGCGACCTGCGCGAGCTGGCGGCCGAAGGCCTGCTGCAACGCGTGCACGGCGGCGCGCTGCCGGCGTCGCCGGCCGTCGCGCCGTTCGCGCAGCGCGAGACGCTCGACACGGCGGAAAAGCGGCGTATCGCACGCCGCGCCGCGCAGATGATCGCGCCGGGACAGGTCGTGATCGTCGACGGCGGCACGACGTCGGCCTTGCTCGTCAGCCAGTTGCCGCCCGACCTGCGCGCGACGATCGTCACGCACAGCCCGAGCGTCGCCGTCGCGCTGGCCGCGCATCCGTCGATCGACGTGATCCTGATCGGCGGACGGTTGTACAAGCATTCGATCGTCGCGGTGGGCGCCGCGGCGATGGAAGGCATCGCGCGCATCCACGCCGACCTGTATTTCATGGGCGTCACGGGCGTTCATCCGGTCGCGGGGCTCAGCACCGGCGACTTCGAGGAAGCGGCGATCAAGCGCGCGCTGGCCGCGCGAGCCGGCGAGACGATCGTGCTGGCGTCGCAATCCAAGCTGCGTGCGGCGTCGCAGTTCGTGATCGGCGAGCTCGCGCTCGCACAGGCCATCGTGGTCGAACGGGAAACCGATGCGGCGCTGACCGAGCCGATCGAGGCCGCGGGCGTGACGGTCGTGCGGGCCTAGCCGCGCGCCGGTTTCGGCGGCCACGCCGACGTCGTTGCGCAAGCATCCTCGCCGGCCGGATGTCAGCGTGCTGACAGGCACCGCTTGCTACCATGGGCGACTGCCCACCCGCCGCGCCTTGTCCGTCCGATGTCTTCGCCCGCCACCCCGATCGCACCCGCGCCGCCCGACGGCGCTGCCCCGCCCCCCGGCGTCCTCGCCCTGTTCATCGCGTTCGCGCAAATCGGCCTCACCAGCTTCGGCGGCGGGCTGAGCGGGCGCATGATGCGCGACTTCGTGCACGAGCGGCGCTGGCTCGACGAAGAGGCGTTCCTCAACGGCCTCGCGCTGTCGCAGGCGCTGCCGGGCGTCAACGTGAAGAATCTCGCGATCTGGATCGGCTACCGGCTGGCCGGATGGCGCGGCGCGGTGGCCGGCTTCACCGGCATCATCGCACCGCCGGCCGTGCTGATCGTGCTGTTCGGCGTCGCGTTCTCGACGCTCACGCGCTTTCCGCTCACGCATGTCGCACTCGCGGGCGCGGCCGCCGCGGCGATCGGGCTGTCGATCTCGATGGCGATCACCGCGGTGCGCCGGCTGCCGCGCCGCGCGCTGCCGTTTGCGGTGACGACACTCACGTTCGTGTCGGTGGCGGTGCTGCACTGGCCGCTCGTCTGGACCGTGCTGATCGGCGGCACGCTGAGCGTCGCGCTCGAATACCGCCGTGCGGGCGCCGCCACCGGCGGGAGCGCCGAACGATGACTGCCCCGTCACGCTATGCCGCCCTGTTCGGCGTATTCGCGCCGCTGTCGATCGCGACGATCGGCGGCGGACAGGCGATCATCGCCGACATCCAGCGGCAGGTCGTCGACGTGCATCACTGGATGACGGCCACGCAGTTCGTGAACGACTTCGCGATCGCGCGGATGGCACCCGGCCCCGGCTCGCTGCTCGCGACGCTGATCGGCTGGCAGGTGGCGGGCTTCTGGGGCGCGGTGATCGCGACGCTCGCGCTGTTCGGGCCGACCGCGTTCCTGATCTACGGCGTCGCGCATCTGTGGCGGCGGCACCAGGGCGCACGCTGGCAGATCGCACTCGAAGCCGGCCTGCGCCCGGTCGCGGCCGGCATGATCCTCGCGTCGGTCTGGGTGCTGCTGCGCGCGCTCGACGGCGGCGGGGCCGCGCGGGCGATCGCGGTCGGGTCGACCGTGTGCGTGATGGGCACGCGCATTCATGCGTTGCTGCTGATCGTCGTCGGCGCGTTGCTGCTGGTCGGCGTGCACGCGATCGGCTGACGGCGGCATCCGCGCCAAGCCGGCCCGCCAAAGCATGCACGGCCCGCTTCGCGATCGACGCGCGCTGACACCGGCGGCGCCGGTCAGCGGCCCGCGACCGAGCGAAACGCGCGACAGGCATCGGCATGCACCTCGAAACCGATGCCCGGCGCCTGCGGCACGGGCGTGTAGCCGGCGTCGACCGTTGCGCCGTCCGCCAGCCCGCTGAACGGATGGAACGCGAACGGGCTGACTTCCGCGCCGCCAAGCCCGAGCGCCGACACGACGTGCAGCGAGAACAGATGGCCGCCATGCGGCCAGAACGCATCGCGCCGCCAGCCGTTCGACACGAAATGGTCGACGATCTGCAGGTAGCCCGGCAGGCCATAGCAATGCACCGGATCGAACACGAGGACGTCGCGGTCCGGGCGCAGGCCGCCGTAGCGCTCGAGCAGCTTCGCTTCCGCGAGCGAGAACAACGCCTCGCCGGCCGCGACCGGCGGCGTGTATTGCGCAGGCAGGTCCGCGTGAAGCGGCAGGTCGAGCGGGTCGCACAGATCCTCGAACCACCAGAGTTCGAACGGGGCCAGCCGCGCGGCGGCAGCGGGGCCGCTCGTCGCGTCGTACGCGTTCATCGCGTCGACCGCGAGATGCGAGCTGTCGGCAAGGCAGGCCGCGGCGGTTTCGACGCGGCGTGTGTCCTGGTCGATATCCGGGCCGCCGATCTTGATCTTCGCGTGCGTGTAGCCGAGATCGGCGATGCGGCGCATCTCGTCCGACAGGTGCGGGAGATCGTCGTGCGGATAGCGGTAGCCGCCGCCCGCGTAGACGCGCACGCGGGGCGCCGCGTCGCGCGCGAGCCGGTCGGCGACGAAGCGATGGAGCGGCAGGCCCGCGATCTTCGCTGTGGCATCCCAGATCGCCATGTCGAGCACGCCGACCGCGACACAGCGTTCGCCGTGCCCGCCGGGCTTCTCGCCCGCCATCATCGCGCGCCATGCGCGAAACGGATCGAGGTTCGTGCCGGCGTCGTCGGCGATGGCGTGCGCGGCGGCCAGCAGACGCGGCGCGAACCGTTCGCGAATCAGCCCGCCCTGCGCATGGCGGCCGACCGACGCGTAGCCATAGCCCGTGACCGGCCGGCCATCGCGCACGACATCGGTGACGATCGCGACGACGCTCGTCGTCAGGCCGCCCGACGGAATCGCCGGATCGGCATAGCGGGAAACCGGGATCGCCTGCTCACGGATGTCGGTGATGCGCATGGTCGGGGTTCCGGGAAAACGTTCGGCGTTCGCGGGCCATGCACGCGCGGCAGCCGGCGTGACGGGCGGATCGCTGCATCATAGGCGCTTGCGCGATGCCCTGCATGCTCGCGATCGTCGCGATGCCGTGAAGTCATGCGACTTGATCGACAGGGTCCGAATCGTGCCGTACCGCATCGGTGCGCGCATGCGTGCTCCGTCATGCGCGAGGCGCGTGACACGTGCATTTGCGCGTCGGCCATGCGCGGCCTCGGCAACGCGCGCCGAGATCCAATGGCGCCCCCGCGATTTACGCTTATACCGCGGCACCGCCGCGCCGATCGGCATCGCACGCGAAACATGTCGCTGCCGGTGAGCAGGCGGGTGAACAGCGCGTCACCCGGCGCGATCCGCGCGATAGTGGAACCGGCCGGGCGTGCGACCACGCTCGGCGAGCTGCTTCCGACCCGGAACGCGTTTTATTTTGTTGGGCCGGGGTTCGCTGCTGGCGATCCCCGGCTGAATCCGCTGTTCGTCGGGATCGGCTGAAGGTGCGGCTCAACGCGTCGGTGCGACCGGCGCGTTGGCGCAGCCCGAACCGATCCACACGCTCAGGCGAAGACGAAGTACTTGCGCACCGTCTCCACCACTTCCCACGTTCCTTTCATGCCGGGTTCGATCACGAACACGTCGCCGGCCTTCAGGTGCACCGGCTCCTCGCCTTCCGGCGTGATGATGCAGTAGCCGTCGAGGAAGTGGCAGTACTCCCATTTCTCGTAGTTCACCTCGAACTTGCCCGGCGTGCAGATCCAGGTGCCCATGATCTTGCTGCCGTCCTTGGAGACGTAGGCGTTGAGGTTCACGGTGTGCGGATCGCCGCCGATGCGCTTCCACTTGGTCGCGTCGACGACCGGGGTCGGGCAGGTTTTGCGCAGAACGGTGATGAAATCGGACATGTCAGCTCCAGACTAACGATCGGGTAAGAGGTCTGTCACGTTAGTTCGAAAGCTGCACCGCAGCTTGTATGCGTCCGACACCGACTCGTCCATTTTCGACACGGGCCCGCATGCAGGCGCGCCGCCAGCGCATTTTCCGGACGGCCTTGCGTTGACGGACCGCTGCAGACCGATCCTTGACGCTCAATCGCACCGCCACCGGGCCATGCCGGTTTCAAGGCCGGCGGCCAAAACGCCTCAAAACGCCTTGCTTGCAACATCCGCGCCAAACCCTGTAGAATTACGCGTTCTGCGGGCGTCGTATAATGGCCATTACCTCAGCTTCCCAAGCTGATGACGTGGGTTCGATTCCCATCGCCCGCTCCACCTTCGGCTGCTCGGCAGCCTGCGCAAGAGCCGCCTCGTCGAAGGCGGCTTTTTTGTACCATCTGCCTGTCCATCCGGCAGCACCGCTGCGCGTAGCGGGCGTAACGGGCCCGCGCCCGAACCAAGCCTTTCTCTGTCACCGATGATGCACGACGATCCGAACGAAGCCGGCCTGCCGCCGGACGACGCCGCCCTTCCCGACGAAGCCGCCGACGGCGCCGACGAAGTCAATCCGCTGCACCGACGCCGCATCCGCAGCTTCGTGACGCGCGCCGGCCGCGTGTCGACCGGCCAGCGTCGCGCGCTCGACGATCTGGGCCCGCGCTTCGTCGTGCCGTACGCCGCTGAAATCCCCGACTGGGACGCCGTGTTCGGCCGCCGCGCGCCGCGCATCCTGGAAATCGGCTTCGGGATGGGCGCGTCGACCGCGGAAATCGCCGCGCATCGCCCGGGCGACGACTTCCTCGGCGTCGAGGTGCACGAGCCGGGCGTCGGCGCGCTGCTGAAGCTGATCGGCGAGCAGGACCTGCCGAACATCCGCATCATCCAGCACGACGCGGTCGAAGTGCTCGAGCACATGCTCGCGCCGGAAAGCCTCGACGGCGTGCACATCTTCTTCCCGGATCCGTGGCACAAGGCGCGTCACCACAAGCGCCGGCTGATCCAGCCGCCGCTCGTCGCGCACCTCGCATCACGCCTGAAACCGGGTGCGTACCTGCATTGCGCGACCGACTGGCAGAACTATGCGGAACAGATGCTGGAAGTACTCGGCGCCGAACCGACGCTCGAAAACACGGCCGCCGACTACGCGCCGCGCCCCGACTACCGCCCCGTCACGAAGTTCGAACGGCGCGGGCTGCGGCTCGGCCACGGCGTGTGGGACCTGGTGTTCCGCAAGCGCGCCGGCTGACCACGGCTCGCGGCAGCACGGCGCATGCTGCGCGCCGCGCCATGAAAATCGGCCCGACCGGCATCTTGCCGATCGGGCCGTTCTTCATCCATCTGTCGGGAGCACCTGTGCCCCGCACCGGCATCACGCCCAGTTCAGCCACCCGCTGTAGCCCACCAGCAACACGAACAGGCCGAACGCGATCCGGTACCACGCGAACACGGTGAAGTCGTGCGTCGCGACGAAGCGCAGCAGCCAGCGCACGCACACGAACGCGCTGACGAACGCGGCCACCAGCCCGAGCGCGAACAGGCCGAGCGAGTCGACCGTGAATGCCTGCCAGTCCTTGACGGTTTCATAGAGCGTCGCGCCGAAGATGATCGGAATCGCGAGGAAGAACGAGAATTCGGTCGCGACGCGCCGGTCGAGGCCGAACAGCATCCCGCCGATGATCGTCGAGCCGGAGCGCGACATGCCCGGCACCAGCGCGAAGCATTGCGCGAGGCCGACCTTCAGCGCATCGAGCGGCGTGAGCGCATCGACCGACTGCACGCGCGGCGGCTCGCTGCGTTCGCGCTGCCGCGCCTCGGCCCACAGGATGATCGCGCCGCCGACGACGAGCGCGAATGCGACCGGCACCGGCGAGAACAGCACGGCCTTGATCTTCTTCTCGAACAGCAGGCCGAGCGCGATCGCGGGAATGGTCGCGATCACGACGTTCAGCGTGAAGCGCTGCGCGTCGGGCCGGCTCGGCAGCCCGGACACGATGGACACGATCCGCTGCCGGTATTCCCAGCAGACCGCGAGAATCGCGCCGAACTGGATCACGACGTCGAAGGTCTTCGCGTGCGCATCGTTGAAATTCAGGAAACTGCCCGCGACGATCAGGTGGCCGGTGCTCGACACCGGGAGGAATTCCGTCAGCCCCTCGACGACGCCGAGGATCAATGCCTTGCAGATCAGGATCCAGTCCATCCGTGGCCCAACTCCGAAGTAGTCGAAAGAAAAGGCCGCGTCACCGCCGCGGCCCGCCCGGCCGCGCGCGGTGCGCCGTCACTTTTCGACGATCGCCACGCGTATGCCGTTTGTAAGAATCGTAATTGTACCGGGTTCGTAGTTCACGCCGGCAAATTGCAGTTGCTCGGGCTTGAACGTATAGATCGGATAGTTGGTCAGCACCTGCGTCGCGAGCAGGCCGGCGGCCGCGCCGACCTGTTGCGCGTACATCTGCGCGTTGCCGTCGAGCACGAGGCTGTCGACGGCCGGCGCCTTCAGCACGACCGAGCGGCTCGGCGCGTCGTAGGCCAGCTGGCCCGACACGGTGAACTTGCCGCTCACCGGTTCGCTCAGGAACGGACTCGCGAAATGCGCATCGAGCTGCACCGCGACGCGGTTCTGGTCGGGCAGCAGGTTGACGGCCGGATTCGCCAGCGACACGTCGACGACCTGCGCGACCGTCTTCTGGTACGGAAACTTGCGCGCGACGGCCTTCTGCACGTCGCCGCGCGAGAACGTGTAGTGATCGGGAATGAACGGAAACGTCGACGCGCAGGCGGCGAGCGATACCGACACGCCGATGGCGCCGGCGCAAGCGGCGAGGAAGCGGCGCCGGCCAGGCGTGCAAGATGCGGTCATGCTGAACAATCTCCTGTATCGGGCGAAGCGGCAGTCCGGTTATCGGCTCCGCCCCATGTGGCGCCGGGGACCGAAGTTAGTGCTTCGACGCGCGTCGCCGGTTCCATGCGCGTGCCGGCAAACGACAGCGCGGGCAGCGCGTCAGCGGGCCGCGCCGGGCGACGGCTGCGTCGCGATCTCGAGGCGCGTCAGCCACGCGAGCGCGTCGTCGCGCGACGCACCGCACATCTCGGCGGACGGCTGCAGCCCGGAACAGCACGCGGGCCGCTCGGGCCGGCCGAAGATCCGGCAGCGCAGGTCGTCGCCGAGCTGCACGCAGCGCACGCCGGCCGGCTTGCCGTCGGGCATCCCCGGAATCGGCGAGGAAATCGATGGCGCGATGCAGCATGCGCCGCACCCCTCGCGGCACGCATGCGGCGGCGGGACCTCGGCGGGCGCCGGACGGACAGGCATTTCGACGGACACTCGGCTCTCTCACGAACAACAAAAAACGGTGCGGCAACCGGACGCAGCGTGCGGCAGCCCACCGCGCATTGTGCCACCGCCGGCTGCGACGTTATTACACAATGCAGCCGGAACGCGCGTTCATATACTCCAAAGCATCCAAAAAGCGCGAGACCATCATGAGTTCCGGTTCTGCCGACACACTGTTCCGTCCCGATTTGCTCGCGAAGTACGGTGCGAACGGGCCGCGCTATACGTCCTACCCCACCGCGCTGCAGTTCCGCGACGAATTCGACCCGGCCGACTACGTGCGCGCCGCGGGCGATCCCGGCGCGTCGGCGAGCGACCTGTCGCTGTACTTTCACATCCCGTTCTGCAATACGGCCTGCTTCTATTGCGGCTGCAACAAGATCGCGACCAACAACCGCCGCCGCGCGCGCCCGTATCTCGAGCAACTGAAGCGCGAACTGGCGCTGCAGGCCGCGCTGTTCGATCCCGCGCGCCCAGTCACGCAGCTTCACTGGGGCGGCGGCACGCCGACCTTCCTGTCCGACGACGAAACGGCCGAGCTGATGGCGGCCACCCGCGAACATTTCGCGCTCGCGCCGGACGCCGGCGCCGAGTTCTCGATCGAGATCGACCCGCGCACGGTCACGCCCGCGACGCTCGTCCACCTGCGCAACATCGGCTTCAACCGGCTGAGCCTCGGCGTGCAGGATTTCGATCCGGTCGTGCAGCAGGCGATCAACCGGGTCCAGCCGCGCGCGATGACGGCCGACCTGCTGTCGGCCGCGCGCACGACGGGCTTCCAATCGGTCAGCGTCGACCTGATCTACGGGCTGCCGCACCAGACGGTCGCCGTGTTCGCGCGCACGCTCGAGACGATCATCGAGCTCGCGCCGGACCGCCTGTCGGTATTCGGCTACGCGCACATGCCGCACCTGTTCAAGATGCAGCGGCAGATCGACGACGCGACGCTGCCGCCGCCCGCAACGCGCATCGCACTGCTCGGCCTCGCGATCGACATGCTGACGCAGGCCGGCTACGTGTACATCGGGATGGACCACTTCGCGCGGCCTTCCGACGAACTCGTGCGCGCGCAGCGCAACGGCACGCTGCAACGCAATTTCCAGGGCTACAGCACGCGCGCGGATACCGACCTGATCGGCCTCGGCGTGTCGTCGATCGGCAAGGTCGGCGACGTCTACGCACAGAACGCGAAGGACCTGCCGGCCTATGGCGCCGCGCTCGACGCGGGCCGGCTGCCGATCGCGCGCGGCGTGCGGCTCACGCCCGACGACCGGCTGCGCCGCGACGTGATCACGCAGCTGATGTGCAACCTCGAACTGCCGTTCTCGCATATCGAGGCGGCGCACGGGATCCGCTTCGCCGATCACTTCGCGCGCGAGCTCGACGCGCTGCGCGGGTTCGAGCAGGACGGCCTGCTGACCGTCGCCGGCGACCGCCTGACGATCCATCCGGCCGGCCGGATGGTCGTGCGCAACATCGCGATGGCGTTCGACGCGTACCTCGGCCAGACGCCGCATCAGCGCTACTCGCGCACCGTCTGACACCGCACGGCCGCATGCGGGCGGCCGGTTTGATAAAGTAAGGGGCTCCACGCCCATGCAAGAACCCGCACGATGCGCACCACCAAAGCAACCCACGCGGTCGAACGCCTGAAGACCCGTTCCGGCAACCCGCAGTTCGCCGCCGTCGCGATGGCGGGCGGCCTGTTCTACCTGGTCGACCGCTCCGGCGGCACCGCCGAGAAACGCAGCGAGCCGCTGCCGCTCGACGAATTCGTCAGGTTCGTCGACGAATTCGGCCCCAAAAAGCCGCGCAAGGCGAGCAAGCTCGACCTCGCGTTCGAGGCGCAGATCAAGAAGAGCAAGGCGTAAAGGTCTGTTGCAGGCCGTCTGAAGGCTTCGCCGCCGCCCCGTTTGGTACAATCACGAAGTTTCTCTATCCCCGCTGACGGCCGACCTGGCTGCGTGACCACACCATGAATATCGAAAACGCGCGTTTCAACATGATCGAACAACAGATCCGGCCGTGGGACGTGCTGGATCTGGACGTCCTGGGCCTGCTGTCGATCGTCAAGCGTGAACACTACGTGTCGCCCGAACACCGCGATCTCGCGTTCGCCGACCTCGAGTTGCCGCTGCCCGGCGGCCGCAGCAAGATGCTGTTCCCGCGAGTCGAAGCGCGCGTGCTGCAGGAACTGGCGGTCAAGAAGCACGAGAACGTGCTCGTGATCGGTGCGGGTTCGGGCTACCTGGCCGCGCTGTTCGCGCATCGCGCGCAGCACGTGACGGCCGTCGAGATCGATCCGGCCATCGCGAAGTTCGCGGCCGACAACCTGCGCAACGACGGCGTGACGAACGCGGAAGTCGCGCTCGGCGACGGCTCGCTCGGCTGGCCCGACAAGGCGCCGTACGACGTGATCTGCGTCGCGGGCGGCCTGCCGGTCGTGCCGCAGCAGATGCTCGAACAGCTGAAGATCGGCGGCCGCCTGTCGGCGTTCGTCGGCGGCCGTCCGGTGATGAAGGCGCAGGTCATCACGCGCATCGACGAGAAGCAGTACCGCGTCGCCGACGTATTCGAAACCTACGTCGACCACCTCGTCAACGCGATCGAACCGTCGCGGTTCAAGTTCTGAGCGGCGGCCCCATGCAGATCCTGACGCCCGCGATGCTCGCGGAATGGCTTCGCGATCCGGCGCGCCCCGCGCCGGTCGTGCTCGACGTGCGCGAGCCGTGGGAAATCTCGACCGCGCAGATCGCCGGCAGCGTGTCGATCCCGATGCAGCAGATCCCCGCGCGCAGCGAGGAGCTCGACGACGAAACGGAAATCGTCTGCGTGTGCCATCACGGGATGCGCAGCGCGCAAGTCGCGATGTTCCTCGAATCGCGCGGCTTCACGAAGCTGTACAACCTGCAGGGCGGCATCGACGCGTGGTCGCGTGACGTCGATCCGTCCGTACCGCGTTACTGACCTTCCCGGCGGCGCATCGCGCGCCGCCACGGCGACCGGCGAGTAATAGCCGATCGCTCCAGTCCCGCCGAACGGGCGCGCATCGCGCGCCCGTTTGCGTTTCTGCTGCACCGTTCCATCCTCTTCCGTTTGTTTCAGCACGCCGGCCATCCGCGTCCGCTCGATGACGCGAGGCGGCGAGAACCCGGGCAACGCACCCGTCGAGCGGAGCGCCTCGCCCCTCCCCTGGCACTTCGTGACCAAGCCGTGTGCACGCGACGCCGACACGACACGACCGGATGCGTGCGCATCGATCCCGCGCCGCCCCCCCTTCGACGTGTGATGCACGCGCTCGAACCCGGGCCCCAGCCGTGCACCATTTGCGCCCGCACGAGCGCACCGCAACGGATCGCGCATGCTGCACGACGCGTCATGCGCACCGCGCCGGCGCCCCGCGCCGCCCCGCACAGGCACGCCCGGCGTGCATCGGCGCGACTGGCACATGCCTTGCGTTACTCCGATGCCGGCGCCGCCACGGCGCACGCACATCCAACATGACAAGGGGATCCCGATGAAACGTCGCAGTCTGTTGAAGTTCGGTTCGATGGCCGGTGCACTCGCGCTGGCAGGCAAGAGTCCGTTCGCTCACGCGGCCGATGCGGGCACGGGCCCGATCAAGGTCGGCATCCTGCATTCGCTGTCGGGCACGATGGCAATCTCCGAAACGTCGCTGAAGGACACGGCGCTGATGACGATCGCCGAGATCAACAAGAACGGCGGCGTGATGGGCCGCAAGCTCGAGCCGGTGGTCGTCGATCCCGCATCGAACTGGCCGCTGTTCGCGGAGAAGGCGCGCCAGCTGCTCACGCAGGACAAGGTCGCGTGCGTGTTCGGCTGCTGGACGTCGGTGTCGCGCAAGTCGGTGCTGCCGGTGTTCGAGGAACTGAACGGCCTGCTCTACTACCCGGTGCAATACGAAGGCGAGGAAATGTCGCGCAACGTGTTCTACACGGGCGCCGCGCCGAACCAGCAGGCGATCCCCGCCGTCGAGTACCTGATGAGCGCGGAAGGCGGCGGCGCGAAGCGCTTCTTCCTGCTCGGCACCGACTACGTGTATCCGCGCACGACCAACAAGATCCTGCGCGCGTTCCTGAAATCGAAGGGCGTGAAGGACGCCGACATTCAGGAGGTCTACACGCCGTTCGGCCACAGCGATTACCAGACGATCGTCGCGAACATCAAGAACTTCGCCCAGGGCGGCAAGACGACCGTGGTCTCGACGATCAACGGCGATTCGAACGTGCCGTTCTACAAGGAACTCGGCAACCAGGGGATCAAGGCGACCGACGTGCCGGTGGTCGCGTTCTCGGTCGGCGAGGAAGAGCTGCGCGGCATCGACACGAAGCCGCTCGTCGGCCATCTCGCCGCGTGGAACTACTTCATGTCGGTGAAGAACCCGACCAACACGAAGTTCAAGGACCAGTTTGCCGCGTGGGTGAAGGCGAACAACCTGCCGGGCGGCGCGAAGCGCGTGACGAACGATCCGATGGAGGCAACCTACGTGGGCATCCACATGTGGAAGCAGGCCGTCGAAAAGGCGAAGAGCACCGACGTCGACAAGGTGCGCGTCGCGATGATCGGCCAGACGGTTGCCGGCCCCTCGGGCTTCACGCTCTCGATGGACGGCAACCATCACCTGCACAAGCCGGTGATGATCGGCGAGATTCGCGGCGACGGGCAATTCAACGTCGTGTGGAAGACGAAGACCGCGGTGCGCGCGCAGCCGTGGAGCCCGTTCATCGCAGGCAACCAGGGCAAGCCGGACATCGTCAGCTCGATCCCGGCGTTCCTGCGCCGGCAGCGCGCGGCGCTGGCCTGATGCGATGCGGGGCGCTGCGCACCGGCGTGGCGCTCCGCTTGCAGGATGGTGCGCGAATGCCGGTACTCACCGTAACGCATCGCACGCGCACCGCCGCACGAACCCGCTTTCCCACGCCCGACAGGATCTCCCGATGCCTACACGCTTTCGCCGCGCCGCCGTCGCGGTCGTCGCCTGTGCCGCGCTGGCGGGCGCACTGCCGCGCGCCGCGTTCGCCCTGACGGCCGCCGATACCGCCGCGCTCGCCGGCGACGACTTCGACGCGAAGACGGCCGCGGTCGACCATCTCGCCGCCGATGCCGACCCGCGCGCCGTCGCGTTGCTCCATGCGCTGTCGAGCGGCGACGCGCTCGCGACCGGCGACGGCCGCCTGCTGATCCAGACCGGCGACACCGCGCACGACGCGCTCACGCAAGCCGCGACGCCGGCCGGCGACGCGCAGCCCGTGATGCTGAACAACCTGCTGCGCACGAAGATCGCCGGCGCGCTGTCGGGCCTCGCACTCGCGTCGCCCGACGTCGCCGCGCGCCGCGACGCGATCGATGCGCTGCTGAAGTCGCCCGACCCGGCGCTCAAGCCGATGATCGATCGCGCGCGCGCGAAGGAAACCGATCCCGCGCTGAAGCGCCGCCTCGACGCACTGTGGGCCATTGCCGCGCTGCACGACGCCGATCCGGCGAAGCGTCTGGAAGCCGTGCAGGTGGTGGCCGCGCGCCGCGACCTCGACATGATCGAGCAGTTGCGCCCGCTCGTCGCGAAGAATGCCGACGGCAGCTACACGGAACCCGACGCGCGCGTGCGCGACGCCGCGCAGCAAGGCCTCGACGCATTGCACGCGCTGCAGCGCCGCGGCGAAATCGCCGGCACCGTGTTCGCGGGCCTGTCGCTCGGCAGCGTGCTGCTGCTCGCGGCGCTCGGCCTCGCGATCACGTACGGGCTGATCGGCGTGATCAACATGGCGCACGGTGAATTCCTGATGATCGGTGCGTACGCAACCTATGTCGTGCAGACGCTGATCCAGCGCTACGCGCCGGCCGCGTTCGACTGGTATCCGCTCGTCGCGGTGCCCGTCTCGTTCGCGGCGGCCGCGCTGGTCGGCGTCGTGCTGGAGCGGCTCGTGCTGCGGCACCTGTACGGCCGCCCGCTCGAGACGCTGCTCGCGACCTTCGGCGTGAGCCTGATCCTGATCCAGGCGACGCGCATGCTGTTCGGCGCGCAGAACGTGCAGGTCGTGAACCCGTCGTGGATGAGCGGCGGCGTCACCGTGATGCAGAACCTGATCCTGCCGTACAACCGGCTCGCGATCCTCGCGTTCGCGCTCGCGGTCGTGTGCGTCGCGTGGGGCGTGCTGACGAAGACGCGGCTCGGCCTGTTCGTGCGCGCGGTCACGCAGAACCGCCGGATGGCCGCGTGCGTCGGCGTGAAGACCGCGCGCGTCGACGCGTATGCGTTCGCGTTCGGCGCGGGCATCGCGGGCCTCGGCGGCTGCGCGCTGTCGCAGATCGGCAACGTGGGCCCCGACCTCGGGCAGAACTACATCATCGATTCGTTCATGGCGGTCGTGCTCGGCGGGGTCGGCCAGATCGCCGGCACCGTGCTCGGCGGCTTCGGGCTCGGCCTCGTCAGCAAGGCGATCGAGCCGTTCTGGGGCGCCGTGCTCGCGAAGATCGCAGTGCTCGTGATGATCGTCCTGTTCATCCAGAAACGTCCGCAGGGCATGTTCGCCCCGAAGGGACGCAGCGCGGAGGCCTGACATGACTTCAATCACCGATTCGTTGTCGAAGCCGATCGCCGACGCGCCGAAGCCCGCTGCCGCCGCGCGTGCGGAAGAAAAATTCGCGCTCGGCCTGCCGCCCCGCCCCGCGCTGCTGTCGCGTTGCGCATGGCTCGCGCTCGTCGCGCTGTGCGTCGCGATCGGCATCGGCGTGCCGCTCGCCGCGCTGGTCGCGCCCGAGTCGAGCACGTTCCATCTGTCCGCGTATGCGATGACGCTCGCCGGCAAGCTGATGTGCTACGCGATCGCCGCGCTCGCTCTCGATCTCGTGTGGGGCTACTGCGGCATTCTCAGCCTCGGCCACGGCCTCTTCTTCGCGCTCGGCGGTTATGCGATCGGCATGTACCTGATGCGCGAGATCGGCCGCGACGGCAAGTACGGCAGCGACCTGCCCGACTTCATGGTGTTTCTCGACTGGCATCAACTGCCGTGGTACTGGAGCGGCACGCAGCATCTCGCGTGGGCGCTCGCGCTGGTCGTGCTCGTGCCGGCCGTGCTCGCGTGGGTGTTCGGCTTCTTCACGTTCCGCTCGCGCGTGAAGGGCGTGTACCTGTCGATCATCACGCAGGCGCTGACGTTCGCGGCGATGCTGCTGTTCTTTCGCAACGAGACGGGCTTCGGCGGCAACAACGGCTTCACCGACTTCAAGCGCATCGCCGGGTTTCCGATCACGTCGCCCGGCACGCGCACGGTGCTGCTACTGCTGACCTTCGCGACGCTCGTGCTCGCGTTCATCGTCGCGCGCGCAATCGTCACCAGCAAGCTCGGGCGGGTGGTCACCGCGGTGCGCGACGGCGAGACGCGGCTGATGTTCCTCGGCTACAGCCCACTCGCGTACAAGCTGTTCGTGTGGACGCTGTCGGCCGTGCTGTGCGGGATCGCGGGCGCGTTGTACGTGCCGCAGGTCGGCATCATCAACCCCGGCGAGATGTCGCCCGGCAACTCGATCGAAATGGCGATCTGGGTCGCGGTGGGCGGGCGCGGCACGCTGATCGGGCCGATCGTCGGCGCATTCGCGGTGAACGGCGCGAAGAGCCTCTTTACCGCGTACTTCGCCGAATACTGGCTGTTCTTTCTCGGCCTGATCTTCGTGCTCGTGCCGCTTCTGCTGCCGCGCGGCATCATGGGCCTCGTCGACACGCTGCTCGCAAAGGGGAAACGCGGATGAACGGCACCGCCCTCTACCAGTTCACGCCACCGCCCGAGGACGAGCTGCTGGCCGTCAGCGGCAGCGCATCGATGGGCCGCGTGGCACCGCCCGGCATCGACACGTCGCACGGCACGATCCTCTACCTCGAGGACATCGAGGTAAGCTTCGACGGCTTTCGCGCGCTGAACAAGCTGTCGCTCGCGATCGACGCGGGCGAGCTGCGCTGCGTGATCGGCCCGAACGGCGCGGGCAAGACGACGATGATGGACGTGATCACCGGCAAGACGCGGCCCGATGCCGGCAAGGTGTTTCTCGGCCAGACCATCGACCTCGCGCGGATGAACGAACCCGCGATCGCGCGCGCGGGGATCGGCCGCAAATTCCAGAAGCCGACCGTGTTCGAACAGCATCCGGTGTGGGAAAACCTCGAACTCGCGATGCAGACCGACAAGGGCTGGCTCGCGTCGCTGCGCGCGCGGCTCGACCGCGCGGCGCAGGCGAAGATCGAGGAGACGCTCGCGCTGATCGGCCTCGAAAGCGACGCGTATCGCGCGGCCGGCGAGTTGTCGCACGGGCAGAAGCAGCGGCTCGAGATCGGCATGCTGCTGATGCAGCGCCCCGCCCTGCTGCTGCTCGACGAGCCGGCGGCCGGGATGACCGACCACGAGACGATGGAACTCGCGAAGCTGCTGAACACGCTGCGCGGCACCTGCTCGATGATGGTCGTCGAGCACGACATGGAGTTCGTTGCGGCGCTCGCGGGCGACACGGGCCGCGTGACGGTGATGGCCGAAGGCGCGGTGCTCGCGCAAGGCACGCTCGACCAGGTCAAGCGCGACGACGCGGTGATCGAGTCTTACCTCGGACGGTGACGCAATGCTGAAGATCGATGCACTGAACCAGTACTACGGCGGCAGCCACATCCTGCGCAACGTGACGCTGGCCGCCGACGACGGCAAGCTCACCGTGCTGCTCGGCCGCAACGGCGTCGGCAAGAGCACGCTGCTGCGCTGCCTGATGGGCGTCGTCGCCGCGAAGAGCGGCAGCGTGTCGTGGCGCGGCACCGCGCTCGGCGCACTGCCGCCGTATGCGCGCGTCGCGGCCGGTCTCGCGTACGTGCCGCAGGGCCGCGACATCTTTCCGCGGCTCACCGTCGAGGAGAACCTGCTCGTCGGCGCGGCAAGCCGCAAGACGCCATCGAAAGTGCCCGACCGCATCTACGACCTGTTCCCGGTGCTGAAGGACATGCGCGCCCGGCGCGGCGGCGACCTGTCGGGCGGCCAGCAGCAGCAGCTCGCGATCGGCCGCGCGCTGATGAGCGAGCCGCAGTTGCTGATCCTCGACGAGCCGACCGAGGGCATCCAGCCGTCGATCATCCAGGACATCGGCCGCACGCTGCGCCAGCTCGTCGACGAATCGAAGATGACCGTGCTGCTCGTCGAGCAGTATTACGACTTCGCGCGCTCGATCGCAGACCATTACTGGGTGATGAGCCGCGGCGAGGTCATCGCCGGCGGCGATGCGCGGGACATGGAAACGAACGGCGTGCGCGAGCTGATCGCGGTGTAGCGCGCCACGCAGCGCAGGATTGCGCCGACGCGTTGCGCCGACGGTCGACGCATGTCACGCGATGGCCGGTGCCGTCGCCGCTCCCCTACGCCACGTTCGGCAACCCGAACACCCAAGCGTATAGTGTTGCGGTAGCATCCTCGATCACCGCGCCCGTTCCCTGCTTCCCGCCGATGTCCGCCCTCGATTCCCACGCCCCGCTGTCCCGCCCCGCCGTCGCCAAGTCGTGGCGCGGCCGTCTCGAACTCGGCTTCGAACGGCACGGCGCGCGCACGACGCTCGTCCATCGGCTGCACGACGGCCCGCTGCGCGTGCAGCGGCCGCTGTATCCGGAAGGCGACGCGATCTGCCACGCGGTCATCGTCCACCCGCCGGGCGGTGTCGCGGGCGGCGACCGGCTCGACATCGACATCGCGCTCGGCGACGGCACGCACGCGGTGCTGACGACGCCCGGCGCGACCAAGTGGTACAAGTCGAACGGCCTCGACGCGACGCAACGCATCGGCATCACGGTCGGCGCGCACGCGAAGCTCGACTGGCTGCCGCAGAACAACCTGTTCTTCGACGCGGCCCACGCCGCGCTGGACTTCACGGTGACGCTCGGCGCGGGCGCGAGCGCGATCGGCTGGGACGCGACGCAGCTCGGCCGGCAGGCGGCCGGCGAAACGTGGTCGGCGGGCCGCATCGTGTCGGGTTCGGCACTCGTCGATGCCGACGGCCGGCCGCTGTGGACCGAGCGCGCGCTGCTCGACGCGCACGATCCGCTGCGCGGCGCGCTGCAGGGCCTCGCCGGCTTTCCCGTGTACGGCACGCTGTGGGCGGCCGGCGCCGCGTGCGATGCCGCGCTCGCCGAAATGCTTGGCGCGCGGATGCCGTTCGACGACACGCTGCGCGCGGGCGCGACCTGCGTGACGCCGGGCGTCGTGCTGGTGCGCGCGGTGTCGACGTCGATGGAAGCGCTGCAGCGTCACTTCGCCGGCTGCTGGCTCCACCTGCGCCCGCTCGTGCACGGTGTCGACGCGCGACCGCTGCGCCTCTGGCAGACCTGAGCACGCGGCCCGGCACGCACCGTTTCGGCGCAGCAGCGCCGCCCGTGCTGCCCACGATCCATGCATCGCGCACCACGATCGCGCATCGCCGCACGCCGCACCGACATGGCACGCACCTTGCTGCTTACATATCGGATACACGACGCAGGAACAACGGCACGGTGCTACGATGAACCGCGCCCCCGCCGGCATCCCGCGCACCGATAAAAATTACGTTTTCCTGAACGACTGCCTTCATGAAACTGACTCCCCGAGAAAAGGACAAGCTGCTGATCTTCACGGCAGCGCTGCTGGCCGAGCGCCGCCGCGCGCGCGGGCTGAAGCTCAACTATCCGGAAGCGGTCGCGTTCATCACCGCCGCGCTGATGGAAGCCGCGCGCGACGGCAAGACCGTCGCCGAGGTGATGCACTACGGCACGACGCTGCTCACGCGCGACGACGTGATGGACGGCGTGCCGGAGATGATCCCCGACATCCAGGTCGAGGCGACCTTCCCGGACGGCACCAAGCTCGTCACCGTCCACCACCCGATTCCGTGACCGAGGTAGCACGCATGATCCCCGGCGAAATCCTCACCGACGACGGCGAGCACGAACTGAACGCGGGCCGCGCGACGATCTCGCTCGTCGTCGCGAACACCGGCGACCGCCCGGTGCAGGTCGGCTCGCACTACCACTTCTTCGAAGTCAACGACGCGCTGTCGTTCGATCGCGCGGCCGCGCGCGGCTTCCGGCTCAACATCGCGGCCGGCACGGCCGTGCGCTTCGAGCCGGGCCAGACGCGCACCGTCGAGCTCGTCGAGCTGGCCGGCGAACGCGCCGTCTATGGTTTTCAGGGCAAGGTGATGGGGCCGCTGTAAGCCGCGCCCCGCTCTTCAGGAACAGCACATGACACTACGCTTGAGCCGCCGCGCGTACGCGGAAATGTTCGGGCCGACGACGGGCGACCGCGTGCGGCTCGCCGATACCGAATTGCTGATCGAGATCGAACGCGACTTCACGACCTACGGCGAGGAGGTGAAATTCGGCGGCGGGAAGGTGATCCGCGACGGGATGGGCCAGTCGCAGCGCGTGGCCGCCGACGTGCCCGACACGATCATCACGAACGCGGTGATCCTCGATCACTGGGGCATCGTGAAGGCCGACATCGCGATCAAGCACGGCCGGATCGCCGCGATCGGCAAGGCCGGCAATCCCGACATCCAGCCCGGCGTGACGATCGCGATCGGCGCGGCGACCGAAGTGATCGCCGGCGAAGGGCTGATCGTGACGGCCGGCGGCATCGATACGCACATCCACTTCATCAGCCCGCAGCAGATCGACGAAGCGCTCGCGTCGGGCGTCACGACGATGCTCGGCGGCGGCACGGGGCCCGCCACCGGCACCAACGCAACGACCTGCACGCCGGGCCCGTGGCACATGGAGCGGATGCTGCAGGCGGCCGACGGCTGGCCGATCAACCTCGGCTTCCTCGGCAAGGGCAACGCGAGCCTGCCGCAGCCGCTCGTCGAGCAGATCGCGGCCGGCGCGATCGGCCTGAAGCTGCATGAAGACTGGGGCACGACGCCCGCCGCGATCGACAACTGCCTGTCGGTCGCCGACGACACCGACACGCAGGTCGCGATCCACACCGACACGCTGAACGAAGGCGGCTTCGTCGAATCGACCGTCGCCGCGTTCAAGGGCCGCACGATCCACACGTACCACACCGAAGGCGCGGGCGGCGGCCATGCGCCGGACATCCTGAAGGTGTGCGGCGAAGCGAACGTGCTGCCGTCGTCGACCAACCCGACGCGCCCGTACACGATCAACACGCTCGACGAGCATCTCGACATGCTGATGGTGTGTCACCACCTCGATCCGTCGATCGCCGAGGATCTCGCGTTCGCCGAATCGCGGATCCGCCGCGAGACGATCGCGGCCGAAGATATCCTGCACGATCTCGGCGCGCTGTCGATGCTGTCGTCCGACTCGCAGGCGATGGGCCGCGTCGGCGAAGTGATCATCCGCACCTGGCAGACCGCGCACAAGATGAAGGTGCAGCGCGGCGCGCTGCCCGAGGACGGCGCGCGCAACGACAACTTCCGCGCGAAACGCTACGTCGCGAAGTACACGATCAACCCGGCGATCACGCACGGCATCGCGCACGAAGTCGGTTCGATCGAACCCGGCAAGTGGGCCGACCTCGTGCTGTGGGAGCCCGCATTCTTCGGGATCAAGCCGTCGATGATCCTGAAGGGCGGGATGATCGCGATGGCGCAGATGGGCGACCCGAACGCGTCGATCCCGACGCCGCAGCCGGTCCACTACCGCGAGATGTTCGCCACGCGCGGCGGTGCGCTCGCGCGCACGTCGCTGACCTTCGTGTCGCAAATGGCGGCCGACGCGGGCATCGCCGAACGCTACGGGCTCGCGAAGCGCGTCGTGCCCGTGCGCAACTGCCGCAACGTGACGAAGGCCGACATGATCCACAACGCATGGCGCCCGTCGATCAGCGTCGATCCCGAAACCTACGACGTGATCGCCGACGGCCAGTTGCTCACCTGCGAGCCGGCGACGGTGCTGCCGATGGCGCAACGCTATTTCCTGTTCTGATTTCCGGTTTTCCGTTCCATGCGCACCCTCGACAAACGCATTGCCCCGAACGTGAAGCTCGCCGCGTCGCTCGTCGCGCGCGCGCCGACGCTCACGCTCGCCTATGACGCCCGCTGCAAGAGCCGCCTCGCGGCCACGCTCGACACCGGCGAGGACGTCGCGGTCCTGCTGCCGCGCGGCACCGTGCTGCGCGACGGCGACGTGCTCGTCGCCGACGACGGCGCGCTCGTGCGCGTCGCCGCTGCCTCCGAGACCGTGCTGCTGGTGCGCGCGGCCGACCCGCTCACGCTGATGCGCGCCGCGTATCACCTCGGCAACCGTCACACGCCGGTCGAGATCGGCGACGGTTACCTGAAGCTCGAAGCCGATCCGGTGCTCGCGGACATGCTGCGCCGGCTCGACACGCAGGTCGAGGAAACGAGCGCACCGTTCCAGCCGGAAGCCGGCGCGTACGGCGGCGGCCACAAGCACGGGCACGATGCGACGTTCGCCGAGGACTACGCGCTCGCGCAGCAGGTCTTCGGCGAACACCACGGCCACTCGCACTCGCACTCGCACGATCACGATCACGATCACGATCACGATCATCAGCATGGTCCCGGCCGCTCGCACGACCACCACGGTCATGACCACCACTGAGCTCGTCGCGCTGCTGCATCTCGCGTCGCCCGCATTGCCGATCGGCGCGTTCAGCTATTCGCAGGGACTCGAAGCCGCGCTCGACGCGAACCTGATCCGCGACGCCGACACCGCGCGCGACTGGATCGCGAGCGGGCTGACCGACGTGCTCGCACACGGCGAGCTGCCGTTCCTCGCGCACCAGCTCGCGCGCTGGCACGCGCACGACGCCGACGCGCTGGCGCGCGAGAACGCATGGTTCGTCGCGAGCCGCGAATCGGCGGAGCTGCGCCGCGAGACCGAGCAGATGGGCTGGTCGCTCGCGCAACTGTGCGCGTCGCTCGAATGGGGCGATGCCGCACGCCGCGCGACGCTCGCATCGCTCACGCCGATCGCGCTGCCGACCGCATTCGCATACGCGGCGGCCGCACACGGTGCCGGCGCCGACGCCACGCTCGCCGCATACGCGTTCGGCTGGGTCGAGAACCAGACGTCGGCCGCGCTGAAAGCGGTGCCGCTCGGCCAGCTCGCCGGCCAGCGCATCATCGTCGCGCTGCGCGGCGCGATCGACGCGGCCGTGCGCCGCGCGCTCGCGACGCCGCCCGACTCCATCAACACGTTCGCGCCGCAGCTCGGCATCCTGTCCGCACGGCACGAAACCCAGTATTCGCGGTTGTTCCGCTCCTGAACCCGATCCACGCCATGAACGCACCCGCAACCTCCTCCGCCCGCCGCACCAAGAAACTGCCGCCGCTGCGCGTCGGCATCGGCGGCCCGGTCGGCTCCGGCAAGACCACGCTGCTCGAAATGCTGTGCAAGGCGATGCGCGAGCGCTACGACCTCGTCGCGATCACGAACGACATCTATACGAAGGAAGACCAGCGCCTGCTGACGGTCGCGGGCGCGCTACCCGAGGAACGCATCATGGGCGTCGAGACGGGCGGCTGCCCGCACACGGCGATCCGCGAGGATGCGTCGATCAACCTGGAGGCCGTCGACCGCATGCTGTCGCGCTTCCCCGACGCCGACATCGTGTTCATCGAATCGGGCGGCGACAATCTCGCGGCGACCTTCAGCCCCGAGCTGTCGGACCTGACGATCTACGTGATCGACGTGGCCGGCGGCGAGAAGATTCCGCGCAAGGGCGGGCCCGGTATCACGAAGTCCGACCTGCTCGTGATCAACAAGACGGATCTCGCGCCGCTCGTCGGCGCGAACCTCGACGTGATGGCGTCCGACACGAAGAAGATGCGCGGCGAGCGGCCTTACGTGATGACGAACCTGAAAGCGCTCGAGGGCGTCGCCGATGTCGTCGCGTTCATCGAAAGGAAAGGATTGCTGACGGTGTGAGCGACGCGGCGGCGACATGCCGCCGCCACGTCGGCCCGGGGGACGGCCTTGCGCCGCCCGCTCAGTCGTCGGATGCGTCGGCCGCGCCGTGCATCGCACGCCCGCCGCGCTCGACGGGCGGCAGCAGCGCCGCGAGCACGTCCACCGAGCGCGCGGTCGCGCCGCGATGGCGCGACGCGAACGCGGCGCCGGCCGCGCCCATCGCGACACGCCGCGCGTGGTCGGCGAACAGCGCATCGAGCACGTGCGCGAGATCGAGCGGATCCGCGACCTGCATCGCCGCGCCGGCCGCGACCGCATCGGCGGTCGCCTGCGTGAAGTTGAACACGTGCGGGCCGATCAGCACCGGCACGCCGACCGCACACGCCTCGATCAGGTTCTGCCCGCCGAGCGGCAGCAGGCTGCCGCCGATGAACGCGACGTCGGCGGCCGCATAGTACGCGCCGAGTTCCCCCATCGAATCGCCGAGCAGCACCGTCACATCGGCCGGCAACGGTTCGGCGGCCGGCCGGCCGGCCGCGAGCGCCGCGGCGTCGGCGGCCCACACCGAACGCCGCACGCACTTGAACCCATTGCGCGCGACCAGCGCTTCCACTTCGGCGAAGCGCTGCGGATGACGCGGCACGAGAATCAGCAGCGCACCGGCCGTCTTCATCGCGGCGAACGCCTGCAGCACCAGCGCCTCCTCGTTCTCGCGCGTGCTGGCCGCGACCCACACCGGCCGCGTGCCGATCGCGTCGCGCCATGCGTGGCCGCGCGCCGCCAGCTCCGGCGGCGTCGTCATGTCGAACTTCAGGTTGCCGAGCACCGCCACGTTGCGTGCACCGAGCGACGTCAGCCGCTCCGCGTCGGCCGGGCTCTGCGCGAGCACGCGCGAGAATCCGCCGAACACGTCGCGCGTCGCCGCGCCGAACTTCGCCGCGCGCCGGTGCGAGCGCGCGGACATCCGCGCATTGGTCAGCACGAGCGGCACGTCCGCGCGGCGGCACTCGTCGATCAGCGTCGGCCACACCTCGGTTTCCATCACGAGGCCGAGCGTCGGCCGCCAGGCGCGCAGGAAGCGCCGCACCGCGCCCGGCATGTCGTACGGCAGGTAGCAGCGCAGCACGCGCTCGCCGAAGATCTGCTCGCCGGTCGCGCGGCCGCTCGGCGTCATGTGCGTGAGCAGGATGCGCGCGTCGGGCCGCGCGCGCATCAGCGCGTCGATCAGCGGCTGCGCGGCGCGCGTCTCGCCGACCGACACCGCATGCACCCAGATCAGCGGCGCGCGATCGTCCGGCGAACGGCCGGCGACGTGGCCGAAGCGCTCGCCGATGTGCTCGCGATAGCCGCGCTCCTTGCGCGAGCGCACGAGGAGCCGGATCACCGCGATCGGCGCGACGAGCCACCACAGCGTGCGATAGATCGCCCTCAGCATGCAGCAGCCCTCGTATTGCGTCGGTGAAAAGGCGCGCTCAAACCAGCGCCCTGCCCTGCAGGCGCTCGAGAATCCCGAGCGGCGCGCATTCGCGACGCACCATCGCGTCGACCGGCAGGAAGAAGGTCTGCTCGAGCATGAACTGGCCGGACATCACAGCGTGCGAAGTCTGATCCGAGAAACATATCCACACGCTGCCCGGCGGAAACGGCATCGTCTGCTGTGGACAAGTCTTCTGGTAGTCGAGATCGGCCTTCATCCCGTCGTGCAGGTTCAGCATCAGGTGGTCGTACGCGCTGCGTGGCGACTTCGTCACGTGCAGCAGGTTCAACAGCCACGCCGAGCCCGGCAACTGCGGCCGGATCTTCGGCAGGAAGCGCTTCGCGACGTCCTCGAACGGCTCGCCGACACGCCACACGCGCGGCACGCCGGCCGGGTTCACGTTCGTGAACACGCGCAGGATCCGCTCGCCGTAGTTCGGCCGCGACGGGAACGCGTCGACGTGCAGCCGGCTGTCGTCCTTGCGCCAGGATGTCTGGCGCGTCTCGACCTGCATCAGCCGCAGGCTCGTCGGCGCGACGCGCAGCTTGCCGCGGTATTCGGGAAACAGGCCGTCGACGAGCGTGCCGGCCTGCTGCTGGAAGCGCGCGACCAGCGCGCGCACGGCCGATTGCGTGACGCTGTCGCCTAGCACGCCGACGAGCGCGCCGCCGTTCGGCGCGAGGCTGATGTTCTTGCGTTTCGGGTCGGCGAGCGCCGGATCGAGCAACGCTTCCTCGCCGCCTTCGATCGCGAAGCGCAGGTGCGGGAAATACAGCACCTTGCCTTCCTCGACCGCGGCGAGCAGCTGCTCGCGCGGCGTCGACAGGTTGTGTCCGCTCCAGTCGGCGGACGGGACTTCGATGATCTGGGATTCGCTCATGATCGGTTCGCGTGCGTGACAGGCAAGGCAGGCAGGACAGGCATGACGGGCATCACAGCAGGCCGAAGCCCGCGAGTGCCGCCTTCACCTGCGCGATCGACGGCGGCTGCCCCGCCGTGCCGAGATTGACGACGTTCGGCGACCAGTATCCGCCGGTGCGCCAGGCCGTCGCGAAATTGTACAGTTCGACCGTCGGACGCTTCAGCGCGGCCGCGATGTGAACCAGACCTGTATCAACCCCGACCGTCGCGGCCGCGCCGTCGATCAGGCCGACGACGGCCGGCAGCGACAGCTTCGGCGGCACGATCGCCGCCGCGCCGAACGACTGAGCGAGCCGCTCGCTGGTCGCGCGCTCCGCGTCGTTGCCCCACGGCAGCACGAGCGACGCGCCGCGCCGCACGAGCGCCTGGCCGAGCTCGATCCAAGCGGCATCCGGCCACTGCTTGTCGGCGCGCGACGTCGCATGCACGAACACCACGTACGGCACCGGCAGGTTCAGGCCGAGCGTCGCGACCGCGCGCGCCGCCGCGCGCGTATCGAGGCCGAAGTCGACCGGATCGGCCGGCGTCGGCGCCGGGTCGCCCAGCGCGGCCGCGACCAGCTGGCGCGAACGCTCGACCACGTGCGTGCGCGGCGCGATCGGCACGCGCTTGCGATAGAAGAAGCGCACCGGCCATTCGTAGCCGGCGCCGTCGGTGCGATTGCCGAGGCCGGCGAGCGGGCCGCGCGCCCAGCTCGCGACCCAGGCCGTCTTGATGAGCCCCTGGCAGTCGATCACGAGGTCGTACTGCTCGGCCGCGAGGCGCTTGCGGAACGCGCGGATCTCGCGCCACGTCGCGCCCGAGAACGGCTTCTTGCGCCAGCGGCGCAACGAGAACGGCAGCACGTCGCGCACGCCGTCGACGAGCCGCACGAGGTCGACGAAGCTCTCCTCGACGAGCCAGTCGATCTGCGCGTCGGGATGGCGACGCCGGATATCGGCGATCACCGGCATGTTGTGCACGACGTCGCCCAGCGACGACACGCGCACGATCAGGATCTTTTGCACGCTGAAAAAACGCCGGCGGACAGCCGGCGACAGGCATAAAGACGCGATTTTATCGCGCCCGGGGAGGCACACAGGCAAAAAGCGGCCGCACGCCGTCAGCGTGCGCCGCTTTTCGGGAATGGCGCGACGATCCTTCTACCGTCGTCGCACCGGCGGGGGCCCGCAGGCCGCCGGGGTTCAGAACGGCAGCTCGACGTCCGGCTTCGCGGCCGTCAGCACGCGGCGGAAGTCCGCCTGGATGCGCTCGAGCCCTTCCTTGGTCTCCGCTTCAAAGCGCAGCACGACCACCGGCGTCGTGTTCGACGAACGCGCGAGGCCGAAGCCGTCTGGGTACTCGACGCGCA